>JAXDHQ010000133.1:0-2650 GCA_034664395.1 Solirubrobacteraceae bacterium | reverse complement strand
GCGACGACCGCGAGCAGTAGCGCGAGGATCACATAGACGACCATGTCGTCTCCTTCCCGCCGGCGACACCGGCGCGGCGCGCCTGCGCGGCGCGCTCCTACCGGCCCCTGGGCGGGAGGTCGGCATCCCGTGCCGGTCCGACAGAGCAGTGCTGCCTGCCTCGCTGACCGGCACCACCCACTGTAGCGCCGCGGGCGCCGTCCTCCCCGGCTCAGCCCTTGCCGTCGGTGCCGGTGGCCGACCCGGCGTGCAGGTGCACGTCGTGGGCGGCTCGGCGGGCGTCCTTCGCCGAGGCGAAGCTCACGGCCGAGACCGCGAGGTAGCTCCCGTCGTCGCCGATCAGCCGCCAGTGGAACCGGTCGTCGTTGTCCTCGTCGATCGCAAAGCGCATCGTCATCTCCTGGTGGTAAGGGCCGCCCAGTGGGGCTGAGCGCAGCTCAGCTCAGCACACCCGCCGGCAGCACGAAGCGCAGCGGCGTCGGCGTGGCGCTTCCGCCGCTGTCGTCGACGCGCGAGCTGTACAGGCCGCGCCGCGGCGCGGCGGCGACCATCGCCTCGGGCTTGCCGCCGTGGGCGATGACCCACTCCATGACCTCGGCGAAGTCGGCGCCCTCCGCGAGCAGGGCGGCGCGCTCGATGACCGTCCCACCGGACGGGTGAGGACGCGCCAGTCGCGTGATCAGAGGGCGAATCGCGTCGTCATCCACACCTCCAGCCTACGCCAGTGCGCAATGTTCGCGCCGGGGCCGCAGTCGGAGTAACGTGGATGCCCGCGAGCTGACCCTGCGGGCAGGACCTCCGCCAGGAGCCCGAAAGCCACCGAAGCGCCACCGGCGCGGAGGCGCGGAGCTCCAGGCACACGATCGAGACCTGCGGGGCCAGCCGCACTCGCCGTTGGGTCTCGTTCCCTCTTCCTCTCGCGCGACACCCCACCAGAGGGCCTGGAGGTGCGAGGCAGTGGCGAGGCAGCGCAAGGGGGCCCGTCCGCGGTCGGCGGCCGGCGATGCGCCCAAGGTGCCCGACGCCGCCTGGGAGCACCGCGTCGAGACGCTCGAGGCGCGCATGGAGCACCTCGAGCGGGCGTTGGAGGGACTCCAGGACGCCGTGTATCGCCAGTCGCAACTCGAGGCCGAGAGGATCGACGAGCTGCGCAGGCGGACGGAGCCCGCCCAGATCGCGCGCGAGCTCAGCCGTGACGCTCGGCGGCGCGGGCTGTGACGGCCGCCGGCATCGTCAGGACCGCCAGCGAGCGCGCCGGGAGAGCGATCCCGGTGCTTTCGCCGTGCGGGCACACGCGCGTCGTGACCCGACGGCCGCCGGTGGCCACCCAGGCGTCGCCGCAGCGCCGGCCGGCGAGGACCACGTCGGCTCGCACGGCGGTGGGAGCGATGAGGACGATCCGCACCGCTCGCCTCTGATCGACCGTCGCCCACGCGCGCAGCGGGCCGCGGACGCCGACGGCGACCAGGCGGCTCGCGGGCGGGGCGGCGCGCGCGAACGCGACCATCCCGATCAGCGGCGGGCGGGCGCGCGCGCTCGTGCCGGCCACGGCGAACGGCGCGTAGCGCGCGTGGTCCCAGGTGTGCACGTCGGCCTGGTCGGCGCCCTCGGACGCCAGCGCGAAGAGCGTGTCGGTCAGCCACAGCGCCGCGCCGAACGAGTCGCTCAGGCCCGGCCGCCCGCCGCAGGCGGCGGAGTTCAGCTCGGTGACGCGCATCGGCAGTCCGCGCCGGCGCGCGATGGCGGCGAGCGGGCCCAGCGTGGCCGCTCGCCCGCGCGAGGCCGCGGCCGACAGCAGCCACGCCGCGGAGGGCGTGGGGCCGCCGCACCGCGGCAGCGCGTAGAGGTGGCCGCTGAGCGCGCCCGCCTGCCCGCGCCAGGAGTCCAGCAGCGCGGGGAGCGAGCTCCACCACGCCGGCCCGGCGAAGCCGGCGACGGCCAGGCGCGGCGCAGCGGGCAGGCCGCGGGAGAGCGTGCCGAGGTACGGCGCCACGTCGCGTCCGTACGCCGCGGGTCCGTAGCCCGTGCGCTTGCGCAGGCGCCGGTGGGTGTGGCCCGGCACGTGGAAGGTGCGCGCGCTCGTGTAGAGGTCGGGCTCGTTGCCGATCTCCAGCGTGTCGAGCGACCCCGGGGGGAGGCGGCGGCGCGCGGCTCGGGCCAGGGCCAGCGCGTTGCCCGGATCCGCGAGGGCCAGGTCGAGGTCGAGCGTCACCGGGCCGCGCAGGCCGCGGGCCAGCCACGCGACGGCGTCGAGCGTCGCCGGCGTGACGTCCTGCAGGACGGTGGCCGGCCGCCGGCGGCCGGTCGGGTTCCACCAGGCCTGGTCGGCGGTGTCGCCGCCCACGCGCAGGGCCAGCGGACCGGCCTCGCGCACCAGCGGCGCGAGGAGCGCCCGCAGCGCGGCGTTGCGCCGCCCGGGCGGACCGGCGTAGGCCTCGACGCTGTCCCACTCGATCGACAGGCCGAGGAACGACCGCGGGACCGCTCGGCCGGGCGCCGCGGCGTCGATCGTCACCACGGCGCGGCCGGCGCCGCTCGGGCGCGACCGCACCGTCGGATGGGTCGCGCCACAGGCGCTGGCGACGGCGGCCGCCGCGACGAGCGCGGCGCGGGTCGGCCGCGGCCGCGGCCGCCGCCTCACCGGACGTGG
>JAXDHQ010000132.1:0-5629 GCA_034664395.1 Solirubrobacteraceae bacterium | reverse complement strand
CCCGGATCGCCGGTGACGTACAGCCCCGGGATGCCGAGCTTCCCGCCCGCGCGCGTGATCTCCATCAGCGAGTTCAGGACGGTGGCCGGCGCCTCGTGGTCGGCGTCGCCGCCGTGACCGTGCGCCTCGAAGCCGACGGCATCGACGCCGGCGTCGACCTCCGGCACGCCGAGGATCTGCTCGATCTGCTCGCCGGGATCGCCCTTGGACACGTCGACCGTCTCGCACCCGAACGAGCGCGCCTGCTCCAGGCGCTCGGGGATCAGGTCACCGACGATGACCACCGCCGCGCCGAGGAACTGCGCGGAGTGCGCCGCCGCGAGGCCCACCGGCCCGGCACCGGCGATGTACACCGTCGAGCCCGAGCGCACGCCCGCCGTGATGGCGCCGTGGTACCCGGTCGGGAAGATGTCCGACAGCATCGTCAGGTCGAGGATCTTCTCCATCGCCTGTTCCTTGTCGGGGAACTTGAGGAGGTTCCAATCGGCGTAGGGGACCATGACGTACTCCGCCTGGCCGCCGACCCAGCCGCCCATGTCGACGTAGCCATAGGCCGAGCCCGGGCGCTCTGGGTTGGTGTTCAGGCAGATGCCGGTCTGCTGCTCCTTGCAGTTGCGACAGCGCCCGCAGGCGATGTTGAAGGGCACCGAGACCAGGTCGCCCTCCTTGATGAACTCGACGTCGCGGCCGCACTCGATGACCTCGCCGGTGATCTCGTGCCCGAGGATGAGGCCCTCGGGGGCGGTCGTGCGGCCGCGGACCATGTGCTGGTCGGAGCCGCAGATGTTGGTCGAGACGATCCTGAGGATCACCCCGTGGTCGCAACGGCGCCCGACGTTGTCGGGGTGGACTCCAGGACCGTCCTTGAGCACGAGATCAGGGAAGTCGATGGGCTCGATCTCGACCTCGCCCTTGCCCCGGTACGCGACACCTCGGTTGTCAGCCATGCTGACCTCCGTCGTTGGGTGGTTGGCCTGAGCGCGCCCGAAGCCCGTGGGAGGCTCGAGGCGCTCGCTCTCTCCTGCTCCTACCCCCGCACCCCGGGACCGAACGAGAGGGTGTCGTGCGACGGACGCCCGGCGGCCGTCGCCTGGCCGGCTACCGCGCCAGGTGGCACGGCCCGCGCGCGACGTCGCGCGTGAGCTTGGCCAGGCGGAAGAGGACGAGCGGCTGCCCGCGCGAGTCGTCGCTCCACGCCACGGTCCCGTCGTCGCTGCGGACCCGGTAGGACATCACCGACTGCGGCCCGGCGGCCAGGCGCATCCCGGCCTTGGCCGGCGCGATCAGGTCGCGCTGGCTCTCGCGCGCGGTGATGAGCTGGGCGCTGGTGATGTCGACCAGCGCCCCCCCGTTGCACGAGGCGCGCCCGTCGTCGGTGATGCGGAGGGTCAGCCGTCCGCCGGGCACGTCGCCGGCGCGGGTGACGACGAACAGGTCGGGCGCCACGCCGCCGCAGCCCGCCGCCGCGGTCGCCAGCGCCGCCAGCACGGCGAGCGTCGTCGCGCGGCGCCTCACGCCGCGACCGCCGCTCCGCCGCGCCGCGGGTCGCCCGCGCCCGACAGCGCCCCGGTGCGCAGGTCGCGCTGGACGGCCTGCACGCCGCCGAAGAACAGGTTGCGGGCGCGGAAGGCGACGAGCTGGCGGCCGGCGGCGCGCAGCGCCGCCACGTCGACCCCGGGCTCGGCGTAGACGAGGCCGTCCTCGAAGTGCAGCCGCGGTGCGAGCACCGCCTCGCTCGCCCCGAGGCCGTGGTCGACGACCCCGAGGATGACCTGCAGGATCGCCGAGCGGATGCGGTTGGAGCCGGCGCTGCCCAGCGCCAGCTCGACCTCGCCGTCGGGACCGAGGACGACGGTCGGGGCCATCATCGACGGCAGCCGGCGCCCCGGCGGGTAGGTGAAGAAGCCCAACGGGTTGAGGTCCTGCTCCCCCATCACGTTGTTGACGTGGATGCCGGTGCCCGGCACCACCACGCCCGAGCCCTCGCCGTTGGTGCACGTCACCGAGCACGCCCGCCCGTCGCGGTCCAGGACGGAGATGTGCGTGGTCGAGCCGAGGTGAGCGGCCATGAAGCGGTCGGCGAAGCCCACCTCGGGCAGGCCCCCGAGGAACGCGGGCGTGCGCAGCTCCTGCACCTCCTCCATCGCGTCGACCATCTCCACGACCGCCGGCGGCCCGTCCGAGCGGCGGTCCAGGAGCGTCAGCGCCAGCGCCAGCAGGATGCCGCCGGCCGACGGCGGCGGGTTGGTCAGCACCTCGCGCCCGCGGTAGCTGGCGCGCACCGGGTCGCGCGCGATCGCCTCGTAGGCGGCGAGGTCGGCTCGGGTGAGCTGGCCGCCGCAGGGCTCGAGCCAGTCGACCACCGCGTCGGCGAGATCGCCCGTGTAGAACGGCGCGGCGCCCTCGGCGCCGAAGCGCTCGATCGTCAGCGCCAACTCGAGCGAGCGGAAGCTGTCGCCCTCGCGCAGCACGCGGCCCTCCGGCGCGAACTCGGCCCGCGCCTGCGGCGTGCTGAGGAGGATCGGCTCGAGGATCTCGAAGATGTAGGCCTGCTCGGCGTTGAGCGCGACGCCCTCGCGCGCCAGCGCCGCGGCGGGCGCGGCCAGCGCGGCGGCGTCGACCGAGCCCCACCGCTCCAGCGCCGCCGACAGCCCCGCGGGCGCGCCGTAGGCGCCGCACGACGCGGCGCCGCAGTGGAACACCTGCACGGCGTCGCCGAACGACACCTCGGCGGGCACGAGGTCGGCGCGCCGGGACGGGTCGGCGCCGCGGCCGGGCACCTCGACGAAGAAGTCCAGGAGCGTCGGCTCCTCGCCGGCGCCGGCCACGATCATGTAGCCGCCGGCGCCCGGTCCGGTGAGCAGCGGCTCGGCGACCCACGAGGCCAGGACCGCGCCGACGGCGGCGTCGACGGCGTTGCCGCCCGCCCTCAGGATCTCCGCGCCCGCCCGGGCGGTCAGCCGGTGCCCCGCGGCCACCATGCCCCCGTCGCTCACCCGGTGATCCTCCCAGAGGTCCGCACGACGGTGCCCAGGAAGCGCTCGGGCGCGGCGTGCAGGACGTTCAGGCGCGGGTCGGGCACGTCGATGACGCGCTCGACCGCCAGGGCGCGCAGCGGCTCGAGGCGCGGGTCCTCCATCACGGTCGCGAGCGCGCGCCGGTCGCCGCCCAGGACGACGGCGTCGAGGCGGCCGACCCAGGGCAGCAGCACGCGCGCCGCCACGTCGGCCGCCGCTTCCAGCGCCGCGCGCGCCTCGCCCTCGCGGCGGCGCGCGAAGCGCCCCGAGCTCGACCCGCCCTTGCGGTGGCGGCCGTGCACCAGGCGCCGCGCGACCTTCGACTCGACCAGGCGGGAGCCCTCGAACACGCCGGCGGCGTGCCCGCCGAGGCGCACGAGCACGACGCCGACCGTGCGCTCGCGGGCCACGTGCTCGAGCAGCGCCGCGGGATCGAAGCCGGGGCGCTCGCCGCGCGCCGCGACGTCGAGCGGTCCGAACGGCGGCTCGCACGTGGCGACGGCGCCGTCGGCGCCGAGGAAGACGACCTCGCGCTCGCCCACGCGCGTCGACTCGGGCGGCCCGTGGGCGGCCGCCCATCGCTCGAGCCAGCGCGCCAGGCGCGCCGGCGGCACGTCGTAGCGCTCGCTCACCCGCGCGGATGCTGTCAGAGCATCTCGAGCGGGCGCGGTCCGGCTGGCGGCGGGAACGCGCGATCCAGCGCGGCGAGGTCCTCGTCGGTGAGGTGCAGGTCGGCCGCGGCGCGGTTCTCGGCCACGTGCGCCGCGCTGCCGGCGCGCGGGATCGCGTTGACCCCGTCCTGGCGCAGGACCCACGCCAGGGCGACCTGCGCGGGCGTGGCGCCGTGCAGCGCGGCCACGTCGGCGAGGACGGGATGGCGCAGCAGCCGCCCCTGCTCGATCGGCGAGTAGGCCATGATCGGCAGCCCGCTCGCCTGGCACGCCGGCAGCAGGTCGTACTCGATGCCCCGGCGCGCGAGGTTGTAGAGGACCTGGTCGGTGGCGACCGCGTCGCCGCCGGGGACGCCGCCCAGCTCCCGCAGGTCGGCCGCGTCGAAGTTGCTCACGCCCCAGTGGCGGATCGCGCCCGCGCGCTGCAGCTCGCCGAAGGCCTCGACGGTCTCGGCCAGCGGGACGGCGCCGCGCCAGTGCAGCAGGTACAGGTCGAGGCGGTCGGTGCGCAGGCGGCGCAGGCTCGCCTCGCAGGCGCTGATCGTGCCCTCCCGGGTCGCGTGGTAGGGCAGGACCTTGCTGACCAGGAAGACCTCGTCGCGGCGCCCGGGGATCGCCTCGGCCACGAGCATCTCGGCGCCGCCGCTGGCGTACATCTCCGCGGTGTCGACGAGCGTGAGGCCGAGGTCCAGGCCGGTCCGCAGCGCCGCGATCTCGCTCGCCCGCCGCCGCGGGTCCTCGGCCATGTGCCACGTGCCCTGGCCCAAGACTGGGATCGGCTCCCCGGACGGAAGACGAACCGTGCGCAGATCAGCGGCTGTCGGGCGCCCGGCCACCTCAGTGGCGGTAGGGCAGCAGCAAAGCTCCACAAGCGCGGCGGTCGCGCGGCGAGGGCCGCTAGCGGCGGGGGAGGAACTCCGGGACGTCGAGCTCGTGCACGCCCAGCCCGGTCTGGCGCGTCGACGAGGGCCGCGAGCGGCGCTCGACGCGAACCTCGCCGCGGGGCTCCTCGAAGTCGCGGCGCGGCGAGCGGATGCGGCCCTCGGTGTAGCCGGTCGCCACGACCGTGACCCACACCTCCGAGCCCAGCTTCTCGTCGACCATGGCGCCGAAGATGATGTTGGCGTCGGCGTGGGCGGCCTCGCTGACCGCCTTGGCCGCCTCGTTGATCTCCCACAGCGACAGGTCGGGCCCGCCGGTGATCGAGAGCAGGATCTTGCGCGCGCCCTCCATCGAGGTCTCCAGCAGCGGGGACTCGATCGCGGCCGCGGCGGCCTGCACCGCGCGGTCCTCGCCGGTGCCCATGCCGATCCCCAGCAGCGCGTTGCCGGCGTCGCACATGATCGTGCGCACGTCGGCGTAGTCGAGGTTGATGAGCCCGGGCAGGGTGACGAGGTCGCTGACGCCCTGCACGCCCTGGCGCAGGACGTCGTCGGCGACGCGGAAGGCGTCGACCATCGACGTCTGCTTGTCGAGCACGGTGAGCAGCCGGTTGTTGGGCACGACGATGAGCGTGTCGACCTCCTCGCCCAGCGCCTGGATGCCCATCTCGGCCGCCGACGCGCGGCGGTTGCCCTCGAACCCGAACGGCTTGGTGACGATGCCGACCGTGAGCGCGCCGACCTCACGCGAGATCCGCGCGACGATCGGCGCGGCCCCGGTGCCCGTCCCGCCGCCGGCTCCGGCGGCGATGAAGATCATGTCCGAGCCCTTGAGCAGCGCCTTGATGCGGTCGTAGTCGTCCATCGCCGCCGAGCGGCCGAGGTCGGGATTGGACCCGGCGCCGAGCCCGCGGGTGACGTCGGGCCCGATGTGGAGCGTGACGTCGGCGGTCGACTGCTGCAGCGACTGCAGGTCGGTGTTGATGGCGAGGAACTCGACGCCCTCGACCTGGGCCTCGACCATGCGGTTGACGGCGTTGACGCCGGCGCCGCCGACGCC
>JAXDHQ010000131.1:0-9744 GCA_034664395.1 Solirubrobacteraceae bacterium | reverse complement strand
CCAAGCACATCGGCCCGCTCCCGGCCACGATCCGCAAGGCCGGCCCCGGCCACTACATCGCCGACACCCTCCAACTCCTCCCCGGCGGCGACTGGAAGCTCACCGTCACCGACCGCATCAGCGACTTCGACCAATACACCAAGACCATCAAGGTCCCGGTGCGATGACCGACTCGGCCGCACCGACGCACAGGAAAGGACAACTCATGCGACGTGCCGTCATCGCGCTGATCGGGGCCGCGCTCCTCGTCGTCCCGGCAGCCGCCCAGGCCCATGTGAGCCTGCATCCCAACGTCCTCCCGGTGGGCGCCAACGCCACCGTCGACCTCCGCGTGCCCAACGAGATGGACAACGCGAACACGACCAAGATCCAGATCGAGCTCCCCGCCGGGTTCCTCGACGTCTCGACGCAGCCGCCCCCGGGCTGGACCTCGAAGGTCCTCACGACCAAGCTCGCCAAGCCGGTGCAGACCGACGACGGGCCCGTCACCACCCAGGTGAGCCAGCTCATCCTGACCGCGCGCTCCGGCGGCGGCATCACCCCCGGGCACTTCGCCGACTTCCCGATGCTGTTCGTCGTGCCCGGGCGAGCCGGGCAGCAGCTCACGTTCAAGACCGTGCAGACGTACAGCAACGGCAAGGTCGCCCGCTGGATCGGCGCCCAGACCGCCGACCAGCCGGCGCCCTGGGTCGACGTGACGGCCAAGGGCGGCGTCCTGGAGGACGTCGCCGGCGCCGAAGCGGGCCCCGGGCCGCTGCCCGCGAGCGGCGCCGGCAGCACCTCGGCGACGCCGCCGGCTGCCGCCAAGACGACGACGGTCGTCCAGAAGAAGTCCTCGAGCAGCGGCCTGTCGATCGCCGCCCTGATCGTCGGCCTGCTCGCCCTCGCGCTCGGCGGCGGCGCCCTGGTCGCCGCGCGCGGCACGGGGACCCGCGGGCGCGCTGCCGCCTGAAGGAGCCCTGCGGCGGCCCCTCCCCACGGGGGGCCGCCGCGGGCGCCCGGCGGCGCTAGCTCGCCAGGAGCTTCGGCACGTCGTGGACGATGTCGGCCGGCTTGAAGTTCGCCGGGTAGAGCGTCGTGAGCATGCCCTTGGCGGAGACGCCGTAGACGAGCGCCGAGTGGGCGACGGCGTTGGGGTCGGCGGTGTCGCGCTGCGAGCCGACGTTCCAGGCCTGCCAGACGCGCCCGAGCTGCCCGGCGCTGCCCAGCAGGTAGCGCATGGCGCCGGTCATGCCGTGGCCCTCGAGGAAGGCCGCCACCGTCTTGGGCGTGTCGCCGCGCGGATCGACGGAGACGGCCACGATCCGCACGCGCTTGGCCAGCGGCCCGAGCTTCGCGCGGGTGTTGCGCAGGTTGGCCGCGATGAGCGGGCAGATGTCGGGGCAGTGGACGTAGAGGAAGGTGACCAGGACCACGTGGCCGCGGTCGCTGGTGAGGTCGAACGGCCGGCCCAGCGAGTCGCGCAGCCGGATCGGCGGCGCGGCCTTCGTCGGCTCGGCGACGGCCCCCGCGTAGTCGGGCTGGGTCGTGCTCGAGACGTTCGACGGGAGCTTCGGCTTGTTGGACCCCTTGCCGGTGAGCAGCGCCGTGACGCCGCCGAGCACCAGCGCGATCACCACGAGCGGTATCAGCGCCGGCAGGCGGCGACGCGCCGGCGAGCGCGTGGGCGGATCGTCCGGCGGGTCCGGTGCATCGACGTCGCCGGTGCTGGGTGGATCGAGGCGCATGTCGTCAACGACGCCGCGTCGCCCGGGAACCATCCCACGGAGGCTGAGCCTTGCGCGCCAGGTCAGCGGCCAGGCGCCGGAGCGGCCTTCGTGGGAGCGCCCGGGTGCGCGGTGGGCAGCTGCGTGTTCGCTGTCACCTTGGGCCTCACCATGGTGTCAAAGGTAGGCCGGCCGCCGGGCCGGCACATGGGTAATCGCCGCAGCCGGATGCGTACGAGCAGCACGATCGCGAGCGTGCTCTCGCCGCCGGCCGCGAGCGAACCACGCCGCCAACGGCATGGCAACCGAACGACAACGGATCGGTTAGCGACTCCTCAGTGCCGAACGACAGCCTGCCGGCCAATGTGGGGCGATGGGTCCCACTCGACGAAGGAGGACACCATGGTCAACACGAGCAAGGTGGCTGCCGTGGCCACCACCGTGGCGCTCGCGCTGACGCCGGCGGCGGCGCTCGCCTCGGCGCATCCCGGTGCGAAGAAGAAGAGCGCGAAGGCGACCTGCACCGCGCTGGACAAGAAGATGGGCGCCAAGAAGTTCAAGGCCAAGTACGGCACGGGCACCAAGCACACCGGCGCCATGACCCACTGCATCAAGCTCCACACCAAGGCCAAGACCACGACCAAGAAGAAGTAGGACCGACCCCCGCACCGACGACGACCCAGCGAGCGGGCGCCCCCGGGCGCTCGCGAGCAGGGGCCTCAGGCCGTCGCGCCGCCCCAGCCCGACCAGTGGTCGACGTCGACGGCGACGACGGGGCCCGCAGGACGATGCGCGCGGTACTGCGCATAGCGCTCCGCCAGGAGGTCGATGGCCCGCAGCGCCTCGTCGCGCTCGGCCTCCAGGATCCGCGCGCTGCCGTCCGCGCGCACCCACCAGAGCCGCTCCCAGTCGGCGTCGTCGTACTCGTCGGCCAGCAGGCTGACGCGCGGGTTCGCGGCGATGTTGGCCAGGCGGCGCAGCGCCCGCGTGCGCTTGGGCTTGTGGTCGACGGCGTGGTACGCCGTGTCGCCCGCCAGCGCGAAGACGACCGGCACCACGTGGGGCCGGCCGTCGGCGCCGGCGGTCGCCAGCCGCGCCACGCGCGCGGCGGCGAAGCGCCCGCGGGCCTCGTCGGCGGTCACGACCCGTGCAGCTCGGCGACCGCCGCCTCGAAGCGCTCGAGCGCGCGCTCGACCACCGCGCGATTGGCCGACGGCACCCAGAACACCCCGCGCGTGATGCCCGCCTGCTCGCAGCGCTCGAGCTCGCGCGCGTCCGCCGGCACGCCCATGAGCTGCACGGGGATCGAGCGCCCGGCCTCCTCCGCGCGGCGCCTGAGCTCGGGGATCCGGTCGAGCACGCCCTCGGGTGCCCAGTTCGGGAACCACACGTCGCCGAACTCGAGCACGCGGTCGAACACCGTCGCGCCGGTGCCCCCCACCAGCACCGGCGGATGCGGCCATTGCGCCGGCTTGGGCCACGACCAGATGCGGTCGAACGACACGTGCTCGCCGTGGTAGCTGGCCTCGTCGGAGGTCCAGATCGCCTTGATCGCCTCGACGCGCTCGCGCATGACCTCCATCCGCACCCGCGGATCGGTGCCGTGGTTGGCCATCTCCTCGCGGTTCCACCCCGCGCCGACGCCGAACTCGAAGCGGCCGCCGCTGAGGTGGTCGATGCTGGCGACCTCCTTGGCGGTGATGATCGGGTCGCGCTGGATGATCAGGCAGATCCCGCTGCCGATCCGCAGATGCGACGTGGCCGCCGCCGCCGCGGTCAGCGCGACGAACAGGTCGTAGGTGTGCGCGTACCTCCGGGGCAGCTCGCCGCCGCCGGGAAACGGGCTGTCCCGGCTGGCCGGGATGTGGGTGTGCTCGGGGAAGTAGAGCGCCGCGTGCCCGTGGTCCTCGACCAGGCGGGCGAGCGCTCCGGGGTTCATCGCGTCGTGCGCGGAGAAGTAGCCGATGCCGGTGTCCATCGCCTCACCCTAGGTAGACCACCGCCGGCGTGCGGCCACGCCCGCGGGCGTGGCGGCGCCCCGCGGCCCGGCGTCAGGGATCTTTCAGAGAGCCCACCTACCCTGCGGCGTACGCCGTAAGAGAACAGGAGGCCCCCATGTCCTATCTGCGCCGCATCTCGACCCGCCGTCTGCTCGCCCTCTGCGCCGCGATCCTCGTCGCCGGCGCCGGCGCCGCGGCCATCGCGATGGCCGCGGGCGGCACGGGAACGACACCGCCGGCCAAGCCGCTCGCACAGGCGCTGCACGACGCGCTCGCCGCGCCGCCCGTGGAGGGCGTGACGGCGCGCATCGCGTTCACCAACCACCTGATCGACGCCGCCAGCCTGCAGGGCAGCGACCCCCTCCTCACCGGCGCCACGGGACGACTGTGGGCGGCCGGCGACCGCCTGCGCCTCGAGCTGCAGGCGTCCGACGCCCGCGGCGGCGCCGGCGACGTGCAGGTCGTCGTCGACGGCGACCGGCTCTCCGTCATCGACAGCGGCTCGAACACGGTCTACCGCGCGACGCTGCCCAAGCGCCACCCCGCCGGGCCCGTGCCGTCGTTGGCCCGCATCCAGGACGCGCTCACCAAGCTGGCGGCCCACGCTGACGTCTCGGGCGCGCGACCCGGCGACGTCGCGGGCCAGCCGGCGTACACCGTGCGCATGTCGCCGAGCCACGACGGCGGCCTGCTCGGCGGCGTCGAGGTCGCGTGGGACGCCGAGCACGGCGTGCCGCTGCGCGCCGCGGTCTACTCCAGCGACAGCGCCACGCCGGTGCTCGAGCTCCAGGCCACCAAGATCTCCTTCGGCAAGGTCGCGGCCGCCGACCTCACCCTCCCCGATCCCGCCGGCGCCAAGGTCGTCGATCTCAGCCCGCCGGCCGCCACGGGCCCCGACGGGCCGCCCGTCACCGGGCTGTCCGCGGTCCAGGGCAAGGTCTCGTTCGGCGTGGTCGCCCCCGACCAGCTCGTCGGCCTCCCGCGCAAGGAGGTCCGGCTCGTCGACATCGGAGGCACCCCCGGGGCGCTCGTGACCTACGGCCAGGGGCTCGGCGGCATCGCGGTCCTGGAGAGCCCGGCGCAGCCCCGATCCCAGGCCCAGCCGACCCCCCGTGGCGACCACGGCGGCGTCTCGCTGCCGCGGATCTCGATCAACGGGGTCTCCGGCGAGGAGCTCGACACCGCGCTGGGCACCGTCGTGCGCTTCGAGCGCGGGGGCATCGCCTACACGATCGTCGGCTCGGTGCCGCCCGCCGCGGCCGAGGCGGCGGCGCGGGCGCTCTGACCCATGGCCGACACGCCACCCATCGAGGTCCGCGGGCTGGTCAAGCGCTACGGCGACCTCGTGGCCGTCGACGGGGTCGACCTCACGGTCCTTCCCGGCGACGTGTTCGGCTACCTCGGTCCCAACGGCGCCGGCAAGACCACGACGCTGCGGATGATGCTCGGGCTCATCCGGCCCACGGAGGGGACGGTCCGCCTGTTCGGGCGCGACCCCCAGGCGGGGGTGCAGGCGCTCGCGGGCGTCGCGGGGTTCGTGGAGTCGCCGCGCTTCTACCCGTACCTCAGCGGCCGCCGCAACCTCGAGCTGTGCGCGGCGCTCGACGGCGACGGCGCGGCCGACCGCGTCGACGAGGTCCTCGACGTCGTCGAGCTGAGCGACCGCGCCAAGGACCGGGTGGGCGCCTACTCCCACGGCATGGGCCAGCGCCTGGGCATCGCTGCGGCGCTCCTGCGGCGCCCGCGCCTCCTGCTCCTCGACGAGCCCGCGACCGGACTCGATCCGGCCGGCATGCGCGACATGCGCCTGCTCGTCCGCCGCCTCGCCGACAGCGGGATGACCGTCCTGCTCTCCAGCCACCTGCTGGCCGAGGTCGAGGAGCTGTGCAACCGCGTCGCGATCGTCCAGCGCGGGCGCATGGTCTACGAGGGCACGCTCGAGGAGCTTCGCCGCGCCGCCGGGATCGTCTACGTGCTGCGCACGACCGACGACGAGCGCGCCCGCGACGTCTGCGCGGCGCAGCCCGGCATCGACGAGGTCGGGCCCGGAGCCGCCGGCGGCCTCACCTTCCGCGCCCAGACCGAGCGCGCGGTGGGCGAGCTGTCGCTGGCGCTGGCCGAGGCGGGAGCCCTCGTCCTCGAGCTCGCGCCGAACCGGGCGACGCTCGAGGAGCTGTTCTTCGCCCTCACCGAGGGCGAGGGGTCCAACGGCGCCGCGCCGCGGCCCGGGATCGCGGCGATCGTCGAGGAGGCCGCGTGATGCCCGGCGTCCTCGCCGTCTACCGCTGGGAGCTGCGCAAGCTGCGCTTCCAGAAGCGCACGTACCTCGGGCTCGGCGCCGCCGCCATCGTCCCCGTCATCTTCGCGGTGGCGGTCGCGACCCAGAATGGGCAGCCCAACGACGTCGCCTTCGGGCGCTACATCCACGAGACCGGCCTGGCGATCCCGCTCGTGCTGCTGCTCTTCGGGTCGATCTGGATGTTCCCGCTCATCACGGCGCTGGTCGCCGGCGACATCGTGGCGTCCGAGGACCACAACGGCACGCTGAAGACGATCCTCACGCGCTCGGTCCAGCGCGGGCAGGTCTTCGTCGCCAAGGCGCTGGCGACGATGACCTACGCGGTCGCCGCCATCGCGCTGACCGGCGTCGTCGCCGTCGTCGCGGGCGCCCTCGCGTCGGGCCTGCACCCGCTCCCGACGCTGTCGGGCACGCCGGTCGCGGTGCCCAGGGCGCTCGTGCTCATCGGCTCCAGCCTGCTCGTGTACCTCATGCCGATCCTGGCCATCGCCGCGATCGGCCTGCTGTACTCGACCGTGTTCCGCAACAGCGCCGCCGCCGTGGTCGGCACGCTCATGACCTCGCTGCTGCTGCAGCTCGTCGGGATCCTCCCGGGGCTCGGCGCGCTGCAGCCCTACCTGCTGAGCACGCAGTTCCAGGCGTGGCAGGGCCTGCTGCGCCAGCCCGTGGACTGGGAGCCGATCGGGCGCGCGGCGTGGGTGTGCTCGCTCTACGGGGTGCCGGCCCTCGTCGCCGCCGCACTCGTCTTCCTGCGCCGGGACGTCGCCGGCGGCTGAGCGAGCGGTGACCGAGCGCGTCCTCGTGGTCGATGACGACGTGCCGGTGCGGCGCATGCTCGCGCGCAGCCTCGCCGCCGAGGGGTTCGAGGTCGAGGCCGCCGCCGACGGCGGGGCGGCGCTCGCCGCGGCCGAGCGCTCGGCGCCGGACCTCGTCGTGCTCGACGTGACCATGCCGGGCATCGACGGCCTGGCGGTCTGCCGGCGCCTGCGCGCAAGCGGGCTGAGGGGCTCGATCCTCATGCTCACCGCGCGCGACGCCGTGGCCGATCGCGTCGCCGGCCTGGAGGCGGGCGCCGACGACTACCTCGTCAAGCCGTTCGCCATGGAGGAGCTCGTGGCGCGGCTGCGCGCGCTCGGTCGCCGCGGACGCGACGAGGGCGACCGCCTCGCGTTCGCCGACCTCGTCCTGCGCCTGAGCACGCGGACCGCCGAGCGCGGCGGCCGGCCGGTGTCGCTCACGGCCCGTGAGAGCGCGCTGCTCGAGCTGCTCCTGCGCAACCCCCGCGCCGTCGTCTCCCGCGAGCGGGCGATCGAGGAGATCTGGCACGAGGGCGCGATGCCCAACGTCGTCGACCGCTACGTCACCCGCCTGCGACGCAAGCTCGGGGAGCCCGCCCTCATCCACACGGTGCGGGGCGTGGGGTTCATGCTGCGGACATGAGGCCGCGCACGCTCAACGCCCGCCTCACCGCCGCCGCCGCGCTGGCCGTCGTCGTGGCCGTCGGGTGCCTGGGCGTGAGCGCGCAGCTCCTCGTCGCCCACCAGCTCCGCACGTCGCTGGACCGCAGCCTGCACCGGCGAGCGGTCGACGTCGCCCGCCTGAGCGTCTCGGCGCCGGCGCTGCTCACCGCGCCCGGCGCGCTCGAGGCGCCGGTGGCCGGGCGCCAGCTCTCCGTCGAGGTGCTCGACCGGCACGGACGCTTCGTGGCCCGCTCGCTCACGCTGGGCGCCAAGCTGCTGCCCGACGTGCCGGTCGCCCACGCGGCGCTCGCGCGGGGGCGCGGAGGATTCGCCGACGTCAGCCTCGACGGCGAGCCGCTCCGGCTCTACGCGGCGCCGCTGCCCGCCGGCGGGGGCGCCGCCGCCGGCGGCGCGGTGCTCGTCGCCTCCAGCACCGCGGACATCGAGCAGACCCTGCACCGCCTCGGCCTCCTCCTGCTGCTCTCGGGCGCGCTGGCCGCCGCGCTCGGCGCGGCCGGCGCCGCCGCGCTGACGCGCCGCGGCCTGGGCCCGCTCGGGCGGCTGTCGGCGGCCGCCGCGGAGATCGAGCGCACGGGCGACGCGACGCGGCGCCTGCCGGATCCGTCGGGCGGCGACGAGGTCGCCGATCTCGCGCGGACCCTGAACCGCATGCTCGCGGCGCTCGACGCCGCCCGCCTGCGCGAACGCCGCTTCCTCGCCGACGCGAGCCACGAGCTGCGCACGCCGCTGACCTCGCTGGCCGGCAACGTCGACTTCGTGGCGCGCCACGGGGTCAATCCCGAGGTGCTGGCCGACCTCCAGCTCGACACCGAGCGGCTGCAGCGGCTCGTCGACGACCTCCTCGCCCTCGAGCGCGAGAGCACCGGGCCGACGCCGCATCAGCCGGTGCGCCTCGACTCGATCGTCGCCGAGGCCGCGGCCGATCGTCCCGCGGTGCGCGTCGGGAGCTGCGTGGCGGTGACGGTGCTCGGCGACCCGGGCGGGCTGCGCCGGGCGCTCGACAACCTCATCGACAACGCCGAGGTCCACGGTCCCCGCGGCGGCGCCGTCACCGTGTCGCTCTCGCTGGCGCGCGCGACGGCGTCGCTCGCGGTCAGCGACGAGGGCCCGGGCCTGGCGCCGGACGAGGTCGAGCACGCCTTCGAGCGCTTCTGGCGGGCCCCCGGCGCCCTCGCGCGCCCGGGGTCCGGCCTCGGCCTCGCGATCGTGCGGGCGACGGCCCAGCGCCACGGCGGCAGCGTGACCATGCGCGGCTCGACGGTGGTCGTCGAGCTGCCGGCGACCGCCGCCGCACCCGACCAACGCTCTCAGGAGGTCGCAGACCATGCCCGGTAGGCCGTTCGCGCTGGCCTGTGCGCTCGCAGCGGTCGTCGCCGCGGGCTGCGGCGGGTCCGCGCCGAGCTCATCGCCGGCGGCGCCCGCCCCCGCCGCCGCCGTGGCGACGTCCTCGTCGTCGCACATCGTGGTGATCGTGATGGAGAACAAGGAGGCCGGCGCCGTCATCGGTCGCTCGTCGTGGCGATACGTCAACGCCCTCGCGCGCCGCTACGGGCTGGCCACGAGCAGCTACGCCATCCGCCATCCCTCGCTGCCCAACTACCTGGCGCTCACGAGCGGCTCGACGCAAGGGATCACCTCCGACTGCACCGCCTGCTCGGTCGCGGCGCCGAACATCGTCGACCAGCTCGCGGGCGCCAACCTGTCGTGGAAGGCGTACATGGAGGACCTCCCCTCCGCGTGCTCGCGGGTCGCCACCGCGGGGGGCTACGCCAAGAAGCACGACCCGTTCCTGTACTACGACGACGTCGCCGGCGACCCGGCGCGCTGCAACCGGGTCGTCCCCTTCGGCCAGCTCACCTCCGACCTGCGCCGGGGCAGGCTGCCGACGTACGCCTTCATCGCGCCCAACCTCTGCCACGACACCCACGACTGCGGCGCCAGGACGGGCGACAAGTTCCTGTCCGGCCTCGTCCCGCGGCTGCTGCGCGGGCTCGGACCGCACGGCTTCCTCGTGCTGACCTGGGACGAGGGCAGCACCAGCGCCGGCTGCTGCACCGACGCCCACGGCGGGCGCATCGCGACGATCGTGGCGGGTCCCGACGTCGGCCGCCACGCGCGCAGCGGTCAGCCCGTCGACCACTACGGCGTGCTGCGCACCATCGAGGACGCCCTCGGCCTTCCGCCGCTCGGCGGCGCCGCCGAGCCGCGGAGCGGCACGCTCGCCGGCCTCTTCGCCCGCGCGCCCCACGTCCGGTGAG
>JAXDHQ010000130.1:0-4125 GCA_034664395.1 Solirubrobacteraceae bacterium | reverse complement strand
GTGTCGCGTCCGCCACCGCCGCCGCCGGCCACCTGCGCGGCGATCTTCACCACGTCGCCGGCGCGCACGCCGCGCTGCACGAGCGCGGGCGTCACCGCCGCGACGAGGTGCACGCGGCCGTCGACCGCCGTGCCCAGGACGATCGCGGCGCTGTCGCCGAGCTGGCCCTTGACCCGGTCGGCGATGTCCATGAGCGCCTTGGCGTCCGGCGCCTCGACGACCTCGGCCACGACGACCGCGCCGTCGACCTGCGCCGCCCCCGCCGCCAGCGTCGCCGGATCGGGGCCGGCGCTCGCGGCGCCCGCCTTGGCCGCCGCCCGCGCATCGGAGCGCAGCGCCGCGACCGCCTCCGGCAGGCGCTCGGGCTGGGTGCGCAGCGCGTCGGCCGACGCCTGCAGCAGATCGTCGTGGTGGCGCAGCAACCGAACGGCCTCGGGCCCGGTGATCGCCTCGATGCGGCGCACGTTGGACGCGCTGGACCCCTCGCTGACGATCTTCAGCAGGCCGATCTCGGCCGTCGAGCGCACGTGCGTTCCGCCGCACAGCTCGCGCGAGTAGGTGCCGTCGCCGATCTCGACCATGCGCACCACGTCGCCGTACTTCTCGCCGAACAGCGCCATCGCGCCGAGGCGCTGGGCCTCCTCGAGCGTCGTCGTCAGCGGCCGCACCGGGTCGTTGCGCAGGATCCACGCGTTGACCATGTCCTCGACGTCGCGGCGCTCCGCCTCGCTCAGGCGCTGGGTGTGCGAGAAGTCGAAGCGCAGCTTGTCGGGGCCGACGTAGGAGCCGGCCTGGTGGACGTGCTCGCCCAGGCGGGCGCGCAGCGCCGCGTGCAGCAGGTGGGTCGCGGTGTGGTTGGCGGCGGTGGCGTGGCGCGCCTCGCGGTCGACGCGCGCGACCACCCGCTCGCCCGGCTCCAGGGCGCCCTCGATCCCCTCGACGACGAGGACCTGGTCGTCGCCGGAGCGCACGACCTCGGTCACGCGGGCCAGGCAGTCGCCGTCCTCGCACGCGATCGTGCCCGCGTCGGAGATCTGCCCGCCGCCCTCGGCGTAGAACGGCGACTCGGCGAGCTTGACGAAGGTCCGCCCGTCGCGCTCGAGCAGGCCGGCGACCGTCGTGTGCTGCTCGAGGTGCTCGTAGCCGGTGAACTGGGTGGGCTCGAGGGCGACCGCGCGCACGACCTCGGCGCCCGCGCCGACCTTCCCGCGTCCGGCGGCGCCGGCCGAGCGGGCGCGCTGGGCGTCCATGAGCTCCTCGAACTGCGACTCGCCGGCGAACGGGACGCCCCGCTCGGCCGCGATCTCGCGCGTGAGCTCGATCGGGAACCCGTAGGTGTCGTGCAGGCGGAAGGCGTCGGCGCCCGACAGCGCGCCCGCGCGCATGAGGTCGTCGAGCAGCTTGGTGCCCTGCTCGAGCGTGCGGCCGAAGCCCTCCTCCTCGGCCCGCGCCCACTTGAGGATCGTCTCGCGGCGGCGGACGAGCTCGGGGTAGGCGGCGCCCATCGTCTCGAGCACGACGTCGACGTACTGGGGCAGGAAGCCGTGCTCGATGCCGATGCGATGGCCCTGCTGCAGCGCGCGGCGCATGAGCCGGCGCAGGACGTAGCCGCGCTCCTCGTTGGACGGCACGACGCCGTCGGCGATGAGGAACGTCGTCCCGCGCGCGTGGTCGGCGAGGATCCGCAGCGCGCGCTCGTCGGGCTCGGCGGTGGCGAGCTCGCGCCCGAGCGACATGAGCGGCGCGAACTGGTCGGTCTCGAAGATCGTCGGCACGCCCTGCTGGATGAGGGCCATGCGGTTGAGGCCGAGGCCGGTGTCGATGTTCTTCGCCGGCAGCGGCGTCAGGGTGGGACGACCATCCCCACCCACCCCCTGGTCGTACTGCATGAAGACGAGGTTCCAGTACTCCAGGAAGCGCTCGTTCTCGCCGCCGGGGAGGTCGTCCTCGGTGCCCCACTCCAGGCCGCGGTCGATGTAGAGCTCGCTGCACGGGCCGCACGGCCCGGTCGGGCCGGCCTGCCAGAAGTTCTCCGAGCGCGGGCACGGCACGATCCGCGAGCGCGGGATGCCGACCGACTCCCACGCCGCGATCGCCTCCTCGTCGGGGCCGAGGCCGAGCTCGGGGTCGCCCTCGAACACGGTGATCCAGATGTCGTCCTGGTTGAAGCCGAAGCCCTCCAGCGACAGCTCCAGGGCGAACTCGATCGCGCCCTGCTTGAAGTAGTCGCCGATCGAGAAGTTGCCGAGCATCTCGAAGAACGTCAGGTGTCGCGTCGTGTTGCCGACGTTCTCGATGTCGACGGTGCGAAAGCACTTCTGGCACGTCGTCAGCCGGTTGTGCGGCGGCTGCTCGAGACCGAGGAAGTACGGCTTGAGCGGGTGCATCCCCGCGGTGGTGAGCAGCACCGACGGATCGAACGTGGCGGGCACGAGCGAGGCGGAAGGCAGGCGCTTGTGGCCGCGGGCCTCGAAGAAGCCCAGGAACGTCTCGCGGATCTCGTCGGATGTCACCCAGCGATTGTGGCGCATCCCAGCACGGCGTCGCCGCGCAGGAAGACCGCGGTCTGCCCGGGAGCGGCCCCGTCGACCGGCTCGGCGAGCGCGATCGTGTCGCCGCGCAGCTCGCACGCCACCGCGGGCGAGCGGTAGCGCAGCTTGACCGCCTGCACCTCGGCGCCGGGTGCGTGCAGCCGGGCGTCGCGCACCCGGACCGTGCGCGTGGCCAGCGCGGCGCGCGGCCCGACGGTCACCGTGTTGGCGCCCGCGTCGGTGGCCATGACGTAGAGCGGCGCGGCGGTGCCGCCGAGGTCGAGGCCGCGGCGCTGGCCGACGGTGAAGTGGTGCGCGCCGCGGTGGCGGCCCAGGACGTTCCCGCCGGCGTCGAGGACGTCGCCCGGCCGGTCGCCGAGGCCGCCGTGGCGGGCGAGGAAGGCGGCGCGGCCGGTGCCGGCCAGGAAGCAGAGGTCCTGGGAGTCGGGCTTGGTCGCGACGGGCAGCCCGTGCTCGGCGGCGATGGCGCGCACCTGGGTCTTGGTCAGCTCGCCGAGCGGGAAGCGCAGCCGCGCCAGCGTCTGGCGCTGGAGTCCGGCGAGCATGTAGGCCTGGTCCTTGGCGGGATCGGCGGCCAGGCGCAGCAGGCCGTCGGCGGTGCGGCGGGCGTAGTGGCCGGTGGTCAGCGTCGCGGCGCCGATGCGGTCGGCGAAGTCGAGCATCGCGTCGAGGCGCACGGCGCCGTTGCAGCGCACGCACGGGTTCGGCGTCAGGCCGGCGGCGTGGTCGTCCAGCCACGGCTCGACCACGCCGGCGCGGAACGCCTCGCGCAGGTCGAGCGTGAAGTGCGCCAGGCCCATGTCGTGGGCGAGCGCGCGGGCGGTGCGCACGGCGCTGGCCGAGCAGCACGAGCGCTCGCCGTCGTTGTCGGGGTCGCGCCAGAGCTCGAGCGTGACGGTCGCGGCGTCCGTGCCGGCGCGCAGCGCGGCGACGGCGGAGTCGACGCCGCCGCTCATCGCCACGAGCGTCCGGCCCTCGTCGCGGGCGCCGGCGCCATCGGCGGCGACGGCCGCCCCGAGCGCCCGCGCCAGCGCGTCGGAGGCGAGCTCGGCGGCGTGGAGCTTGCCCGGGCTCAGCCCGCCCAGCTCGGCCGCGATCGCGTGCGTGCCGGCGCGCGCCGCGTCGAGGACGCGTGCGCCGCGCACGAGCGCGACGGCGGCGCTCCCGGCGGCCTGGACCGCGCCGCATCCGGCGGCGTCGAAGCCGGCGTCGGCGACCCGGTCGCCCCGCACCGCGACGGCGACCGTGACGAGATCACCGCACGCCGCGCCACCGGCGGCGCCGGCGTGCGCGCCGGCCGGCACGTGGCCGCGTCCGACGGGATGGCGCAGATGCTCCTCGAAGCGCTCGTCCGGCACAGGGCCAGTGTAGGCGCGGGGCCAGGCGGCGGCCTCGGAGCTCGGTCAGACACTCAGCGAGTTCGTGCGGCAGTCCGCTCGTGCCCGCGCCGAGGAGGTGATGCGCGACCGAGGGCGCATCGTGCTCGACGATGACGCCGCCGCTCGGTTCCTGGCCGCACTCGACGAGCAGGCGCCGCCTCCTCCCGCACTGAGCGAGCTGTTCGGCCGGCCCG
>JAXDHQ010000129.1:0-6879 GCA_034664395.1 Solirubrobacteraceae bacterium | reverse complement strand
GGTGGGGCGGGAAGTCGATCGACGCGCGCCAGTTGGACGCCCACACGTCGTAGCCGGCCTGCACCAGCGCCGCCACGAACGACACGCCGCCGGGCGCGCCGAAGAACAGGTTGGCCCGCACGCCGGTGCCGTGCAGCAGCAGCACCGGCCCGCGCTCGGGCTCGGCGCCCGGGCTCGCGCGGATGTTGTGCAGGGTCAGCGGCAGGCCGTCGCCGGCGGTGAAGCCGACGATCCGCCGCCACAGGCCGGGCAGCTCCTCGGTCTGGTGCCAGCTCGCGGGGAGCTCGCCGTGCCAGCGCCGGTCGGCGTGCTCGTCGGGGTCGGGGAAGTCGGGCAGGTCGCCGGCGACCGCCTCCTTGCCGGGCCGGCCGCCGTAGACCCGCCAGAGCTCGCCGGCGAACAGCCGCCCGAAGCGCGCGACGGCGTCGGCGCGCTGGCCGGCGGTACCGCCCTCGGTCCGGACCGACCCCAGCAGCGCCATGAAGCCGCGGAAGGAGATGCGCAGCACTCCGGTGGCCACCGTGCGCGCGGCCATCCCGTGGGGGTCGGCCAGCTCCTCGTCCTCGTCCACGTGGCCGGAGAGCAGCCGCACGAACAGCGTCGTCGTGTCGGTCCAGACGTCGAAGTTGGGATCGTCGTCGAGCTCCTTGAAGCCGCTGAGCGTGAGCTCGCGCCCGTCGCGGTCGCGGGCGAACAGCCGGTAGCGCATGCGCGCCTCCCGCCGGCCGTCGTCGAGGAACATGTTGTAGACGCCGCGCTCCACGGCGAGCTCGCCGCCGAGCTCGGGGCAGCCGATCGTGCCCGTGCACGTCCCGGCGTGGGCGCGGTCGGCGAGGAAGCCCTCGACGTCGGAGATCGCGATCTCGAGGACGAACGAGCAGCGGCGCCCGGCGCTGCGACCGTCGAGCCACGCCTGGTTGTAGTCGGTCTCCTCGAAGGAGACGAAGCCGTCCATGCGGTCGCGGAAGCTCAGCGCGGTCACGGTCCCTCCTCGATCATCTTGTCGGCGAAGCGATCGGCGAGCGCGGCGATGGTCAGGCTCGGGTTCGGGCCCACCGGGCCCGGCATGACCGAGCCGTCGGCGACGTGCAGGCCCGGATGGCCGAAGACCCGGCCCCAGGTGTCGACGACGCCGGCGCCGGGATCGCTCGCCATCGCGCACCCGCCCAGGGCGTGGACGGTGATGACGTGGGCCGCGGGGACGTCGCGGAACTCGCCCCCGAGCTCGCTCGCGATCCGCTGGGACTCGTCGGCGATCGCGTCGAACTGCGCCTGCGACTCGGCCTCGCTCCAGCTCAGCTCGAGCTCGTCGCCCTGCAGGCTGAAGGTGCCGCCGGGCAGGTCGCGGCCCATCCCCAGCAGCGGCAGCATCGCGCCGGACGCGTAGCCCGGGCCGAACAGGCCGCCCAGCTCGCCGCCGATGCGCGTGTCGCGCCGGCCCCGCAGCCGGTCCCACACCCGGCGCACGACCTCGCGGCGCGCCTTCCAGACGTCCTCGGGCACCTCGAACGCGTGGAACAGCCACTGGCCCAGCGCCGGGACGCCGGCGTCCTGCACCTGGAACATGCGCCCGGTCGGCGAGTCGGCGTCGTCCCAGCGGATGCTCCCGGTGATGACCGGGCCGCGCGCCATGTCGAGGAAGCGCCACGGGCGCTGGCCGGTCGCGTCCGGGTCGCGCTCGCGCGTCCTCCACGCGAACGTCAGCAGGTCGCCGTTGGTCGAGAACCGCTCGCCCAGGCGCGGGAGACGCCCGAGCGACGCCCGGTTGCTCAGCAGCAAGTGGTTGGTGCCGACCGTGCCGGCGGACACGACGACGTGGCGGGTCGTGACCGTGCGCTGCGCCTCCTCCTCGGGGTCGAGCAGCCGCGGATCGACGCCGTCGCGCGCGGCGAGGTGCTGGCGGTAGGTGACCCGCCACTCGTCGCCGTCGCGAGCCAGCTCCGTCGCCTCGCACAGCGTGCGGATCTCGGCGCCGTCGGCGGCGGCGCGGCTGAGGTAGGTGTGGTCGAGCGTGTTCTTGGAGCCGAAGTTGCAGCCGAGGTCGCACTCGCCGCACAGGCGGCAGGCGAAGCGCCGCATGCGGTGGATGTTGTCGGGGTCCTCGGGCAGCGGGTCGCCGAGGCGCGGCGGCTGGCCGGGCGCGGCGAAGGTGATCGCCAGTGGCGAGGACTCCCACTCGCGCCGGAGCGCCGCGGCGGCCTCGCGCATCGCCATCGTCTTGGGCGTCGTGGCGACGTGCTCGGGCGGGTAGGGGACCGGCGTCAGGACCGCGCCGACGGCGTCGTAGTGGGGGTCGAGGTCCTCGCGGCGCAGCGGCCACGCCTCGTGCTCGTCGTGGACGAACGTCTCCGGTGGCTTGGGCAGCAGGACGTTGGCGTAGATCAGCGACCCGCCGCCGAGCCCGCTGGCGACCACCGCGTTGACGCCGGTGAACGACCACACGTCGAACATCCCGTAACGGCCGGTCGGCGGGTCCCAGAAGCCCTGGCCGACGGCACGCGGCGTGCGCGGGAAGGAACCCGGCGGATAGGGGCGTCCGCGCTCGAGGACGAGCACGCGCCAGCCCTTGCGCGCCAGCCGGTGCGCGGTGACCGATCCCCCGAAGCCCGATCCGATGACGACCGCGTCGTACTGGCTCACCGCGGCTCCACGCGCCAGGTCAGCGGACGCCGCGGATCGGGCTCGTAGACGCAGAAGGTTCCGGTGCGCACGGTGGCGATGAGCTCCTGGGCGAGCACGGCGTCGCGGTCGGCGATCCGCTTGAGCACCGAGCGGATCGAGCGCGTGACGTTCACGCGGGCGCGCTCGGCGTCGGAGCCCTGGCGGCGATCGCGCCCGCCCAGGCCGACGGCGCGCCCGAGCTCGGCGCCGATGAAGTCGAGCTCCTCCCGCGCCCGCGACGCGCGCTCGGGGTCGTTGAACGCCTCGGCCTCCTCGATGTCGGCCCGCAGCTCCTCCACGCGCTCGCGGTAGGCGGCCTTGGCGGCGGCGTCGAGCGCGGGACCGAGGTCCGCGGCGGGCGCGGCGCGGACGCTGAGCTCGCCCCCGGCGTCGCCGGCGCCGCGCTCGGCCGTCCCGCCGTGGACGAGGTCGATGGCGTGGACCTCGACGCCGGGGCGCTCGAGCAGCACGGCGAGCTGCTCCAGGCCCTTGCTGTGGCGCACCGACGTGCGCCGCTCGCCCACGGCCACCGTCCACGTGTCGCCGTCGCGGCGCAGCAGGCCCATGGCCGCGGTGGAGAGCGCGGACGGCGCGGGCTCGGCGGGCGTGGGGGCCAGGGCCGCGAGGGCCTCCTCGGCGCGGGCGACGACGGTCGCCATCTCCAGTTCGCCGGCCAGGTCGCGTCCGGCCTCCAGCGCGGCGCGGGCGCGCGCGAGGTCGCCGTCGGCGCCGCGGGCGACGAGCGCCTGCGCCTCATCGAGCCCGATCCAGGCCTGCATCGCCCGCATGCGGCTGCGCTCGGCCAGCACCCGCGCCGCCGCGAGGTGCTCGAGCGCGAGATCGGGCTTGCCCATCGCCGTGGCGAGCACGCCGAGGTGGCGGCGGACCGGGCCGAGGAAGGCGCCGCTGGGCAGCATCGCGTTCAGGTCGGCGTGGGGCTCGAGCGCGTGGTACAGCGCGCGGCTGGCGTCGGCGTCGCCCAGCCGTGCGACGGCGTCGGCGAGCAGCGCGCACGACGACAGCCACGTCGTGTCGAAGCGCAGGTTCAGGCCGTCGGCGGTCACGAGGCTCTCGAGCTCGGCGCGGGCCTCGGCGTCGCGGCCGGCGTCGACGAGCGCGGCCACGCGCACGCAGCGCCACGCCGGCTGGGACGGGTGGGCGTCGGCCAGCGCGGTCACGGGCTCGACCACGTCGCCGAGCTGGCGTTCGGTCCAGCGCGTGGCGACCAGCATCGCCCCGAGCAGCAGCGGCGCCATCGAGCCGTGCACGGCCAGCCCGATCTCGCCCGCCTCGTTGCGCAGGCGCTCGGCGTCCTGCAGGCGGCCCTCGATGAGCGCGAAGACGCCGCGCAGCAGCGGCACGTACCACTCCCACCGCGGCTGGGCCATCCGCTCGCTGAGGCGCGCGAACGCCTCGACGTCGGCCGCGGCCGCGCGCAGGTCGCCGCTCTGCACGAAGGCGGCGACCCGCCAGATGCGGAGCTGGGACTCGGCCTCGGGGTCGCCGACCTGCGCGGCGAGCCCCAGGAGACGGTCGAGCGCGGCCAGGCGCTCGGGCGTCTCGGGCTGGCTGGTGGCGAGGTGGAGCTGGGCGAGGATGTCCAGCGCCGACGCCGGCTCCTCGACGTCCGCCACGATGGCGCGCGCCTCGGCGACCACGGCCTCGCGCCGGTCGGCCGTCGCGGCCCAGTAGAGCTGGACCGCCAGGCGCGCGAGCACGCGTCCGCGCAGCACGGTCGGGCGCTCGTCGAGGCGCTCGAGCGCGTCCTCGAGCACGCCCACGATCTCCTCGTCGACGTCGCCGGGCGGCAGGCCGACGGCGCCGAGCTCGATCGCCGCCAGCGCCAGGCGCCGGACCGCCGGCAGGCGCCGGGCGAGCGCGATCGTCTCGATCAGCGTGCCGTGGGCGGCCTGCAGGTCGCCGCCGCGCGTGCGCGCGCGCCCGAGCGCGAGCAGCAGGTCGCAGCGGCGCTCGTCGTCGGGGTCGAGGAGGTCGTGCATGCGCAGCGCGACCTCGAGGTGGCCGGCGGCCGTCTCCCAGGCGGAGAGCGCCATCGCCTGCTCGGCGGCGCGGGCGGCGTAGTCGCGCGCCGGCTCGGAGCCCACCACGGGCACCGCGAGCGCGTAGTGGTGGGCGATCTCGGCCAGGGGCGGCGTCGCGGCGCCGGCGCTGCGGCGCTCCACCGCCTGCGCCACGGCGCGGTGGCGCTCGGCGCGGTCGACGGCGGGGAGGTCCTCGTAGATCGTCTCGCGCACGAGCGCGTGGATGAAGCGGAAGCTCGGCTCGGGCGCCTGGCGCAGCTCCTCGACGAGCCCCAGCGCCCGGGGCTCCTCCAGGAGGGCGAGCGCGGCGGCCGGGCTCATCTCGGTGGCGAGCGCCAGCGTGGCGAGCGCGGGCTCCATGCCGATGACGGCGGCGGCGCCCAGCGCCTCGCGCGACTCCGCGGACAGCGGGGCCAGGCGCCGGCGGATGGCGTCGCGCACGCCGCTGGGCAGCCCCGGCTCGACGGTCAACTCGCCGCCGTCGCCCGCGTCGGCCAGCGCCAGCAGCCCGTCGATGAAGAAGGGGTTGCCGTTGGTGCGCTCGTGCAGCGCCGCCGCAAGGCGCGTGCCGGCGGCGCCCTGGCCGCGCTGGCGCACCATGGCCGCGACCGCCTCGCGGCCCAGCCCGCGCAGCGGCAGGTGGTGGGTCTGCGGCCCGATGCGCGTCAGCGGCGTGGCGAGGTCGTCGCGCAGCGCGGCCTCGTGCTCGCGCGCGGTGGCGAGCAGCAGCACGCGCCCGGCCGCGAGCGTGCGGGCGACGAACTCCACGAGCGCGATCGACGGCGCGTCGGCGTCGTGCAGGTCGTCGAGCACGATCACCAGCGGCTGCCCACGGGCCGCCGCGCCGAGCACGCGGGCGATGGCGTCGAAGAGCACGAAGCGCGACGCCTCGGCGGCGTCGGCCGCCGCCGCGGCGCCCGGCTCGGGCTCGGGGTCGTCGGGCCCGCGCAGCTCGGGCAGGACGCGGGCGATCTGCGCGGCGTCGGCGGCCGCGCCCAGCGACTCGGCCGTGCGCGCCTGGACGAGCTGGCGCAGCGCCTGCGTCCACGGCCAGTAGGCCGGAGCGGCTCCGCGCGGCCAGCACGAGCCCCACAGCACGAGCGCCTCCCCGTCGGCGCGACCGGCGGCGCTCTCGGCGAAGGCGCCGGCCAGCGAGGTCTTGCCGATGCCCGGCTCGCCCGTGATCAGGCACGTGGCGCCACGTCCGGCGGCGACGCTCGCGAGGATCGCCTCGAGCTCCTCCAGCTCCCGTTCGCGTCCCACCAGCGGACGTCCGATGCGCCCTGGCGGCGCCGCTTCGCCCGCGACCGCCAGCCCCCCTACGTCGGCGTCGTGCACGCGTCCACCGTAACTGCGCGGTGCGCCCGAGCGCAATGGCGCCAACCCGCGCTTGTCAGAGGCGAGTGAACATCGTTCGCCCGCGCGTTACGCCTCCGGTCCAGATCCATCCTGGAGGCTTCAGATGACCAGCCGCGAACATGCCCGCCGCCTGCTTCTCGTCCTCCTCGCGAACGAGCGTCGCGAGGCAGCCGGGTCCGGCACGGACGCTCAGGGCGCGGTCGCGACCGGTCGTGGCGAGGCCTCCGACGCGAGCGGCACGGATGCCGCCGACGATGGCCGCGACACCGGCGACCCGTGGCGGATGTGGACTCCGCCGCAGACGTGGGGCACGGCGCGGTCGCCCTAGCAACCATCCGACGACTTCATCGCCGGGGCGCGAGCCTCGACGGTCCAGCGGCGATGACAGGAGCGAGGTAGGCCGCCCGGGGGGCCTGGTGCGGTCGGTCGGGTCATCCGGGGGGGCGACCCGACCTCCTCCTCGCATCGGCGGCCACGCGCCCCGGTCTCCCGGGACGCCTCTCCCGGGGGCCGGGGCCGTGGCCGGCGCTGAGCTTAAGACCGGCGCGCGGTGCGGTGTGTGATGTCGTCGCGTTCGATCTCCGCCTCGCCCTCGCGGCGCTGCGCGGCGTTCGGCATCGAGGGAAGCGAGCTCGGGGGGCGCCGCGGGGCGCGGGCGATCGTCCTCCGCGGGCGATCGTCCTCCGCGGGCGATCGTCCTCCGGAGAGCGTGCTCGGCGAATTTGTCACCTCCCAGGTGACATTTTCGACACGCACCCCTGCGCGAGAGGCGGTTCGCGACGGGGCAGCCTCCGATCGTCACGACTCTGCGCAGCCT
>JAXDHQ010000128.1:0-4153 GCA_034664395.1 Solirubrobacteraceae bacterium | reverse complement strand
CCGACGACCTCATCCAGGAGGGGCTCGTCGGCCTCTACAAGGCGATCCGCGACTACCGCACCGATCGCGAGTCGAGCTTCCGCAACTTCGCCGAGCTCTGCATCACGCGCCAGATCATCACCGCGGTGAAGACCGCGACGCGCAACAAGCACACGCCGCTCAACCAGTACGTCTCGTTCTCGAGCACGCCGGCGAGCGCCGTGGACGGCGAGCCGACGCTCGACGAGGTCATCCCCGGACCGTCGGTCCACGACCCCGTCAACCAGGTCATCTCCTCCGAGGAACTGCGCTCGCTGGTGGCGTGCCTGTCGACCGCGCTGTCGGATCTCGAGTCGCGCGTGCTGGCGCTCTACCTCGACGGATACTCCTACGAGCAGGTGGGCGAGCGCATCGGTTGCGACTGCAAGACGGTCGACAATGCGCTGCAGCGCGTCAAGCGCAAGGTAGGAGCGCACCTCGCCACGCGCAACGTGATGCTGTAATCCTGCGGCGTGACCGTCGTCGCCATCGTCATCCTCGTCCTTGCGATCCTCCTCGTGGGGCTGATCCTGGGCGGCCTCGTGGCCAGCGCCCGCCGCCACCGCGACGAGGAGCCGGACCTGCGGGCCACCCTGCTCGAAGCCGACCGCGCCCTGGCGCAGGCCCGCGCCGAGGACCGTGGGTGGGACCGTGCGGCGCTCGAGACCGCGGCCCGCGGCGCGTTCGCCGAGCGCTCGCCGGCGCACGTGCGCGAGCTGTTGCTCGTCCAGGTCATCGACCGACCCGGCATCGAGGAGGACCAGGCCGTCTTCCGCGTGATCACCGACGCCGGCTCGGAGGAGATCGTCCTCCTGCGCCGCGGCGACGGCTGGACGGCGCCGGGCGGCTGACGCCGCGAGCGCCGCCGTTAGGCTGGCTGGCGGATGATCTTCCGCCAGCTCATTCACGACGACCTCGGGTGCGCCTCGTACCTCGTCGGGGATGAGCGGGCGGGCTGCGTCGCGGTCGTCGACCCGCGCCTGGAGGTCGAGGAGTACCTGCGCCTGGCGCGCTTCCTCGGCGTCCACATCGAGCACGTGCTCGAGACGCACACGCACGCCGACCACGTCTCCGGCCACGGACGGCTGGTGGCGGCCACCGGCGCGGTGCTCCACATCCACCGCGCGGCGGGCGCGCGGTATCCGCACGAGCCCTTCGACGACGGCTGGGAGCTCGCGCTGGGCGACGTGGTCGTGCGCGCGCTGCACACGCCCGGGCATCGCCCCGAGCACTGCGCGTTCGCCCTCGTCGACGGACGGCGCGACGGCGACCGCCCGTGGGCGGTTCTCACCGGCGACAGCCTCTTCGTCGGCGACCTGGCGCGCCCCGACCTGGCGGTCGAGCCCGAGGCCGGAGCGCGCGACATCTTCCGCTCGCTGCACCAGTGCCTCCTCGGCCTGCCCGACGACTGCGAGGTGTGGCCGGGGCACCTCGGCGGATCGATGTGCGGCGGCCCCGGGATGGACCTCAAGGTCTCCTCGACGATCGGCTTCGAGCGGGCGCACAACGCGGCGCTGGCCGAGCGCGACGAGGACCGCTTCGTGGCCGGTGCGCTGGCGCGGCTCGGCCCGCAGCCGCCGAACTTCCGGCGCATCGTCGAGGTCAACCGTGGCCCGCTCTCCAGCGGCGAGGTGTGGGCGCCGCCGCTGACCCCGCGCCAGGTGGCCCAGCACCAGGCCGACGGCGCGCTCGTGGTCGACGTGCGCACCGACCTGCAGTTCGACGACGCCCACGTCCCCGGGGCGGTGTGCCTGACGGCGCTGCGCGGCGGCTTCGGCTCGCGCCTGGCCTGGATCGCCGTCGCCGGCCAGCCGATCGTCTTCGTCGGGCGCGACGAGCAGGACGCGGCCGCGGCCGCGCGCCTGGCCGCGGCGGTCGCCGTCACCGACGTGGCCGGCGTCCTCAGCGGCGGCATGACGAGCTGGCGCGAGGAGCGCCTGACGGTCGGGCGCATCGAGCGCCTGACGGTCGACGAGCTCCACGACCGCCGCGCCGAGCTGCAGCTCCTCGACGTCCGCGAGCGCGGCGAGTGGGACGAGGGGCACATCCCCGGCTCGGTGCACGTGCCCTACCACGACCTGCACGGCGTGCCCGACGGCCTCGACGCGGAGGCGCCGATCGCCGTGATCTGCGCCTCCGGCCAGCGCAGCGCGGTGGGCGCGAGCCTGCTCGCCCAGGCCGGCGCGCGCGAGGTGCTGCACGTCGTGGACGGCGGCGTCGGCACGTGGGGCGCGCGCGGCTGGCCGCTGGAGGCGTGAGCCCAGAGCCGGGGAGGGGACTCGAACCCCTGACCTACGCTTTACAAGAGCGTTGCTCTACCAGCTGAGCTACCCCGGCGAGGCCGCGCGAGGGTAGCGCTCAGGCGCCGGGTGCGCCGACGGCGTGCTCGAGGTTGCCGTGGCCGTTGGAGGAGACGTGCTCGCGCAGCGGGTCGTCGGCCTCGGGCTCGGGCGTGTTGAACCGGCGCTCGAGCTCGCCGAGGATCACGCCGAACAGCAGGTGGCGCCAGGTCGCCTGGGCGAAGGTGCGGGCGTCGCCCCACAGCGTCGGGAGCTCGTCGCGGGCGGGGTGGACGCGGTCGACCGCGATCGTCAGCGGCCAGGTCGAGACGTGCTCGGCGAGGGCGGCGAGCGGTCCGCGCGCCCACGGCGCGACCGGCATCCGCGGCGCGACGTTCGCGTACGCGGCGCCGAAGGCGGCACCGTTGAGCAGGTGCAGCGCGATGCCGACGACGGGCCAGGCGGGGCCGCGGGTGACCGCCTTCCCGAGGAGCGCCGGGTCGGAGTAGGGGACGCCGAACGCGCGCCGGTCGAGCGGTGCCTGGACCGACCACGCCCCCGCGGCGAGCGCTCCGGCCAGGGCTCCGCGGGCGGTCCGGCCTCGATCGATCGGCATCGGCGAACTGTAACCCGGCCGGACGGGGCCGGTATGCAAGTCGTGGATCGCGAGGCTCTCCTGCAGCGTGCCCGGACGCGCGGCGTCAACCCGCTCCTCTACTGGATCGTCCGCGCGATCCTGCAGCCGTTCTTCCACGTGTACTGGAGGCTGAGCCGCATCGGGCGCGAGCACATCCCCGCGAGCGGCCCCGTCATCCTCGCCTCCAACCACCGCTCCTTCCTCGACCCGTTCGTGATCGCGGTCATGGCCCGGCGCCCGATCTACTTCATGGCCAAGAAGGAGCTGTTCGTCAACCGCCCGGTCTCCTGGCTGCTGAGCTCGCTCGGCGCCTTCCCGATCGACCGCGGCGCGTCGGACCGCGGCGCGATGGACACGGCGCGCGCGATCCTCGACCGCGGCGACGGCGTCCTGCTCTTCCCCGAGGGCACCCGCATCCGCCCCGGCGCGCTCGGGCGCCCCAAGCGCGGCATCGGGCGGCTGGCCCTGGAGACCGGCGCGCCGGTGGTGCCGATCGCCGTCATCGGCACCGAGGCCGTCCGCCGCGGCTGGCGCTTCCGGCCGCACAAGGTCCGCATCCGCGCCGGCCGTGCCCTGACCTTCCCGCGCGTCGAGCGCCCGACGCCGTCGCTCGCCGGCGCGGTCACCGACCGCATCTGGCCGTGCATCGAGCTGCAGTGGGAGTGGCTGGGCGGCACCCCGAAGCTGCGCCGCGCCGCCGTGATCGGCGCCGGCGCGTGGGGGACGAGCCTGTCGGTCGCGCTCGCCCGCGCCGGCCTCGAGGTCGACCTCGGCACGCGCACCGCCGAGCAGGCGATGACCGTGCGCGACGCGCGCGTCAACGAGCGCTACCTCCCGGGCGTGGCGCTGCCCGACCGCGTCCGCGTGCAGCGGGCCGCCGACCTCGAGCTCGCCCACCACGACCTCGTCTGCTTCGCCGTGCCCGCGCGCGAGCTGCCGGCGGCGATCGCCGCCCACGGCGGCCGGATCCCGGCGCGGGCGGGGATCCTCGTCCTCTCGACCGGGCTCGTGCCGCCGCTGGCGACGCTGCCCAGCGCGTACGTCGCGCATCGCACGGGCGCGCGCGCCGTCGCCTGCCTCGGCGGCCCCGGCCGCGCCGTCCACGAGCTCGGCCGCGGCGCCTCGCTGGTCGCCGCCTCGACCGACGCGGCGTTCCTGGCCCAGGTCGCCGACGTCCTCAAGGCCGCCGGCTTCGACGTCCAGCGCACAAGCGACGTCA
>JAXDHQ010000127.1:0-5608 GCA_034664395.1 Solirubrobacteraceae bacterium | reverse complement strand
AGCGCGCCCTGGACATCGTCGCGCTCGCCGCGCCCGAGGCGGTGGTCCCCGGCGCGCGCGTGGACGTCCTGGTGACCTACGACGGCGAACGCGCGGGGGCTCCGGGCGCCACGCGGGTGGCGTTGGCCGATGCCGAGGTGCTCGCCGCGCGTCCAGCCGGGTCAGCCGGCGGAGCGGACGCCGACGCCGGCCTGCCTCGTGTCCAGGCGACGCTGCGGGTCGGCGCGGGACAGGCGGTGGCGCTCACCGCGGCGCTCTCCACCGCGCGGGAGGTGCGCCTGCTGGCGCGTCCGCGGCGATAGCAGAGGCGCGCGGGCGACATCGGTCAACCGTCTAGTCGGCTCCGAACGCGGTCAAGACGCGAGCGGCGAGGCCGATAGCCCCGCCTAGCATGAGACTTCCCGCTCCTCGCGTCATCCTCTTCGCCGCTGCCGGCCTCGCTCTGCTCCCCGCGAGCGCGAGCGCATCCGGACACGCGGTCTATCCGGTCGTCAAGTCGATCTCGCCGGTGCGCCTGGCGATCGGTCAGACGCTGACGATCAAGGGCTCGGGCTTCCGCGCCGGCAAGGACCGCAACACCGTCGTGTTCAAGCGCGACGGCAAGCCCGCGATCTTCGTCAAGGCCGATACGGCGACCAAGACCCGGCTCCAGATCGTGGTGCCGGACAAGCTGGCGGCGTTCCTGGCGACCCAGACGACGGGCCCGATCGCCACCCGCTTCCGGGTGCGCGTCCTCAGCCAGCGCTTCTCCAAGAGCTTCACGTCCGACTCCAAGTCGCCGATCATCACGCCGCGGACCGACGCGGCGCCCGGCGGCGCGGGGGCCGGCTCCTCGGGTCCGACGCTGTCGCCCTACCAGCTCTGCCAGCAGAGCGCGGTCGCCAACCCGGACGCCGACAACGACGCCGACGGCATCGCCAACAGCCGCGAGCTCGCCATCGGCACCGACCCGTGCAACGCCGACACCGACGGGGACGGGTTCGTCGACGGCTACGAGTACCAGTCGGCGCTCGACCTCAACGGCAGCGCGCTGCCGTTCCCGGGCAAGCGGCCGTGGCCGAACCCGCTGGACCCGAGCGACGGCAACTACGACTTCGACGGCGACGGCCTGATGCTCTGGCAGGAGTACGCCCTGTGGAAGAAGTTCAGCAACGCCTTCCCGGTGACCATGTACAGCGACGGCACGCAGAACACCGGCGGCCCGATGCTGGTGGTCACCGCCGAGATGACCAAGCTCGACCTCAACGGTGACGGCAACCTCACCGACGACGAGCGCGACGCCGACGCCGACGGGCTGTCCAACGTCGTCGAGTACAACTACCGCGGCACGCAGGCCTGGTGGCCGCTGATGTACACGACGGAGAAGCCGTACAACATCCGGTCCTTCTCCCAGCCCGACCCGCTGCTGAACGACACCGACGGCGACGGCATCCCCGACGGCCAGGACGACCAGGACGGGGACGGCTTCACCAACTACCAGGAGATGCAGCAGAGCCGGAGCCAGATCGGCCTGCGCGTCCAGCCCTACAACCCCTGCCTGCCCAACCCGTACGCCGCGCTGTGCAGCAAGTGGGTTCCGTTCACCAACGCGTGGCCGCCCTTCGACGACAGCCAGCAGCACGGCGACGCCGTGCCGTTCGTGTGGAAGCGGCCGTCGACGCAGCCCCTCACCGGCGGCTGGAACGGCACCGGCGGCTATCAGGGACCGACCGCGCCTTAGACCTGGGGGGTCGTGCCGCGACCGTGCGAGAGCCACTGGGCATGGAGGCCCGGTGGCTCTCGCCGTTGTGGATCATGGCGACACCCACGCGCCGGCGGCCATGACGGCGCGCAGCCCCAGGTCCTCGTCGAGGACCGCGAGGTCCGCGCGGCAGCCGCTCGCGATGACCCCGACGTCGCGGAGGCCGAGCACCCGAGCCGGGGTACCGGCGGTCATGGCGGCCGCCTCCTCGACCTCGAGGCCGACGTCGCGCACCAGGCGCGCGAACGCGCGATCCATCGTGAGCACGCTTCCCGCCAGCGAGGATCCGTCCTCGAGCTCGGCGACGCCCCCGCGCACCACCACCGTCATCGGCCCGAGCCGGTAGGTCCCGTCGCCCATGCCGGCGGCCGCCGTCGCGTCGGTGATCGCCAGCAGCCGGTGGGCGCCGGCCGCCCGGGCCGCGAGGCGGACGGCGCCGTCGTGGACGTGGATGCCGTCGCAGATCAGCTCGCACGTGACCGTGGGGTGTGCGAGCGCCGCTCCCGCCACGCCGGGCTCGCGGTGATGGAGCGGGCGCAGGGCGTTGAAGAGGTGGGTGACGTGGGTCGCGCCGGCAGCGAACGCCTCCTCGGCCTGCGCGGCGGTGGCGTCGCTGTGCCCGACGGCGACGACCAGTCCGGCCGCGGCGGCGCGGCGCACCAGGTCGAGGCCGCCGGGCAGCTCGGGGGCGATCGTGACCATGCGCACCGCGCCATCGCCGGCCGCGAGCAGGCGCTCGAGCTCCGCCGGGTCGGGCGCGCGCATGTCGCGCTCGCTCTGGGCCCCACGGCGGGCGGGGTTGAGCCAGGGCCCCTCGAGGTGGACGCCGTCCAGGATGCCCTCGGCCACCAGCCCGGCGAGCGTGGCCACGGCCGCGGCCATCTCCTCCAACGGCGCGGTCACCACGCTCGCGACGGTGCTCGTGGTCCCGCGCGTGCGATGGAACGCGGCCGCCCGGCGCGCGTCCTCGGCGTGCGCGGTGGTGTAGGAGCCGCCCGCGCCGCCGTGGACGTGGACGTCGACGAAGCCGGGGACGACCCAGGCACCGTCGAGCCGGTGCACCGCATCGTCCGGCGCGGGGGCGCCCGCTCCGACGGCGTCGATGCGGTCGCCCGCGACCCGGATCCAGCCAGGCGCCAGCACGCCCTCGGGCGTGACGATCCGCGGCGCGGCCAGGACGGACACCATCGGGATCATGACCGCGACCTGTCGACGCCGAGCAGATCGAGCGTCGCGAGGAGGCCGGCGTGGCGGTGACGCTGGTCTGAGTGGGATCGGTCGGCGCCCGCCGGGGAGGGGGCGAGGGCGGCCGCGCCGCGGCTAGATGGGGCATGCAGCCCGCGCCCGCCCTCGACGACCTCGCCGCGACGCTGCGCGAGCGCCTGCTCGCGGACGCCGGGGCCGACGGCCCCCAGGACCTGGAGGCGCGCATCCGCGCCCTGGTCGATCGCGAGGCCGCGCTGCTCGACGCCGACGCGCGCGAGGCGCTGGTGGCCAGGGTGGCCGAGCGCTCGTTCGGGCTCGGCCCGCTCGAGCCGCTGCTGCGCGACCCCGGGGTCGAGGAGGTCATGGTCAACGGCACCGAGCCCGTGTGGATCGAGCGCGCCGGGCGGCTGGAGCGGACGGCCGTGCGGTTCGCGTCGGCGACCGAGCTGCGCGACGCGATCGAGCGCATCCTCGCGCCGCTGGGTCGGCGCGTCGACGAGGCCGAGCCGCTCTGCGACGCCCGCCTGCCCGACGGCTCGCGGGTCAACGTCGTCATCCCGCCGCTGGCGCCCGACGGACCGATCCTGACGGTGCGGCGCTTTCGCGCCAGCGGGCTGAGCGCCGACGACCTCGTCGCCCACGGGACCTGGGACGTGCCGCTGCGCGACGTGCTCGCCTGCGCGGTCCGGGCGCGGTGCAACGTCCTGGTGAGCGGCGGCACCGGCTCGGGCAAGACGACGACCCTCAACGCGCTGTCCTCGTTCGTGCCGGTCGGCGAGCGCATCGTGACCGTGGAGGACACGCTCGAGCTGCGCCTGCAGCAGCCGCACGTCGTCCGGCTCGAGGCGCGCCCGCCGAGCGTCGAGGGGCGCGGCGAGGTGACCATCCGCCGGCTCGTGCGCAACGCGCTGCGCATGCGGCCCGACCGGATCGTGGTGGGGGAGGTCCGCGGCGGCGAGGCGCTGGACATGCTCGCCGCGATGACGACCGGCCACGACGGCTCGCTGTCGACGGTGCACGCCGGGTCGCCGGAGGAGGCGCTGCGGCGGCTGGAGACGCTCGCCCTCATGGCCGGCGTCGGGCTCCCGCACGCGGCGATCCGCGAGCAGGTGGCCGACGCGATCGACCTGGTCGTCCAGCAGGCGCGCGTGCCCGACGGGTCGCGACGCGTCGTGGCGGTCGCGGAGGTCGTCCGCGTGGCCGGCGGCCCGGCGGCGCGCGAGGTGTTCGCGTGGCACGGTGGGCGACCGCGCTGGCGCGCCGCGCTGGGCGAGCGGCTGGCCGAGCGCCTCGCGGCGGCCGGGCGTGGCGTCGGCGCGGAGGTTGAGCCGGGACCGTGAGTGTCACGGCGCTGCTGGCGGGCGTGGCCGGCGCGCTGGCGGTCGCCGCGACGTGGGAGGCGCTGGCCGCCGTCGAGCAGGCGGCGCTGGCGCGCGCCCTCGGGCGCGTGCTCGAGCCGCTGGTCGCCGCGCGCCGCGAGGGACGTCCGCCGACGGCGCCGGAACGCCGCCGCCTCGCCCTCGTCGGAACCGGCGCACTGCTCGGCGGGGGCTGGCTCGTGGCCGGGCCGGTGATCGGCGCGGCGTGCGCCGCCGGCGGGCCGCTCGTCGTGCGCGCGGCCGTCCGCGCGCGCCGCGAGCGCTGGCGGGCCGACCTGGCGCGCGGCGCCCCGGGCGCCGCCCGCGCGCTGGCCGACGCGCTGGCGGGCGGGCACGCGATCCGCGGCGCGCTGGCGCTCGCCGCCGAGGGCGGCGTTCCCGGTGCCGCGGGCGGCGAGCTGCGGGCGGCGGCCCGCGCGCTGGCGCTCGGCGCCCGGACCGCCGACGTCCTCGAGAACCTGCGCCGGCGCGCCGCGAGCCCGGCCTGGGACACGATCGTCGCCGCCATCCTGCTGCAGCGCGAGGCCGGCGGCGACCTCCCCGGCCTGCTGCGCTCGATCGCCGGCGGGCTGGAGGAGGCCGCGCGCGTCGAGGCCGACGCCCGCAGCGCCACCGCCCAGGCGCGCTTCACGGCGTGGCTCGTCGCGCTGCTGCCCGGCGGCGCCGCCGTCCTGGCCGAGCTGGCCCGTCCCGGCTTCCTCGGCTCGCTGCTGCGCGCCCCCCTGGCGCCGTGGCTCCTCGCCGGGGCCGCCGCCTGCCAGCTCGTGGCATGCGCGCTGATCCGCCGCATCGCGCGCGTGGGGGAGCGGCGGTGACCCGCGCGGTCGTCCTCGCGCTCGTCGCCGGGGTGGTCGCCGCCGCCGCGCTCGTCGAGCTCGCCGGGGCGGGGGTCGGGGCGCGCAGGGGGCCGGGGCCGGGCCGCTCGCGCGCGCGAGCGCCGCGGCGCCCCCGCGCGGCCGCCGGCCTGGCGCGCCTCGGTCGGCGGCTCGGCGTGCCGGCGGCTCCCGGCGACCTCGGACGCCGCCTGGAGGCCGCCGGCATGGCGCCGGGCGTGTCCGCGGCGGAGGTCATGGCGGTGAAGGTCGGCGCGGCGCTGCTCTCCTTCGTCGTCGCGCTCGCGCCGAGCGCCGCGCTCCCGGGCCGCCTCGGCGCGGTGGCGCTCGCCGCGGCGCCGGCCGGCGCCTTCCTCGCTCCCGACGCGTGGCTGGCGCGCCGCCTCCGCCGGCGGCGGGCCGGGTTGGCGGCCGAGCTCGGCGACGTGCTCGACCTCGTTCACGTCGCG
>JAXDHQ010000126.1:0-7513 GCA_034664395.1 Solirubrobacteraceae bacterium | reverse complement strand
TTACTCTCGACGAGATGCCACCCGAGCGCCTGCCAGCCCCCGTGGAGGCCGCGGCCTACTTCGTGGTGGCCGAGGCTCTGACCAACGTCGTCAAGTACGCGGACGCGTCCACCGCCGGCGTGCGGATCGCGCGCGACGACGGCTACGCGGTCGTCGAGGTGCGCGACGACGGCGTCGGCGGCGCCGACCCGGCGGGCGGCACCGGCCTGCGCGGGCTCGCCGACCGGCTGGCCGCGCTCGACGGGCGTCTCGAGGTCGACTCGCCGCCCGGCGCCGGCACGGTCGTGAGGGCCAAGGTCCCGTGCGCGTAGTCCTCGCGGACGACAGCCTGCTCCTGCGCGAGGGGATCGCGCGCCTGCTCGAGGAGGCGGGGCTGGAGGTCGTGGCCCAGGCCGGCGACGGCGAGGACCTGCTGCGCAAGGTGGGCGCCCACCGGCCCGACGTCGCCGTCGTCGACGTCCGCATGCCGCCCACGCACACCGACGAGGGACTGCGCGCGGCTGCCGAGATCCGCGACAAGCACCCGGATACCGGCGTGCTCGTCCTCTCGCAGTACATCGAGGAGGCCTACGCGATGGAGCTGCTCAGCTCCAACGCCGAGGGCGTCGGCTACCTGCTGAAGGACCGCGTCGCCGACCTCGATCGCTTCGTCGACGCGGTCCGCCGCGTGGGGGAGGGCGGCAGCGCGCTGGACCCGGAGGTCGTCTCGCGCCTGCTCGGCCGCCGCCGCCAGGAGGACCCGCTGGCCGAGATCTCCCCGCGCGAGCGCGAGGTGCTCGCCCTCATGGCCGAGGGGCGCTCCAACCACGCCATCGCCGCCGAGCTCGTGGTCACCGAGCGGGCGGTCGAGAAGCACGTCACGAGCATCTTCAACAAGCTCCACCTCCCGCCCACGGCCGACGACCACCGCCGCGTGCTGGCGGTGCTCACGTATCTGCGGGCCTGAGGGCGGGCCGGGGTCTCGTCGTCCGCCTCGCGTCGCCGGCGCTGCGCGGCGAGGGCATCGAGGTAGGGGTCGAAGTGCGGACATCCGTACCAAACACGTGACGGCGGGGTGCCACGCTGCTGGACATGAACGCTCCCGAGTCCCTGCTCGTCTCCGCCGCCGACGTCACGCGCGTCTACGGCGAGGGCGAGGCCGCCGTCCGCGCGCTGGACGGCGTCACGGTCGGCTTCCCCGCCAGCCGGTTCACCGCGATCATGGGCCCGTCGGGCTCGGGCAAGTCCACGCTGATGCACATCCTGGCCGGGCTCGACCAGCCGACGAGCGGCTCGGTCGTCCTCGACGGCGTCGAGCTGTCCGGCCTCGACGACAAGCGCCTCACCGAGTTGCGCCGCGACAAGGTCGGGTTCGTCTTCCAGTCGTTCAACCTGCTGCCGGTCCTCGACGCGCGCGAGAACATCCTGCTGCCGCTGTCGATCGCCGGGCGCCGGCCCGACAGCGCCTGGATCGACCGGCTCATCGAGGCCGTCGGGCTCGGCGATCGCCTCGACCACCGCCCATCCGAGCTCTCCGGGGGCCAGCAGCAGCGCGTGGCCGTGGCGCGCGCGCTCGCGGCGCGGCCGGCGGTCATCTTCGCCGACGAGCCGACCGGCAACCTCGACTCCAAGTCCTCCGGCGAGCTCCTCGACCTCCTGCGCCGCTCGGTCGACGACTTCGGCCAGACCGTGATCATGGTCACCCACGACGCGGTCGCCGCGTCCTACGCCGACCGGCTGCTCGTCCTCGGCGACGGGCGCATCGTCCACGACGGCCAGGCGAGCACGGCCGAGGACGTGCTCGACCTCATGAAGGCGGTCGGCTAGGCCATGGGCAGGATCGCTCTGCGCGGGCTCTTCGCGCGCAAGCTGCGCCTGGCGCTGACGGTGCTGGCGGTCGTGCTGGGCACGACGCTGATCGCCGGCACCTACGTCTTCACCGACTCCATCAACAGCGCGTTCGACAACATCTTCGCCGCGGGCAACAAGGGCACCGACGCGGCGATCACGCCGCACCGCGCGATCGACACGTCCAACAACAACGGCACGCCCCCGACGATCCCGGCGAGCGTGCTCGACCAGGTCCGCCGCGCTCCGGGCGTCGCCAGCGCCGACGGCTCGGTGTTCGACGTCGGCACGGTGCTGGGCAAGGACGGCAAGCGCATCAACAAGACCGGCGGCGCCCCGAACTTCATCGGGTCGATCGCCGACCAGCCGCGGTTCAACGCCTTCACGGTCGACAAGGGACGCGCGCCGCGCACGGCCGACGAGGCCGCCATCGACGCCGCGACCGCCGGCAAGCACGGCTTCCAGATCGGCGGCAAGGTGTGCGCCGTCGCCACCGCCCAGCGCAAGTGCTACACGCTCGTGGGCACGACGCAGATCGCCGGCGTGAGCTCGTTCGGCGGCGCCACCGCCCTCGAGCTGACGCTCCCCGAGGCCCAGCGGCTCCTCGGCAAGGGCTCGTCGTTCGACGAGATCCAGGTGTCGGCGCGGCCGGGCGTCAGCCCCGTGCAGCACAAGGGGACGCTGCGCGGCGTCCTGCCGCGCAGCGTCGACGTGCGCACCGGACGCGAGGAGGCGGCCAAGCAGTCGCAGGACATCCGCTCGAACCTCGGCTTCCTGAAGACCGCGCTGTTCGCCTTCGCCGGCATCTCGCTGTTCGTCGGCGCCTTCCTCATCTTCAACACGTTCTCGATCACGGTCGCCCAGCGCATGCGCGAGTTCGCGCTGCTGCGCACGCTCGGCGCCTCGCGGCGCCAGATCATGCGAGCGGTGATCGGCGAGGGCCTGCTGCTCGGCTTCGCCGGCGGCGTCGTCGGCTTCGGCCTGGGCATCGCGACGGCCGCCGGCCTGCGCGCGCTGTTCAAGCTCGTGGGGGCTGACCTGCCGACGACCGGCGCCGTCATCGAGACGCGCACGGTGGTCGTCACGGTCCTCATCGGGACGCTCGTCAGCGTCGTCGCGAGCCTGGCTCCGGCGATCCGCGCCACGCGCGTGCCGCCGGTCGAGGCGCTGCGCGAGGGCGCCGTGCCGACCGCGCGCGGCCAGGGACGACGCCTGAGCATCGCCGCGGGGGTCCTGCTCGTCGGCGGCATCGGACTCATGTGCGTCGGCCTGTTCGGCAGCCTGAAGTCCGACAGCGCCGCGATCTCGTTCATGGGCGGCGGCGCCGCCCTGACGTTCCTCGGCGTGGCGCTGCTCTCGCCCCGGCTCATGCGACCGCTGGCGTCGCTCGTCGGTCTCCCGATCCAGCGCATGACCGGCATCACCGGCCAGCTCGCCCGCGAGAACTCGGTGCGCCAGCCGGGGCGCACGGCGGTCACCGCCGCCGCGCTGATGATCGGCGTCGCGCTCGTCACCTTCGCCTCCATCTTCGCCGCCGGCGCGCGCGAGAGCGTCGCCCGCGCGGTCGACGACAACCTCAAGAGCGCGTTCGTCGTGCAGAACACCGACGGCTTCTCGCCCTTCTCGGCCGAGGTGCTGCGCACGGTCGAGAAGGTCCACGGGGTCGGCGCCGTCAGCGGCGTGCGCTTCTCGCTCGCCGCCGTGCAGGGCGTGAAGGGCAACCAGGCGGTGTCGGGCATCGACCCGGCCACGTTCCTGGCCAACTACGGCCTGCAGATGAGCCAGGGCGGCACCGCCGCCGCCCGCGATCTCGGCCCGGGCCGCGTGCTCGTCGACAAGGGCTACGCCGACCAGCACGCGACGAAGCTCGGCGACACGCTGCGCATCCGCACCCCGACCGGACGGCGGCTGGCGCTGCGCGTGACCGGCATCGTGAACGACAAGGGCGGGCTGACGGCCAAGCTCGTGGTCTCCAACGACGTCGCGCAGAGCGCCTTCGGCGAGCCCAAGGAGGCCTTCGGCCTCGTCGGGCTGGCGCCCGGCGCCAACGCGAACCAGGTCAAGGCCGCGGTCACGCGCGTGCTCGACCAGCGCTATCCGGCGGCCGAGCTGCTCACGGACAAGGAGTTCAAGGACCGCATCTCGGGCCAGATCAACCAGCTCCTGGGCCTGATCTACGCGCTGCTGGCGCTGGCCATCGTCGTCTCGCTCTTCGGGATCGTCAACACGCTCGTGCTCTCGATCAGCGAGCGCACGCGCGAGCTGGGCATGCTGCGGGCGATCGGCACCTCGCGCCGCCAGGTCAAGCGCGTGGTGCGCTGGGAGGCGGTGATCACGTCGCTCATCGGCGCCGTGCTGGGCCTCGTGCTGGGCGTGGTCCTCGCCGTGCTCTTCACCCGGCCGCTGGACAACTTCCCGCTCTCGATCCCGGTGGTGACGCTCATCCTCGTGCTGATCGCCTCCGGCATCGCCGGCGTCGGCGCCGCCGTCCTGCCCGCGCGCCGGGCGGCGAAGCTCGACGTGCTCGACGCGCTGGCCTACGAGTAGGCCGGCGCGTCGCAAGCCGCTTGGGGGAGGAATTTCCCCCGCGCGGGCGCCGCACCTATAGCGTGTGGGTGTCAAGCCCGCGCCTTGACACCTGCTCCAGCGGGGCCGGGGACATACGTCAAGCGGAGGGGTGCCATGAGGCACAAGGCAGTGCTCGCGGGCGTCGCCGTGCTCGTCGCTGGAGCCGTGCTGTCCAGCGTCACGTTCGGTGCGACCCGGGCGGGATCGAACAAGGTGTCGATCACGCTGAAGGAGTTCTCGATCGGGGCCAAGAGCACGAAGCTCAAGGCCGGGAAGACGACCTTCGCCGTGAAGAACACCGGGGCGTTCCCCCACAACTTCACGATCGCCGCGGCGACGCCCGGCGACCCGAAGTTCAAGACGTCCGATCTCAAGAAGGGCGCGTCCGGGAGCGTCACGGCGACGCTGAAGCCCGGCGCTTACCTGGCGATCTGCACCGTCGGCCATGGCTTCCACTTCAGCCAGGGCATGGTGAAGTCGTTCACGGTGGGGACGTTCGACCCCAAGACCGGCCAGTGGCACTGAGGCCGCCGGACCGCTGAAGCGCAGCCTCTCGGGGCGGGAGCCGATCCCGCCCCGAGGCGCCTCATCGGCGCGCCGCGGCGGCCGGCGGGCCGAGCGTGCGCACGTCGCGCACGAGCAGCAGCGCCGCGACGGCGAGGAGCTCGAGCAGCCCCGCCGCGTACAGCGTCGTCGTCACGCCCACGCCGGCGGCGATCGGTCCGACGATCGCCAGGCCCAGCGGCTGGAACGTCAGCGAGCCGAACCAGTCGTAGGCGCTCACGCGCGACAGGGCGTGCGCCGGAACGTATTGCTGCAGCGTCGTCTCCCAGAGCGTGCTGAAGACCATGACGCCGACGCCGGCGACCACCGAGGCGGCGGCGATGGCGAGCAGGGGACAGCGCGCGGCGAGGAGCAGGGTCGGCAACGCGTGCAGGGCGCACGCGAGCGTCGCCACCAGCAGCGGTCGGCGCGGGCGCGCGCCCAGCGACGCGAGCCCGCCGGCGAGCTGGCCCAGGCCGCGCGCCGCCAGCACCGCGCCCCAGGCGCCGGCGCCGCCGAGCGAGCGGCGCGCCACCAGCGGACCGAGCACGACGAAGGCCGCGGTCAGCATGTTCACCACCGAGAATGCGGCGATGACGCCCCAGACCCACGTGCGCGAGCGGACCTCGCCCCAGCCCTCGCGGAGGTCGGCGACGAACGACGACGTCGCCGCGCGGCGCGTCTCGACCAGGCGCACGCGCGCGAGCAGCGCGGCGCTGATGGCGTAGCTGGCCGCGTCGAGCAGCAGCGCCTCGCCGGCGCCGATCGTCACCACCAGCACGCCGGCCAGCGCCGGCCCGACCACCTGCCCGGCGGCCATGGCCACGCCGCGCAGCGCGTTGGCGTCCTGCAGGCGCACCGCGCTGACCACCGCCGGCACGAGGCCGGTCGCCGCCGGGTTGAAGAAGCCCGACGCGGCGCCGAGGACCGCCTCCAGCGCGGCGATCTGCCAGATCTCGGCGTGGCCGAAGACGAGCAGGACGCCCAGCACGCCCTGGCTGACCAGGCGCACGAGGTCGGAGGCGATCATCACCGCCCGCCGCGGCACCCGGTCGGCCACGACGCCGCCGGCGATCACGCAGGCGACGAGCGGCACGGTCCGCGCGGCGAGCACGATCCCGAGGTCGGTCGCCGAGCCGGTGAGGTCGAGGATCGCGAACGCGAGGGCGACGGGGACGATCCCGTCGCCGATCAGCGAGACGACCTGGGCCCCGAAGACCAGGCGGAAGTCCCGCTCGCGCAGGACGCCCAGCCCGCCAACGGGGAGCCGGCTCACGCGCGGTACAGGGCCCGCAGCATCGCGCAGAGCAGGGCCGCCGCGCCCGCGTAGCCGATCTCGGCGCGCAGCAGCTCGCTGTCGACCACCGGCAGCAGCATCCACACCACGAAGCCGGCGGCCGCGGCGAGCCACAGCGCCGCTGCCGCGCGCGCGTGGCCGCGGGCCAGCGCCGCCTGGTTGAGCGTCCCGGCGGCCAGGTGGAAGCCCATGCCGACGGCGATGACCGCCAGGCCGACGCGGCCATAGGGATGGCCGTGGCCGAAGACGACGTCCATCGCCCACGGGCCGATCGCGAGCAGGCCCAGCGCGACCGCCCCGGCGAAGGCGGCGATCGCGAGGATCGTGACGCGGATGGCGCGATGGAAGGCGTCGCGCCCCTGGGTGACCTCGAGGCCGCTGAGATGGGGCAGCAGCGAGGTCTGGATCGACTGGAAGAGCTGCAGCGGCGCGCGCGTGATGAGCAGCGCGTTGAAGACGACGCCGGCCAGCGCCGTGCTGGCGGTGGCGCCGACGGTCAGGACCGCGGCGTTGAGCAGCGTCTGCTCGGCGAGCTGGATGGCGGATACCGACAGCGCGAACCCGGCGCCCGCGCGCAGGGTCAGCGCGCGCTCGTCGACCGCCTGCGCGCCCGCCGGCTGCGAGGAGTGGCGCACCAGCGCCCACGGCACGACCAGGAGCGACGCGACGGGCGCGGCGAGGATGCCGAGCGCGACCGCCGACTGGCCGCCGGCGAGCCCGACGGCGACCGCCACCGGGAAGCAGAAGCGCGACAGCGACTCGAACAGCACGAGCGCGCCGTAGAGCGCGAACCACTGGTGCCCGGCGAGGTAGCCGCGGGCGAAGTAGCTGCCGGCGTAGGCGACGGTGGCGCCGACGAAGACCCAGTACAGCGTGGACGAGCCGAAGGCGTCCTGGATCGGCGAGCGCAGCGCGAGCGCGACCGCCAGGAAGGCTCCGGCGAAGCTCGCCTGGAGCACCAGCGGCACCCGCAGCGAGTGGCCGCCCTGCAGGCCCCGCGCGCGGCGGTCGGCGATCGTGCGCGACAGGAGCTGCTCGACCGGCCGGTAGATGACCGAGATGACGACGAACAGCACCGACCACAGCAGCGAGATCGCGCCGTAGGGCCCCGGCGGGAGCACGTGGCTGGCCACCGCGAAGTAGGCGAAGGTGAAGAGCCCCGTCGAGGCGATGCCGATCGACAGGATGCGCGCGCCGCGGGCATAGGCGTCCGGCCGCGGCGCCCCGCTGGTCTCGTCGGCCGCCGGGGCGGTGGCCGGCGTGCTACCCACGCAGCCG
>JAXDHQ010000125.1:0-7088 GCA_034664395.1 Solirubrobacteraceae bacterium | reverse complement strand
GACACGAGGGCGCCCCGGAGAGCATCCGGCGGCGCCCTCGGCATTTAAGCCCTGGAACTCGTCGCGAGACGCCTGCGCTCGCACGCTACACTTTTTGAAGTGAATCCCGACCGAGTTCCAGGTGAATCGACCGTGAGCGTGTCAGGCAGCGAGTACGTCCGCCGCATCAAGGAGCAGATCGAGGAGGTCGACCCCTCCGAGGTCCGCGAGCTGGCCAACGAGGGCGTGGCCCTCATCGACGTCCGCGAGAGCGGCGAATGGGACGCCGGCCACCTGCCCGGCGCCAGGCACGTCCCGCGCGGCTACCTCGAGTCGCGCATCGACGCGGCGGTGCCCGACCGCTCCCAGCGCGTGATCATCTACTGCGCCTCGGGCCAGCGCAGCGCGCTCGCGGCGCACACGCTGAACGAGCTGGGCTTCGACCACGTCGAGTCGATGACCGGCGGCATCACGCTGTGGAAGGACCGCGGCTACCCGGTCGAGACGCCGCGCACGTTCACGCCCGAGCAGCGCGAGCGCTACTCGCGCCACTTCCTCCTGCCCGAGGTCGGCGCCGAGGGCCAGGAGAAGCTGCTCGACGCCAAGGTGCTGCTGCTCGGCGCCGGCGGGCTGGGCTCGCCGACCGCGCTGTACCTCGCCGCCGCCGGCGTGGGCACGCTCGGCATCGTCGACGACGACGTGGTCGACATCTCCAACCTGCAGCGCCAGGTCATCCACACGACCGACCGCGTCGGCGTGGCCAAGGTCGACTCCGCCGAGCAGCAGATCAAGGCGCTCAACCCCGACGTGAACGTCGTCAAGTACCGCACGCGCCTGGACGCCTCGAACATCATGGAGATCATCGAGGGCTACGACGTGGTGGTCGACGGCGTCGACAACTTCCCCACGCGCTACCTGCTCAACGACGCCTCCGTGCGCCTGCGCATCCCGGTCGTCAGCGCCGCCATCCTCGGCTTCGAGGGCCAGCTCAGCGTCTTCGCGCCGTACGAGGGCCCGTGCTACCGCTGCCTCTTCCGCCAGCCGCCGCCGGCCGAGCTCGCGCCGAGCTGCGGGGCCAACGGCGTCCTCGGCGTGCTGCCCGGCACGATGGGCCTGCTGCAGGCGACCGAGGTCATCAAGCTCGTCATCGGCGTCGGCGACCCGCTCATCGGCCGCCTGCTGATGTACGACGCGCTGGCCGCCACCACGATCGAGCTCAAGGTCCGCCGCGACCCGGAGTGCCCGATCTGCTCGCGCGAGCCCGACGCCATCGGCGACGAGGAGATGGGGGTCTTCCCCGACTACGAGGCGTTCTGCGCCGCCGCCGGGTAGGGTCCGCGACCGCCATGGCGACCATCCGCATCCCGCCCGTCCTGCGCTCGTCCGTCGGTGGCGAGCGCGAGGTCTCGGCCGACGGCTCCAACGTCGGCGACGTCCTGCGCTCGCTGGCCGAGGCGCACCCCGAGACCCGGGGCCAGCTCTTCGGCGGCGAGGGCGACCTCAACCGCTACGTCAACGTCTACCTCAACGACGAGGACGTGCGCGTGCTCGACGGGCTCGAGACCCCCGTGGGCGAGCGCGACGTGCTGGTCATCCTGCCGGCCATGGCCGGCGGCGCGGTCTAGCCGCAACGACGCACATCCGCGCGCGGGGCGCCGCGCGCCGCCGACGGGTGCAGGCCCTACGCTGCGTGCATGGCCACCGTGACCGCATCGATCGACCGCGGACGCGTGCTCGAGCTGACCGGGCGCGAGCGCGAGCGGCTGCTGGACCGGACCGACGGCTCGCGCGTGTTCTACGAGCGCGCCGTGGCCGTCATGCCGCGCGGCGTCCCGAGCTCCTTCCAGGCCGCCGACCCGCGCCCGATCTACCTCTCGCACGGCGAGGGCGCGCGCGTGTGGGACGTCGACGCCAACGAGTACCTCGACTTCCACAACGGCTTCGGCGTCATGTGCGTCGGGCACGCCAACCCGGCGATCGTCGACGCCGTGGCTGCGCAGGCCGCCCGCGGATCGCACTTCGCCGCCCCGACCGAGGGCTCGATCGCGGTCGCCGAGGAGCTCCGCCGGCGCTTCGGGATGCCCCAGTGGCGCTTCACCAACTCCGGCACCGAGTCGACGATGGACGCCATCCACCTGGCGCGCGCCGCGACCGGCCGCGACGTCGTGCTCAAGATCGAGGGCTCCTACCACGGCCATCACGACGCGGTCATGGTCAGCGTGCGCCCGCCGCTCGACCAGCTCGGCGAGCGCGGCGCGCCCGGCAGCGTGCCCTTCGGCGCCGGCCACCCGCGCGCGGTCACCGAGCTGACGATGGCGATCCCGTTCAACGACGCCGACGTCCTGGGGCGCGTCCTGCAGGACATGGGCGACCGGGTGGCCGCGCTCATCCTCGAGCCGGCGATGATGAACATCACGATCGTCGGCCCGCGGCCCGGCTACCTCGAGCGCGTGCGCGAGCTGACCGCCGAGCACGGCGTCGTGCTGATCTTCGACGAGGTCAAGACCGGCTGCACGATCGCGGCCGGCGGGGCGGTCGAGCGCTTCGGCGTGGTGCCCGACGTCGTCTGCCTGGCCAAGGCCATCGCCGGCGGCTACCCGGGGGGCGCCATCGGCATGACCGAGACGCTGGCCGACCTCATCACCGCCGGCAGCGTCCGCCAGGTGGGGACGTTCAACGGCAACCCGCTCGTCATGGCCGCCGCCCAGGCGGCGCTGACCGAGGTCCTGACCCCCGCCGCCTACGAGCGCTTCGACGAGATGGACGCGCGCCTGCGCGCGGGCCTCGACGACGTCATCGAGCGTCACGGGCTGCCGTGCCACACGATCGGCCTGGGCGCCAAGGGCTGCGTCGTCTTCGCGTCCGACCCGCTGTACGAGTACCGCGACTACGCGACCAAGGTCGACGAGGAGCTCTCGACGCTCTCCTGGCTGTACCACATGAACCACGGCATCTTCATGACGCCGGGGGTCGACGAGCAGTGGACGCTGAGCGTGCTGCACGCCGACGAGGACCTGCAGCGCTACGTCGACGCGTTCGAGGCGTTCGCGCGGGACGTCACCGCTTCGTAGGGATCGGGCGGGGCGACCGCCGCATCCCCGCACCCTTCCCACGCTACAGTTTGTGAAGTGACCCTCCCTCCGCTGGAGAACCGGCCCTGCGGCGGCCGCTACGGCGACATCGTCCAGGCGATCGGCAACACCCCGCTCGTCGAGCTGCGGCGCCTCTCGCCCCAGCCTGGCGTGCGCATCTGGGCCAAGCTCGAGTCGCACAACCCGACCGGCTCGGTCAAGGACCGCGTCGCGCGCTCGCTGATCGAAGACGCCGAGGAGAAGGGCGCCATCGGGCCCGGCATGACGATCCTCGAGCCGACCTCGGGGAACACCGGCATCTCGCTGGCGATGATCTGTCGGCGCAAGGGCTACCGGCTGAAGGTGGTCATGCCCGACAACGTCACGCCCGAGCGCACCCAGCTCCTGAAGATGTACGGCGCCGAGATCGTCTCCTCGCCCGGCAACCAGGGGTCCAACGGCGCCGTGGCGATGGCGATCGCGATGGCCGAGGCCGACCCGGCCTACTACATGCCCTACCAGTACGGCAACGAGGCCAACCCGCTCGCCCACTACAACGGCACGGGCCCGGAGATCCTCCAGGAGCTCGACGGCGAGGTCGACGCCTTCGTCGCCGGCCTGGGCACGGGCGGGACGCTCATGGGCAACGCCCGGCGCTTCAAGGACGACCTCGGCGACCGCGTGAAGATCGTCGCCGCCGAGCCGATGCAGGGCGAGCCCGTCCAGGGCCTGCGCTCGCTCGACGACGGCTTCATCCCGCCGATCATCGACCTGTCGCTGCTGGACCGCAAGATCTTCGTCACCAACCACGACGCGGTCGTCTGGACGCGGCGGCTTCTGGACGAGGAGGGCATCTTCGCGGGCGTCTCCTCGGGCGCGATCGCGTCGATCGCCGTGCGCATCGCGGGCGAGATGGACGAGGGCAACGTCGTCTTCATCGTCTGCGACGACGGCTGGAAGTACCTCTCCAGCGGCATCTACACGCGCCCCGTCGAAGAGATCGAGAATCTGGACTCCACCGTCTGGTGGTGATCCTGCGCTTCGTGGGACCGCTAGGCTGAGCACATGCCCAACGTCGGCCCCATGGAGCTCATCGTCATCCTGGTGATCGCGCTCATCGTCCTCGGCCCGAAGAAGCTGCCCGAGGTCGGGCGCTCGATCGGCAAGGGCATGCGCGAATTCAAGGACTCGCTGGCCGGCGAGCCCGACCGCCGCGACGACGACGACGAGCGCCCCGCCCTCAAGACCGAGTAGTGCGGCTGCCCACGGCGCTGCTCGAGCGCATCGTCGCGCACGCCCGGCGCGACTTCCCCAACGAGTGCTGCGGCATGGTCGGCGTCCGTGACGGGAGCGCCGTCGCGGTGCACGAGGCCACCAACGTCGCCGCCAGCCCGCTGCGGTTCGAGGTCGACGGGCTGGAGGTCCTGCGGGCCGACGACGCGTTCGCGGCCGAGGGCGCCGAGATGGGCGCCATCTACCATTCGCACACGCGCACGGAGCCCTATCCGTCCCAGACGGACATCAACTTCGCCGCCGGGTGGCCCGGCGTCGAGTGGCTGATCGTCGGCCTGCGCGCCGACGGCGAGCCCACCGTGCGCTCCTACCGCATCGACGGCGGCGACGTGACCGAGGTCGAGGTCGAGGTGGATGGGCGTTGACGCCCTCGTGTGCCCCGCCTGCGGCGCGACGCAGCCCGACGTCGACGAGCGCTTCTGCCCCGCGTGCGGCATGCCGCTCGTGCACGTCGACCGCGGCGACCCCGACGAGCCGATGACCGACGCGCGCGAGCGCGCGCGCAAGATCAAGCCGCAGTTCACCGAGGGCGAGCTCGTGCGCGTCGCCGGCGCCCGCCACCAGGCCGAGGCCGAGCTCGTCCAGGGCCTGCTGCTCGAGGAGGGCATCCCGTCGATGCTGCGCCGCTCGCGCGGCTTCGACGTGCCCGACATGCTCGCGGCCGGCCCGCGCGACGTGCTCGTCCCCGCCTCGGGGGCCGCCGCCGCGCGCGAGGTGCTCCTCGCGGCCGAGCTGCTGAGCGGCGAGCAGCCCGGCCGCGCGGTGCAGCGCCCGGCGCGGCTGCTGCTCGGGCTCGTCGCGGCGGTGATCCTCGTCGCCGTGATCGCCTGGATCGGGACCGAGCTGCTGACCTGATGCCCCGCGACGCGGCGCGCCGCCTGGTCGGGCGACGCGCGAGGTCGGCAGCGGTGTCGGGCGGGAGCCCTAGGCGAGCGCGGGAACGCGCTCGACGACGCCACCGTGGACGATGGCCTCGATCTCCTCCGACGCACGATCGAACTCGTCGTCGGAGAGGACCGGCGTGCCCTCGAAGGGCAGGTCGCGCGTGATCTCCAGCCACGACTTGCAGCCGTGGAAGTCGTCGCGGACCTTGACCGTCACCGGGCGCGGGATGCGGTACGTGCGCAGCAGCAGGACGTGCAGCGGGTGGCGGCGCTTCCACTGGAGGCGCTTCTCCGCGTAGTCGGTCGTCCACACGTAGAAGGGCGAGAGCCCGTCGACGGTGCGCGGGTCGCTGATCGTCCAGTGCGCGGCCACCTCGGCCCACGCGCGGATGCGCACGCGGTCGGGCTGCGGGATGCCGCCGTCCCGGGTGAGCGCATGGGCCGGCGGCTCGGCGTCGGGCCACACGCCCTCCTCGAGGGCGCGGCGCAGCTCCGGCTGGTGCGAGGCGCGGACGACGTCGTTGCGCTGGTGCTCGAACGTGGGGTAGAGGAAGAAGCGCTCGTGCTCGAGCTCGAAGTGCTTGCGGTCCTCGCGGATACCGCCCTTGCGCAGGGTGACGAGCTGCTCGCCCTCGGCGAGCGCGCGGACGGTGACCGCCCATTCCTTGAAAGCAGTTGGCATAAGAGAGGGGAGAGGGAAGGGGGACGACGAAGAAAGAACCCGGGCGCTTGACTCGGAGCGCAAAACGCTCCTCCCTGGCCGCGGGATCTACCCCATTGTCGCAAAGCCGACACGAAAACCCAAATCCTGCCGCAAACGGGGCAGTTCGGGGCGCTTGGAGCTGGCGCGTCGACGCTCGTCGGGACGAACGGCTATCCGAGCGCGGTCAGGCGGCGCGCGATGGGGCCCGTCGGGAGCTCGACGCGCACGCCGATGTCGAGCTGCGCGTAGGTGCCTCCCGTCTGCAGGTGCTCGTTGAGCAGGTCCTCGAGCTGGAAGCGGCCCAGCAGGGCGTCGCACTCGATGCATCCGTTGGCGACGTAGCCGCCGACGACGCCGGGGCTGTCGCGGTGGCGCAGCTCACCGATGCGCCGACCGGCGAGCGCACGCGGATCGACGCTCGTGGCGAGCACGTCGGCCACGTCGTCGAAGGGCAGGAAGCCGCTGCCGTCGGGGGTCTGCGCCGGGTCGACGAGGACGCCGACCACGCCGCGGACCTTGGTCCGGCACTGCCAGCAGCAGTCGGTCACGGCGGCCAGGCGGGCGGGCAGGACCGGCTCGGAAGCGCCGCGCTTGGCGGCGGCCGGCACGCGCACGGCACGCGATCCGGCGCCCTGGACGAGGGTCAGGTGGCTTCGCCGCTCCCCCGCCTTGTCGTGCCACGGCTGCATGAGGCACCCTTGATACGGGCTGCTCGCGCGCACGGGACCTTGGTGGCGCTATTGCGCACCTTTGCGGGCAAAAGCTGCCAAGCGGCGTGCAGACTTCGGTGGACGGTCGTATGAGCGCGCTCAGAGGCGGACGCCGGCGTGCCCTTCGACCGGCTCGAGCAGCGCGGCGAAGTCGGCGTCCCCGAGACCGCGGCCCATGCCGGCGTTGAGGGCCTCGCGGACCGCCGCCGCGGCCGGGAACGGCACCCCGGCGGCCTGCCCCTCCTCGAGGCACAGGCGCACGTCCTTGAGCATGTGCTCGAGCTTGAACAGCGTCGTGTAGTCGTGCTCGATCATCGGGCCGGCCTTGAGGCCGACCATCGTCGAGTTGCCGCTGCCGGAGGCCATGACCTGGACGAGCGCCTCGAGGTCGACCCCGGTCGCGCGGCCCACCACCAGCGCCTGGGCCAGCGTGTGGGCGTTGGCGGCG
>JAXDHQ010000124.1:0-4193 GCA_034664395.1 Solirubrobacteraceae bacterium | reverse complement strand
CCTACCACACGCGCGTCCCCTATCCGATCCTGCTCGTGCTCGGCGGCGCCGCGCTCGGCTTCGTCCCGGGGCTCCCCGACGTCCGCCTGGCGCCCGACCTCGTCCTCGTCCTCGTCCTGCCGCCGCTGCTGTACGCGGCGGCGTTCTTCTCCTCGCTGCGCGACCTGCGCGACAACCTGCGTCCGATCTCGCTGCTGTCGATCGGCCTGGTCGTCGCGACGACGGTGGCCGTGGCCGCCGTCGCGCACGCCGTGGTCGACGGCCTGTCGTGGGAGGCGGCGTTCGTGCTCGGCGCCGTCGTGTCGCCGACGGACCCGGTCGCCGCGAGCGCGATCGCGTCGCGGCTCGGCGCCCCGCGGCGCTACGTGACGATCGTCGAGGGCGAGTCGCTGGTCAACGACGCGACCGCCCTGGTCGCCTACAAGGTCGCCGTCGCCGCGGCGCTGTCGGGCGGCTTCTCGCTGTTCGAGGCGGGCGGGCGCTTCGTGCTCAACGCCGCCGTCGGGATCGCCATCGGGCTCGCCGTCGGCTACGTGATCGCGCGCCTGCGCCGCGCCGTCGACGACGCCCCGACCGAGATCACGATCTCGCTGGTCACGCCGTACTTCGCCTACCTGCCGGCCGAGGCGCTGGGCGTCTCGGCGGTGCTGGCCGCGGTGACCTCGGGCATCTACCTGGGCTGGCGCGCGCCCCAGCTCGTCACCCCCGACACGCGCATGCGCGCGTTCGCGGTGTGGGAGGTCCTGATCTTCGTCCTCAACGCGGGGCTGTTCATGCTCGTCGGGCTGCAGCTCCCGGCGGTGCTGCACGGCATCGGCGGCCTGTCGGTCGGGGCGGTCGCGCTCGATGCGGTCGCGGTGTGCGCGGCCGTCATCCTCGTGCGCTTCGCCTGGGTCTTCCCGGCCACCTACCTGCCGCGCGTCCTGTGGCGGCGCGTGCGCGAGGCCGACCCCGCGCCGGGGTGGCGCGAGCCGACCATCGTGGCCTGGACCGGCATGCGCGGCGCGGTCTCGCTCGCCGCCGCCCTGGCCATCCCCGAGGCGATCGACCACGGGAGCGCCCTGCCGCAGCGCGACCTCATCGTGTTCCTCACCTACGCGGTCATCATGGCGACGCTGGTGCTGCAGGGGCTGACGCTGCCGCGCCTGATCTCCAGGCTCGGCCTGGACGAGCACGGCTCCGAGGAGCAGCGCGAGGCGACGGCGCGGCTGCTGGCCGCGCGCGCGGCCATCCAGCGCCTCGACCAGCTCGCGCGCGAGCCGTGGGTGCGCGAGGACACGCTCGAGCGCCTGCGCCGCTCCTACGAGTACCGGGTGCGGCGCTTCGCGGCGCGCTTCGACGACGGCGACGACGGTGCCATCGAGCGGCGCTCGGTCGACTTCCAGCGGCTGCGCCGGGAGCTGCTCGAGGCCGAGCGCGAGGCGATCATCCAGCTTCGCAACCGCGGGCGCATCGACGACCAGATCATGCACCGCATCGAGCGCGACCTCGACCTCGAGGACTCGCGCCTGGAGCTCTGAGCAGCCGCCCGTCCCGCCTCGCCCGGGCTCTGGGCGAGGCGGGCGGACCCCCTCGGCTGCCCCCAAGATCCCCCGGGAGCGGCTTCCGTGAGCTTTTCCGCTCGGGGCGCGTTCAAACCCCTGTCGATGCGCCAAAAGGCGGAGTTTCGACGTCGACCGGTCGTTCCCATCGGCCGGGCGGCGTGCGATGATCCGCGCCGCCCGAGCCCTCGTGGGCGGCGAATCGGGCGTGCGCACGACCGATGGCGGTCGATGCGCGAGGGTGGACGCGCTTATCTCGCCTTAACGAGGGGCAACATGCCGTCCGCAACAATCGCCCTCTCGCATCAATGTCCTCCGCGCACGAGCTCATCGCCCCCCGACCGCGCGCGCCGGTCGTCCCTGTGCCGTCGATCGCCGTCCGCCATCGCGGTGCGATCGCGGTCGTCGTGCTCGCCGCGCTGACCCTGCTGGTTCCGTCGGCGCCGACCTACGACCCCTGGGCGTGGATCATCTGGGGGCGCGAGATCGTCCACTTCGACCTGTCGACGGTCGACGGCCCGTCGTGGAAGCCGCTGCCGGTGCTCCTGACCACGCCGTTCGCGCTCTTCGGCGGCCTGGCGCCCGACCTGTGGCTGGTGGTGGCGCGCGCCGGCGCGATCGCCGGGGTGGTCTTCGCCTTCCGGGTCGCGCGGCGCCTGGGCGGCATGCCCGCCGGCGCCGCGGCCGCCGCGGCGTACGCGCTGGCGCCGTGGACGATCCGCAACGCCGGCTTCGGCAACTCCGAGGGGATGCTCGTCGCGCTCGCGCTCGCCGGCGTCGACCGCCACCTCGCCGGGCGTCCCCGCCAGGCGTTCGTGCTCGCCCTCGGCGCGGCGCTGCTGCGCCCGGAGGCGTGGGTCTTCTTCGGCCTCTACGGGATCTGGCTGCTGTGGCACGAGCGGCGCGCGGCGTGGCGGCTCGTGGCGGTCGCGTTCACGATCGTGCCCGCCCTGTGGCTGCTGCCCGAGCAGGTCGGCTCCGGCGACCTGCTGCGCGCGATGCACCGCGCCAAGCTGCCGAACGCCGGCAGCCCCGCCTTCGCCGACGACCCGATCCGATCCGTCTTCCAGCAGTTCCAGGACATGCTCTCGAGCCCGATCTGGATCGGGCTGTCGGTGCTGGCGATCCTCGCCCTGGTCTCGCGGATGCCCGGCCGGCGCGAGGGCAGGCTCGCGGCGGCGCTGCTGGGCGGCGGCGTCATCTGGGTGCTCGAGGTCGCCTACATGACCAACTCCGGCTTCAGCGGGAACGAGCGCTACCTCATCCTGCCCGCGGCGGTGGCGTGCGTGCTGGGCGGCGCCGGCGTGGGCTGGGGCCTGCGGCTGCTGAGGTCCACGCCGCTGGCCGGCCCGTCCCTGATCGCCGTGGCGGCTCTGACGGCCGTGCTCTTCGCCCAGCCCTGGTTCTCGCTCGTCAAGCCGGTGACGAGCGGGCTCGCCTACGAGGCCCGCGTCAACGACGGGCTCGCCACCGCCGTCGCGCACGCCGGCGGGCGGGCGCGGATCCTCGCCTGCGGCGTCCCGTACGCGGGGCCCTTCCAGGTCCCGCTCGTGGCCTGGAACCTGCGCGTGCACACGACCGCGATCCAGGACGCCGCGCACGAGCAGCTCCGCGCGCCCGCCGTGGTCTTCCGCACGCGGCCCTCGCGCGGCTCGGCGCCGGGACCGTCGCTCGACCCGCTCGGCGGCGAGGCGGCGGTGCACACGCTCGGCGTCGGCGGTGGCTGGCGCATCGTGGAGAGCTGCACGTGAGCACCGCCGGCGCCACCGTGGCGCGCCGCCCGCGGGCCCGCCTCCGACGCCTTCGCACCGCCAGCCTCGCCGTCAGCCTCCCGAAGGCCGCGCTGGCGCTGGCCTTCATGGTCGGCGTGTCGCTCGCCCTGCGCACGCAGGCGATCCACGCGCGCTTCTGGATCGACGAGGGCCTGTCGGTCGGCATCTCCTCGCACCCGCTGCTGCACATCCCGGGCGTCCTGCGCCAGGACGGCTCGCCGCCGCTCTACTACCTGCTGCTCAACGTCTGGATGCGCGTCTTCGGCAGCGGCGAGGCCGACACCCACGCGATGTCCGTCGTCTTCACGATGGTGACCATCCCCGTCGCCTGGATCGCCGCGCGGACGCTCTTCGGGCATCGCGCGGCGTGGATCGCCGCGCTGATGGCGACGATCAACCCGTTCCTGACGTACTACGCGCAGGAGACGAGGATGTACGCGCTCGTCTCGCTGCTCTCGCTCGTGGTCGCGGCGAGCTTCGTCGCCGGCTTCGTCCAGGGCCGCAGGCGCTGGCTGACGCTGTTCTCGGTCTCGCTGGCGCTGCTCGTCCTGTCCCACAACTGGGGCCTGTTCCTCGCCGCGGGGACGATGGCCGCGCTCGTGCCGCTGTGGCGCGTCGGCGGCGATCGCCGCGCGCTCGTGCGCGACGCGGCGCTGGCCTACGGCGGGGCGAGCCTGCTCTACCTGCCGTGGGTGCCGTCGCTGGTCAGCCAGGCGCTCCACACCGGCGCGCCGTGGGCGCAGCGGCCCGACCCGCACGACATCCTCAACGGGCTGACGACGCTGCTCGGTGGGCCCGCTCCGGCCATGGCGTTCGCGCTGGGCGCCGGCTTCGGGCTCAGCACGCTCCTGGCGGCCCCGCGGCGCGCGCCGCGCGCACG
>JAXDHQ010000123.1:0-8325 GCA_034664395.1 Solirubrobacteraceae bacterium | reverse complement strand
TGGCGGCGTCGACCGTCACCTGGTCGTCGGTCGCGTCCCGGTTCTCGATCCCGAGGTCGTAGTACTCGAGCTCGACGTCGAGGTACGGGAGGATGAGCTGCTCCTTGATGAACTGCCAGATGATCCTGTCATCTCGTCGCCGTCGAGCTCGACGATGGGGTTCTGCACCTTGATCTTGGCCATGTTTTCTCCCTGAAGTGAGGCCAGGCAGGCTAGTGAAGGGCACCGTGCGGGGGCTGGCCGGCGGCCGCCGCGGGTCGCGGGCGGCGGTTTGGCGCCTTCGACGCGCTGTCCGCCGCCAACGTCGACGGCGCCCCACGCCCTCGCGCCAAGAACTGAACTGTGATTCACTTCTTCCCGCCATGCCCTACCGGCCGACCGAGCAGACCGAGGCTCGCCGGGTCGCCGCCCGCGAGCGGATCGTCGGCGCCGCGCATGCCCTGATCGCGCGCGGCGGCTATCGGGAGGCCGGCGTCGCGGCGGTCGCCGACGGCGCGGGCGTCGCCACCGGCACCGTCTACCGGCACTTCCCCTCCAAGGCCGAGCTCTTCGCCGAGGTCTTCCGGCGCGCCTCGCAGCGCGAGGTCGACGCCACCCGGGCCGCCGGCGCTGACGGCGCCCGCGCGGCCGACCGTCTCGCCGCCGCCGTCGCCGCGTTCGCCCGCCGCGCCCTGCGGGGCCGCCGCCTGGCCTGGGCGCTGCTGGCCGAGCCCGTCGACCCCGCCGTCGAGGCCGAGCGCCTCGTCTTCCGCCGCGCCTACGCCGACGTCTTCGCCGAGATCCTGCGCGACGGCGTCGCCGCCGGCGAGCTCCCGGCCCAGAACGTCGAGCTGGCCGCCGCCGCGCTCGTCGGCGCGCTCGGCGAGGCGCTCGTGGGGCCGCTGTCGCCGATCGCGGGGCGCACCGACCCCGACGCCCTCGTCGCCGACCTCGTCGGCTTCTGCCTGCGCTCCGTCTCCGACCAGGAGGATCGCCGTGCCCACCGCCGTCCCTAGCGTCCCCGCCGCGACCCACGAGGTGCTCAACCAGGCGCCCCCGCTGCAGGGCCGCAACCTCTTCGACGACCACGCCGCCCTCGTCGAGGGGCTCGAGCGCGAGGGCGGCGGCTGGGGCACCGACCGCGTCCGGGCGGCCGGGGCGTTCTGGGGCGGCGAGCCGATGGCCTGGGGCGCGCAGGCCAACGAGCACCCGCCGGTGCTGCACACCCACGACCGCCGCGGCCACCGGCGCGACGAGGTCGAGTTCCACCCCGCCTGGCACGCGCTCATGCGCGCCGGCGTCGAGCACGAGCTGCACGCGCTGCCCTGGCGCGAGCGGCGCCCCGGCGCCCACGTCGTCCGCGCCGCGACCTACGTCTGCTCGGCCCAGGCCGAGGCGGGGTTCGGCTGCCCCATCACCATGACCTTCGCGGCCGTCCCCGCGCTGCGCGCGCAGCCCGACCTCGCCGACGAGTGGGTCCCGCGGCTCACCGCCACGACCTACGACCCCGAGCTCAGGCCGGCCGCCGAGAAGCCCAGCGCGCTGTGCGGCATGGCCATGACCGAGAAGCAGGGCGGCTCGGACGTCCGCGCGAACACGACGCGCGCCGTCGCGGCCGACGACGGCTGGTGGGAGCTCACCGGCCACAAGTGGTTCTGCTCGGCGCCGATGTGCGATCTCTTCCTGGTCTTGGCGCAGACCGACGAAGGCCTGACCTGCTTCGCCCTGCCGCGCGTCCTGCCCGACGGCGCGCGCAACGCCGGCTTCCAGCTCCAGCGCCTCAAGGACAAGCTCGGCAACCGCTCCAACGCGTCCTCGGAGGTCGAGTTCCGCGGCGCGCTGGCGCGCATGGTCGGCGAGCCCGGCCGCGGCGTGCCGACGATCATCGAGATGGTCAACCACACGCGCCTGGACTGCGTGATCGGCGCCGCCGCGGGCATGCGCGCCGCCGTGGCCGGCGCCACCTGGCACGCCGCCCATCGCAGCGCCTTCGGCGCGAGGCTCGTCGACCAGCCGCTGATGGTCAACGTCCTCGCCGACCTGGCGGTCGAGAGCGAGGCCGCCACCGCCACCGCGCTGCGCCTGGCGCGCGCCTACGACGACGCGCCCGGCGACCGCCAGGGCGACGCGTTCAAGCGGATCGCCACCGCGGTGTCCAAGTACCACGTCTGCAAGCGCGCCCCCAACCACGCCTACGAGGCCCTCGAGTGCCTGGGCGGCAACGGCTACGTCGAGGACTCGGGCATGCCGCGCCTGTATCGCGAGGCGCCGCTGGCCTCGATCTGGGAGGGCTCGGGCAACGTCATGGCCCTCGACGTCCTGCGGGCGCTGGCGAGGGAGCCCGCGGCGCTCGACGCGTTCTTCGCCGAGGTCGACGAGGCGGCCGGGGGCGAGCCGCGGTTGGACGCGTTCGTCCGCGGCACCCGCGACGAGCTCGCCGCGACGCACCCGATCGAGCCCCGGGCGCGACGGATCGTCGAGCGCATGGCGCTGTGCCTGCAGGGCTCGCTGCTCGTGCGCCACGCGCCGCCGGCGGTCGCCGACGCGTTCTGCGCCGCGCGGCTGGACGGCGACGCCGGGCTGCACTACGGCACGCTGCCGGCCGGAGTCGACGCGGCGGCGATCGTGGATCGCCACGCGCCTCGTCCTTAGCCGGCGGCCCCGACGGGGGTATGGGTGGGGCCGCCGGCAAGAGGACGAGCGCACCGCCGAGGCGGCGCAGGTTTCGCGAGGACCCGCTCAGGGGGGAATTGCGCGTCCTTCGCGTCCGCCGGCGCTCTCGCCAAGGGGGGGCGGCGGGAGCGTCGGCACGTCTGTGCTTGCGGGCACCACGATGGCGGTTCGAGCGTCACGGCGCCAGACGACCTTGGTCGTAGGACCCATCATGCGAGTTTGCGCCGTCACGTCCGGGGCCGCGGGCGGTCACACGAGTCGTGGGATCTACATCGACCCTCGTGACCGCACCGTCGGACCCGGTTAGGCTCGACGTTCGGTCGCCATCTGCCATGTCACCGCGCCGATCGTTGCTCCGCATCCTCATCGCCGACGACCACCCGCCGGTGCGGGCTGGCCTCACCCTCGTGCTCGAGGGCCAGGAGGACTTCGAGGTCGTCGGCGCCGCCGTCAACGGCGAGGAGGCCCTCGCCATGGCGCTCGCCGAGCGGCCCGACGTGATCCTCATGGACCTCTCGATGCCGGGCATGGACGGCATCGAGGCCACCCGCCGGCTGTCGGCCGCGTGCCCCCACGCCCGCGTGGTCGTGCTCACCTCGTTCGCCGACCGCGAGCGGATCCTCGCCGCGCTCGACGCCGGCGCCATCGGCTACCTGCTCAAGGACTCCGAGCCCGCCGAGCTCATGCAGGCGGTGCGCGCCGCGGCCCGCGGCGACGCCACGCTCTCGCAGCCCGCCGCCAACGCGATCGTCGCCGCCCGCACCGGCGCGACCACGGCGCACGGGCTGACCGAGCGCGAGCGCGAGATCCTCGCCCTGGTCGGGCAGGGCTACACCAACAGCCGCATCGCGCTCGAGCTGGGGATCGCCGAGAAGACGGTGAAGACCCACCTCACGCGGGTCTTCACGACGCTCGGCGTCGCCGACCGCACCCAGGCGGCGTTCTACGCCCGTCGCGCCGGGCTGACCCCGCGCGACTGAGGCCCCGTGCGCGGCCGGCGGGACTCCGGGGGGACGCCCGCCTGGCACCATGTGAGCATGGGCACAGGGTCGATCCAGCTCGCGCGGCTCTTCGGGATCCGCATCGGCGCGAGCCCGAGCTGGTTCTTCGTCCTGTTCGTGATGATCCTCAGCCTGTCGTCGTCGTACACCCGCGAGTTCGGGCAGGCGACGGGGTACGCGATGGCCGTCGCCAGCGCGGTGGTGTTCTTCGCCTCGATCACGCTGCACGAGCTCGGCCACGCGCTCGTGGCGCGCCGCTGCGGGATCGAGACGTCCGGCATCGACCTGTGGTTCTTCGGCGGCATCGCCAAGCTCAACCGCGACAGCCGCTCGCCCCGCGAGGAGTTCGTGGTCGCGGTCGCCGGGCCGGTGGTCAACCTGCTCATCATCGGCGTCACGGCAGCGGTCAGCGCGGCCGTGTTCGGCGCGAGCCGCTTCTGGAACGTCGTCACGCTGTACGACGACCCGAGCCCCGTCCTGTCCCTGCTCGGGTGGCTCACGCTCGTCAACGGCGTGCTGCTCGTCTTCAACCTCGTGCCCGCGTTCCCGCTCGACGGAGGGCGCATCGCGCGTGCGATCGCCTGGCGCGTGACCGGCGATCGCAACCGCGGCACGCGCTTCTCGGCGCGCCTGGGCCAGGGCTTCTCCTACGTGTTGATCGGCGTGGGGATCTACATGCTCATCCGGTCGGACGTCTTCAGCGGTCTGTGGTTCATGGTGCTCGGCTGGTTCCTCGGCCAGGCCGCGACGAGCGCCGTGGCGACCACCCGCTTCTCCGAGCGCCTGGAGGGCGTGACCGTCGCCGACGTCATGGACCCCGAGCCGGTGTGGGTGCCCGCCGACACGACCGCGCTGCAGGCCCAGGACGAGTTCTTCCTGCGCTACCGCTGGCCGTGGTTCCCCGTCGCGGACGCGGTCTCCGGCCGCTTCCTGGGACTGCTGCGCCAGGAGCGCGTCGACGGGGTCGTGCGCGACGGACAGCCGGCGCTGACCGCCGGCGAGATCGTCGACCAGGGCCCCGACGAGGCCTTCGGCGTGCCCGACGACACCCCGATCTCCCAGCTCCTGGGCTCCGAGAAGCTGTACGCCCTCGGGGCTCTCATGGTGGTCGACGGCGACCAGCGCCTGCGCGGCGTCGTGACCATCGAGCAGGTCCACCGGGCGGCCGCGACGCCGCTTCCGGGCCGCGCCGGCTAGCCCCTGACGGCGAGCCGAGCTCCGGGGCTCGACCTATAGAGTCCAGAGGCCATGCCAGCACACGACGTCCTCATCCTCGGCGCGGGCCTCGCGGGCCAGCGTGCCGCTCTGGCGGCCGCGGATGCGGGCGCGACCGTGGCGATCATGAGCAAGGTGCACCCAGTCCGCTCGCACTCCGTGGCGGCCGCCGGCGGCATCAACGCGGCCATCAACCCGGCCGACGACTGGCGCTCGCACGCCTACGACACAGTCAAGGGATCGGACTTCATCGGCGACCAGGACGCCATCGAGATCATGTGCTCGGAGGCGCCCCACGAGGTGCTGCACCTCGAGCACATCGGGGTCACCTTCCACCGCAACGAGACGGGCGAGCTCGACCTGCGCGCCTTCGGCGGCGCCTCGATGAAGCGCACCGCCTACGTCGCCGACATCACCGGCCAGGCGATCCTGCACGTGCTCTACGAGCAGATCATGAAGTACCACGAGCGCGTCGACCGCTACGAGGAGTGGTTCACGACCTCGCTGCTGCTCGACGACGAGGGCCGCTGCACCGGCTGCGTCGCGCGCGACGTGCGCAGCGGGCGCCTGGAGCTCTTCACCGCCAAGAACGTCATCCTCGCCACCGGCGGCGCCGGCCAGTGCTACAAGCCGACGACCAACGGCCTCATCTGCACGGGCGACGGGATCGCGCAGGCGTACCGGATCGGCGCGCCGCTGATGGACATGGAGATGGTCCAGTACCACCCGACCACGCTCGTCGAGAACGGCTTCCTCATCACCGAGGGCGCCCGTGGCGAGGGCGCCCACCTGCTCAACGCCGACGGCGAGCGCTTCATGGAGAAGTACGCGCCGAACAAGATGGAGCTCGCCTCGCGCGACGTCGTCTCCCGCGCCGAGCAGACCGAGATCAACGAGGGCCGCGGCGCGGGGCCCGACGGCGTCGGCATCTACCTCGACATCACCGTCGTGCCGCGCAAGCGCACGCTCGAGTCGCTGCGCGAGATCGTCAACATCGGCAAGGACTTCGCCGGCGTCGACATCACGCGAGAGCCGATCCTCATCCGCCCCGGCCAGCACTACATCATGGGCGGCGTCAAGACCGACATCGACGGCGCCACCTCGATCGAGGGCCTGTACGCGGCCGGCGAGGTCGCGTGCGTCTCCGTGCACGGCGGCAACCGCCTCGGCGCCAACTCGCTGCTGGACACGCTCATCTTCGGCCGGCGCGCCGGCGAGCATGCCGCCCACCGCGCCGCCGCGATGCCGATGCCCGCCGAGGCGCCCGCGGCGCGCCTGCGCGACGAGGCCGACTGGATCGGATCCCTTATCGACCGCCCCAAGGACGGGCGGCGGATCGCGGAGATCAAGGACGAGCTCGGCACCGAGATGAACCGCAACGTCGCCGTCTTCCGCGACGCCGAGGGCCTCACGCACGCGCTCGAGATCGTCCGCCGCCTCAAGGAGGAGGCGAAGACGGCCTACATCGACGACCGGGGCAGCGTCTTCAACCAGGACGTCCTCGGCGCCATCGAGCTCGGGTACATGCTCGACTGCGCCGAGTGCACCGTGGTCGCCGCCCTGGAGCGCAAGGAGTCGCGCGGAGCCCAGTTCCGCACCGACTTCCCCGAGCGCAACGACGAGGAGTGGATGAAGCACATCACGCTCTCGCGCAACGGCGGCGAGTCGCCCGAGGTGGACTACGCGCCCGTGGTCATCACGCAGTGGGAGCCCGAGGAGCGCAAGTACTAGATGGCCGAGACCAAGCAGCCCGCGCGCGACTTCACCCTGCGCCTGCGGCGCTACGACCCCGAGTCGGGCGACGCGCCGTACTGGGACGAGCACACGATCAAGCTGCAGCCGCACCAGTCGGTGCTCGAGGGCATCCTCCAGGCCAAGGCGCGCTTCGACGGCTCGATCGGCATCCGCTGCTCGTGTCGCGCGGCGATCTGCGGGTCGTGCGGCGTGCGCATCAACGGCCAGCCCGGCCTGGCGTGCCACACGCACCTGGACAAGGCCGAGGCCGCCGCGCCCGACGGCGTCATCGAGGTCGAGCCGATGGGCAACATGCCCGTCATCAAGGACCTCATCGTGGACATGGACGCCGTCCACTGGAAGAAGATCCAGCGCGTCACGCCGTGGCTCATCAACCGGGAGCCGATCCCCGAGCGCGAGTACGTCGTGCCGCGCGAGGCGATGGTCGACGTCACCCAGTCGATGGCGTGCATCCAGTGCGGCGCGTGCGTGAGCGACTGCCTGTCGATGGAGGTCGACCCGCTGTTCGTCGGCCCGGCCGCGCTGGCCAAGGCCTACCGCTTCGTCGGCGACCCGCGCGACGCGCAGACCCGCGAGCGCCTCGAGGACCTCGCCGAGGACCCGCACGGCATCTTCGACTGCACGCACTGCTTCAAGTGCATCGACGCCTGCCCCAAGGGCGTCGCGCCGATGAGCCAGATCATGCGCCTGCGACGGCGGGCGACGGGCGACTTCGACATCGAGGACCGCAACAACGGCGAGCGCCACGAGGCGGCGTTCGTCACGCTCGTGCGCGACAACGGCCTGCTGTGGGAGGCCGAGCTGCTCCCGCGCTCCTACGGCGGCAACTCGTTCTTCGGCAAGTTCGCGCCGCCGGCCGCGCTCGAGCTCGTCAACTCGCTGCCGGTCATCACCAAGGCGATCCTCCGGCGCAAGGTCACGGTGGCGGGGGCGCTCAAGCCGCACAAGCTCCCCAAGGAGGACCTCCAGCAGGTCCGCCGGATCTACGACACCGTCGAGGGCCGCGAGGAGCGCCTGGAGTTCAACCTCTACATCAGCGGCTACGACGAGGACGAGCTGCCCGACACCGAGGTGCCGCCGGAGCTCGCCGAGACGCTCGCCCAGGACGCCATGCCCTCGGCCCCCGGTCCGGAAGGGAGCGAGAACTGACGATGAAGGTCGCCTACTGGCCCGGCTGCGTGAGCCGCGGCTTCACGCCCGAGCTCCACGGCTCGATGGCCAAGATCGCCCCGCTGCTCGACATCGAGCTCGTCGAGCTCGACCGCGCGTCGTGCTGCGGCGCCGGTGTCATCGCCGAGCACAACCAGGAGCTGGCCGACACGCTCAACGCCCGCACCTTCGCCCTGGCCCAGCGGGTCGAGGGCGCCGAGCTGATGATGAACATCTGCTCGACGTGCCAGGGCGCGCAGAGCGAGTGCCAGGAGCGCCTGGACGCCAGCGCCGAGTACCGCGGCGTCATCAACGAGACGCTGGCCGAGGAGGGGCTCTCCTACGAGGGCGACATCTCCAACAAGAACCTGCTGTGGGTGCTGGTCGAGGAGCTCGGCCTCGACGAGCTGCGATCGCGCGTCGTGCGCCCGCTGACCGACCTGCGCGTCGGGCCGTTCTACGGCTGCTACATCGTGCGTCCGATGGACCGGCTCGGGATCAGCCCGGAGCTGCCGCGCGACACCTACCTCGCGCAGGTCATCGAGGCGCTCGG
>JAXDHQ010000122.1:0-5787 GCA_034664395.1 Solirubrobacteraceae bacterium | reverse complement strand
GTCCTCCTCGGCGACGCCCTCGAGCTGCGCCACGGTCCGCCGCGCGAGGCGCTGGAGGCCGCGCGCCCGGTCCTGCGCGCGATCGGCGAGCGCCTGGGGGCGGGCGGCGAGGTCGTCCTCGTCCCGGGCAACCACGACCACCGCCTGGTCGCGCCGTGGCTGGACTGGCGGATGCGCAGCGGCCCCGCGCCGCTGGGCCTGGAGGAGCACGCGGGCGAGCGGGCGTCGACCGCGACCCGGGCCCTCGCGGGGATGCTCGCCCCGGCGGCCCTCGACGTCGCCTATCCCGGCATCTGGCTCGGCGACGGCGTGTACGCCACCCACGGCCACTACCTCGATCGCCACACCACCGTGCCGACCTACGAGCGCCTGGCCGCCGGGGCGCTCGCCCGGGCCCTGCGCGCGCCCACCCACGCGGCCGCCGGCGCCGACGACTACGAGCGCGTGCTGGCGCCGCTGTACGCGCTGATCGACGCCGCCGCCGCGCGGGCCGGCGACGGCCGCGGTGCGCCCGACGGCGCCTCGGTGCGCGCGTGGCGGGCGCTCGCCGGCGACCGTCGCAACCGCTGGCGGCGCACGGCGCTGGCCGGCGGCTTCGCGCTGGGTATCGCCGGGCTCAACCGGGCCGGCGTCGGGCCGCTGCGCGCCGAGCTCTCCGGCGACGAGCTGCGCCGCGCCGCCCTGCGCGCGATGGGGGAGGTCGTCGCGCGCCTGGGCGTCGACGCCCGCCACGTCGTCTTCGGCCACACCCACCGGACCGGCCCGCTGCCCGGCGACGACCGCGACGAGTGGGCGCTGGCCGGCGGCGCGACGCTGATGAACGCCGGCTCGTGGGTGTACGAGCACGTCTACGTCGATCGGCCCTGGGGCAACCCGTACTGGCCCGGCGGGGCGGTCGAGCTCGACGCCGGGGGCGAGCCGCGCCTGCGGCGCCTGCTCGAGGGCGCCGACCCGGCGGCCCTCACCGCGCCGTTGGCGCCGGCCCCGGCGTGAAGCAGGTCGCAAAGCAGGTCACGCCGTCGCCCACGCGCAGGTCGAGGACGCCCTCGACGTGCTGGGGGTGCTCCACGATCCGGTGCGCGCCGGGCCACCCCACGTCGCGGCGCTCGCCGTCGACGTGCACCTCGCCGGCGCCGCCGAGGATCGCCCACACCGCGCCGGCGGCGTACGGGCCGCTGTAGGCGCCCGGCTGGTCGGGGGTGGGCACGACGATGCGCGCGTCGGGGTCGTCCCCGGGACGCAGCGGCGCCAGCGGCTCGCGCTCGACCCCCAGCAGCTCCTGGATCGCCAGCTCGGTCTCGCGGTAGGCGCCCTCGCCGTAGTGGAACTCGGCCAGGTGGCCGTCGCCGTCCCACAGGTAGCGCGCCGGCCAGCCCTCGTTGTCGTAGGCGCGCCACAGCGCGAACGCGGTGTCGATGCACACCGGGTGCTCGATGCCCAGCCGCGCGACGGCGGCGCGCACGGCGTCCTCGTCGGCGCTCGGCGGGAAGCCGGGGCAGTGCACCGACACGACGCGCAGGCCGTCCGGCGCGTAGCGCTCGTGCCAGGCCTTGACGTAGGGCAGCGTGCGCAGCGAGCTGGGACGGCACAGGTCCCAGAACTCGATCAGCACGGGCCGGCCGCGCTGCTTGTCCATCCGCAGCGGCGCGACGTTGACCCACGGCGCGTCGGCGGGGAAGGGCGGCGCGGGGATGTCGTCGACCGGCGGGCGCACGGGGGCGCGCACGCTAGCAGCGGGAATGAGGCCGGTGGGGCGGGCTCCGGTCACCGCCCTCTACCCTGACGGGCGTGTCGCACCCCGAGACGCGCTGGATCGACCTCGCCGGGGCGCCGTGAGAAGGCGCCTGGCCGCTCTCTGCGCGCTCGCCATCGCCGTCGCGCTCGCGCTGCCCGCCAGCGCGCTGGCCCACGGGTTCGTGGGCAAGCAGGACCTGCCGATCCCGCGCTGGCTCTTCGCGTGGGGCGCGGCGGTCGTGCTCGTCGTCTCGTTCGTCGGCCTCGCGATCCTGTGGCCGCGCCCGCGCCTGGAGCGCGCCGACGAGCGGCGCCTGTGGCGGGCCCCGGTGGCGCTGGAGGTCCTGTGCGGCGCGATCGGCGTCGGCGCCTTCGCGGTGACCGTCTACGCCGGCTTCACCGGGTCGCAGACCGTCACCGCCAACCTGGCGCCGACCGTCATCTTCGTCCTGTTCTGGGTCGCGATCCCGTTCGCCACGCTGCTGCTCGGCGACGTGTGGCACGCGTTCAACCCCTGGCGCGCGGTGGCCCGCGCGACGGCGTGGGCGGCGGCCCGCGCGCGGCGCGGGGGGGAGGCCCCGGCGCCGCTGCAGTACCCCAGGTGGCTCGGGCGCTGGCCCGCCGCGGCCGGGATCTTCCTCTTCGCCTGGGTCGAGCTCGTCTACGTCAACCGCGACGACCCCAGCCAGCTCGCGATCATGGCCCTGCTCTACGCGGCGGTGCAGCTCGTCGGCATGAGCCTGTACGGCATCGAGGCGTGGACGGCCAACGCCGACGCCTTCAGCGGCTACTTCCGCATGTTCTCGCTGCTCTCGCCGCTGCGCTGGCGCGACCGCGTGCTGTCGGTGCGCCCGCCGCTGGCCGGCGCGACCGGGCTCCTGGCCGTGCCCGGCACGGTCGCGCTGCTGTGCGTGATGATCGGATCGACGAGCTTCGACGGCCTCTCGCAGGGCGCGCTGTGGACGGGCACGAACGGCATCGCCCCCAGCCTCCAGCAGCGCTTCGTCAACCTCGGCTTCAGCGGCGAGACGGCGCTGGAGATCACGTTCACGCTCGGCCTGATCGCGATGGTCTGCCTCGTCGCCGCCGTCTTCCGGCTCGGCGTGGTGGGTATGGCGACCATCGGCGGCGGCCACCGCACGCCCGAGCTGGCGCGGAGCTTCGTGCACTCGCTGGTGCCGATCGCCATGGCGTACGTCATCGCCCACTACTTCTCGCTGCTCGTCTACCAGAGCCAGGCGATGGCGTATCTGGTCTCCGATCCGCTGGGCAACGGCGCGAACCTCTTCGGGACCGCGTCGGCCACGATCGACTACAACGTCATCGGCGCCAACGGCGTCTGGTACGTGCAGGTCTTCGCGCTGGTCGTCGGCCACGCGGCCGGCCTGACCCTCGCGCACGACCGCGCGCTGACCGTCTATCGCGACCCGCGCGACGCCACGCGCTCGCAATACTGGATGCTGGCTGTCATGGTGGGCTTCACGAGCCTCGGCCTGTGGCTCCTGTCCGCCGCCGCACAATGATCCAGCTCCCACTCGCCCACTTCGGTCACTGGTACCACGCGCTGCTGTACCTCGCGCCCGTGGTCATCGTGGTCGGCGTCCTCTGGGTGCTCGAGCGCCGCGAGCGCGGCCGCGACGGCGAAGAGGACTACGCCGACGACTAGCGCCTACGCCGGCTCGCGCTCGAGCTTGGCGATGTCGTGCGCGAGCGCGCTGTCGGTGAGCTGGGTCACCGGGAAGCTGATGCGCTGGCGTCCGCGCCTGTCGATCAGCAGCACGTAGGCGGAGTGCTCGAACCGCTTGGTCTGCGGCTGGATGCCGTAGGCCTTCCAGATCGGCTCGAGCTGGGCGCGGCTGCCGAGCAGGAAGCGCATGCGCCCGCCGCTGAGGCCGCGACGGACGAGGAACGCCTCGGCCGCGTTCGGGGTGTCGTGGGCGGGATCGACGCTGACCGCCAGGGCGGGGACGTCGTGCCCGAGCTCGTCCAGCGCGCCGCGGATCGTCGTCGCCGTGACCGGGCAGGTGTCCTGGCACGTCGAGTACAGGAACGTGAGCACGACCACGCGGCCGCGGTACTGGTGCAGCGAGACGCGCCGGCCGTCCTGGTCGCGCAGGGCGAAGTCCTGCGGCGGGATGTTCGGGCGCAGCGAGCCCGCGAAGCCGGCGGCGCTCACCGGCGGGGCCTCGCCGGGCCGCACGAAGACGATCGTGCCGGCGGCGGCCAGGATGACCAGGGTGGCGACGACCATGAGGGCCATGCGCACGCGCGCGGGCATCGGCCCAGCCTAGCCCGACCGCCGCGCCGGCGGCCCCGTGCCCGGCCTCAGGGCTCGATCAGGCCGCGGCGGATCGCGTAGCGCACGAGCTCGACGCGGTCGCGCATGCCGAGCTTGCGCAGGATGTTGGCCCGGTGGGACTCGATCGTCTTCTCGGCCAGGTGGAGGATCTCGCCGATCTCGCGGTTGGTGTGCGCCTCGGCGATGAGCTTGAGGACCTCCTGCTCGCGCGGGCTCAGCGGCTCCTGCGGTCCGGCGCTGTCGTCGGCCATCCACTCGCGCACGAGCGCGCGCTGCGCGCCGTTGGTCAGGAACGAGCCGCCGCGGTGCACGGCGCGCACGGCGTCGACGAGGTCGTGGTCGGCCTCGTGCTTGAGCACGTAGCCCGAGGCGCCCGCCTTGAGGGCCTCGAACAGGTAGCGCTCGTCGTCGTGCATCGAGAGGATCAGCACGTCGATGTCGGGCGCGACCGCCTTGATCTCGCGCGTGGCCTGCAGGCCGGTGAGGCGCGGCATGGCGACGTCGAGGATGGCGAGGTCGGGGCGGTGGGCGAGGGCCTGGACGACGGCGTCGGCGCCGTCGGCGGCCTCGGCGACGACCTGCATGTCGGCCTGGCGGTCGAGCAGGAGGCGCAGCCCCCCGCGGACGACGCCGTGATCGTCGGCGATCAGCAGCCTCATGCCGCGGCGCCCAGGCGCAGCTCGATGGTCGTCCCGCGGCCCGGGGCCGAGGTCACGGCGACGCGGCCCCCGGCGAGCACGGCGCGCTCGCGCATGCCGGTGAGTCCGAGGCCGGCGACGTCGCCGCCGGGGGCGAAGCCGATGCCGTCGTCGGCCACGCGGACGACCGTGCCCCCGCGCTCGCGCGCGATGTCCACGCTCACCGCCTGGGCCTGCGCGTGGCGGGTCACGTTCGAGAGCCCCTCCTGCACGACGCGGTAGACGACGATCTGCTCGTCGGGCGCGAGGTCCTCGATGCCCTCCGAGGGCAGGCGCAGCGCGGCGCGCACGTGGGCGCGACGTCCGAACTCGTCGACCTGCGTGCGCAGCGCGGCGGCCAGCCCGTGGTCGTCGAGGGCGGCGGGCCGCAGCTCGCGCGCCAGGCGCAGCATCTCGGCCATCGCCTGCGTGGCGACGCCCTGGGTCTCGCGCAGCTCGGCCCGCAGCTCGGGCGGGGCGTCGTGCATCGAGGCCTCCAGCCGCAGCAGCACTCCGGTGAGGGCCTGGTTGGCCTCGTCGTGCAGGTCGCGGGCCAGCCGCGCGCGCTCGCCCTCCTGCGCCTGCAGGACGGCGGTGGCGGTGCGCGACCGCTCGGCGTCCAGGCGCGCGAGCATGCGGTCGAAGGCGGTGTGCAGCCGGGCGACCTCCTCGACGTTGGCGGTCGGGATCCGCGCGCGCGGGTCGCGCCCGGCGAAGTCGAGGCTCTCCATGGCCACGATCAGCTCCTCCAGCGGCGCGAAGCGCCGGCGCAGCAGCCAGCCGTTGACCAGCACCATCGCCATCAGCGCGGCGACGAGGACGAGGAAGCGCCGCTGCTCGACGGGCTCGGGGTGCAGGTTGGCGGCGATGGACGCGGCGAACACCGTGAGGGTGATCACCAGCGCGTTGACCGCGAGGACCTGCGTGAGGAGGGTGGGGCGCTTCATGGCGAATGGGGTCCGCACCCCATATCGGCGGGGGAGCCCCCGACCGATACCCCTTGCAGTCCGAATTGGACGAGGTTCTCCTAGGACCCCGACGAAGAGGCGAGAGCGACCCCCCGCAGCGACACGAGGG
>JAXDHQ010000121.1:0-37251 GCA_034664395.1 Solirubrobacteraceae bacterium | reverse complement strand
CGCCGGCGCGCTCGACGTAGGCCTCGCGGTCCTCGCGCTGCTGCGCCACCAGGGCCTTGATCTCCTGGTACTTGCGCGGGTGCAGCGCGGCGAAGGCGAGATCCTCGAGCTCCCACTTGATGGCGTGGATGCCGAGCCGGTGCGCGATCGGCGCGTAGATCTCCAGGGTCTCCTTGGCCTTGTCGATCTGCTTCTGCTTGGGCATCGCGCCGATCGTGCGCATGTTGTGCAGGCGGTCGGCGAGCTTGATGAGGATGACCCGGATGTCCGTGGCCATCGCGACCATCATCTTGCGGTAGTTCTCGGCCTGGGCCTCGTCGCGGCTGGTGAAGGTGATCCCGGTGAGCTTGGTGACGCCGTCGACCAGCGTGGCGACCTCGTCGCCGAAGCGCTCGCGGACCTCCTCCAGCGAGGCCGACGTGTCCTCGACCGTGTCGTGCAGCAGCGCCGCGCACAGCGTCTCGGTGTCGAGGCGCATGCCCGCGCAGATCTTCGCCACGCCGACCGGGTGGACGATGAAGTCCTCGCCCGACTTGCGGCGCTGGTCGGCGTGGTGCTCGCACGAGAAGAAGAAGGCGTCCTCGACGCGCGGGCGGTCGATCTCCAGGGCAGCCTCGTCGGCGTGCTCCTCGACGATGGCGAACAGGTCGCCGAGCAGCCGGCGCTCGTTGACCGTGAGCTCGCCGGCGTGGATGCCGTCCCAGTCGCTCCCGTGGCGGTCGGGATGCTCGACCCGGTCGACGGGCGCGCGGTCGGCCGGCGCGTGCGCGCCGCCGCGCCGGGCCGGGCTGGCGGCCGGGGGCGGATCGGTGCGCGGCTCCGAGGCCATGAGCAGAGGGTACCCGAGGGGTCAGCGTTCGCTACGCCGCCTGGACTCGCGCGCGCGGGGCGTGCAGCAGCGCGCGGCCCTCGGCCAGCCTCGTGGCGTAGGCGCGGAAGGCCGCCGAACGATCGAGCTCCGTGCGCGGCGCGTCCAGGAGTCGCGCCGTCTCGCCCTCGACGCGGGCGATTCCGAGCTCGCACAGCACGCGCAGGGCGCGGCCGGCCGCCGCCGGCGAGGGGGCGCGGGCCACGGCGTCGGCCAGCGTGGCGCCGTCGCGCAGGGCGCGGAAGACGCCGGCCGCGACGGGGCGCAGGTCGTAGCCGGCCTCGTGGGCGCGCAGCGCGTAGACGGCCTCGTCCGGACCCCACGCCAGGGTGGCGCGGTCGTCGAGCAGCGCCTGCTGGCTCGCCGACGCGGGCGGGTCGAGCGCGACGACGTGGTCGTAGCGCGCCATCAGCTCCGGGTCGCGCTCGAGCGACGGCCAGGCGACGAGCGCGAAGCCGCCGACCCGATCCTCGAGGTGCGCCCGCCGGCGCCGGGCGTCGGCGCACGCGACGAGCACCGACTCGCCCGAGGCCACCAGCGCGGCCAGCGTCCCCGCGACGCCGCCGCCGCGGCGGTCGCGCGGCTTCCCGGTCGGCGCCGGCGTGGCGCCCGCGGCGGGCAGCGGCGCGCCGAGCTCGGCCAGCGCGGTGGCGACCGGGTCGTCGGGCTCGCCGACCAGGTCGATCGCGGCCGGCGCCGGCGGCTGGGCGTGGCGGAGGAGCAGACGCGGCTCGACCGCGCCGTTCCACTCGTTGACCTCGAGCGCGAAGGTCGCGTCGAGGACGTCGCCGTCGGGCAGCCGGCTGGTCCCGAACGCCACGGCGCGGGCGCGGTGGCCGCCGGACTGGACGGTGAAGCGGACGTGACGGCCCTCCTCCCCCATCGGCCGCGCGTCGACGAGCTTCGCCGCCGGGACGAGCAGCGAGACCGACGGGTTGCCCACGCCGAACGGCGCCAGGCGCTCGAGCTCCTCGGCCAGGGCCAGCCCGAGCTCGTCGCCCGCGACGACCGCGTCGACGCGCTCGACGGGCACGAGGTCGTCGGCGTCGAGCACCGCGGCCGCGTGGGCGACGAAGGCGGCGCGGAACGCGTCGACCTGAGCGCGGGCCACGGTGCAGCCCGCCGCGGCGCGGTGGCCGCCGTGGCGCAGCAGGTGGGCGCCGCTGGCGTCCAGGCCGGCGAGCAGGTCGAAGCCGGGGATCGAGCGTCCCGAGCCGGTGCCCTCGTCGCCGTCGAGCGCGACGAGCACGCACGGGCGGTGGTGGCGCTCGGCGATGCGCGACGCCACGATCCCGATCACCCCCGGGTGCCAGTTCTCGCCGACCAGGACGTAGGCGAGCTGATCGCCCGCCTCGCGCACCTGCGCCTCGGCGTCGAACAGGATCCGGGTCTCGACGTGGCGGCGCTCGGCGTTGGCGTGGTCGAGCTCGTCGGCGATGGCGGCAGCGCGCTCGGGATCCTCGGTGAGGAGCAGCTCGAGCCCGGCGTCGGCGCGGTACAGCCGCCCCGCGGCGTTGATGCGCGGCGCCAGCCGGAACCCGATCGCGCGGGCGTCGAGCGAGCCGGGGTCGACCTTGGCCACGCGCATGAGCGCCCGGATCCCCGGCCGGCGCGACGCGCGCAGGACCTCCAGGCCCTCGCGCACGAGGCGGCGGTTCTCGCCGCGCAGCGGGACGCAGTCGGCCACGGTGGCCAGCGCGACGAGGTCGAGGTCGACGTCGGCGCCCGCCGGGTCCTGGCCCGCGCCGGCCAGCAGCGCGGCCGCGAGCTTGTGGGCGACGCCGGCGGCGCACAGGTCGGGGCACGGGTAGCCGCAGACCGCGGGATGGACGATCGGCGCGTCGGGCAGCTCCCCCGCCTCCCCCCCGGCTCCGCGCCGCGGCGCGTGGTGGTCGGTGACCACGACGTCCATGCCGCCGGCGCGGGCGAGCGCGACCTCCTCGACCGCCGTGATCGCGCAGTCGGCGGTGACGAGCAGCCGCGTCCCCCGCGCAGCCAGCCGCTCGACGGTCGCGGCGGTCAGCCCGTAGCCGTCCTCGGTGCGGCTGGGCAGCAGCCAGTCGACCTCGGCCCCCAGGTGGCGCAGCGTGCGCACGAGGATCGCCGTCGAGCACACGCCGTCGACGTCGTAGTCGCCGTGCACGGTGATGGGCGTGCCGGCGCCGACGTGCTCGAGGACGAGCGCCACCGCCCGTTCGATGCCGTCGAAGGCCGACGGGTCGTGGCGGTCGCCGGCGGCGAGCCATGCGCGCGCGTCGGCCGGGTCGGCCAGCCCGCGCCGCGCGAGGACCTGGGCCAGCGCGAAGCTGACGCCGAGCTCGCGCTCGAGCGCGCGGACCTGCGCGACGGGCACGGGTGGGATGTCCAGGCGGCGGTCCACGACCGCACGAGGCTAGGCACGCCCGCGGACGGACCCGATGCGACCGACCCCGTGCGGGCATGCCCCGCGGCGTGGTAGAAGGCGCGGAGCCCACTGGCCATGTCCTACCTGCTGACCTGCCCCAACTGCGGCGTGCGCGAGGTGACCGACTTCGCCTACGGCGGCGAGGTCTCCTCCCGCCCCAGGGAGCGCCCGTCGCTGCGCGAGCTCGGCTCCTACAACTACTTCCGCCGCAACGTGGCCGGCGTCCAGCGCGAGTGGTGGTACCACCGCTCGGGCTGTCGCGCCTGGTTCCTGGCCGAGCGCGACACGCGCACCAACGCCGTGCTGCTCACCGAGCTGCCCGGCGCCCGCGACGGCGGCGAGCCGGCGTGACGCGCCTGCCCGCCCAGCCGGGCGAGCGCATCGACCGCGGGCGGACGGTGGCGTTCAGCTTCGACGGGCAAGCGGTGGAGGGGCTCGAGGGCGACACGATCGCCTCGGCCCTGTTCGCCGCCGGCCAGCGGACGTTCTCGCGCAGCTTCAAGTACCACCGCCGGCGCGGCCTGCTGTGCTGCGCCGGCCAGTGCCCCAACTGCCTGGTCGCCGTCGACGGCGCCCCGGGCGTGCGCGCGTGCACCGAGCCGGCGCGCGACGGGATGCGCGTCGAGCACCTCAACGCCACGCCCAGCCTCGAGCGCGACCTCATGGCGGCGACCGACGTCGTCGGCGGCCCGTTCACGCCGCCCGGCTTCTATTACAAGACGTTCATCCGCCCCCGGCGGCTGTGGCCGGTGTACGAGAAGGTCCTGCGCCGCGTGGCCGGGCTCGGCCGGCTGCCGGCCGAGCAGGCCGAGCGCGCGTGGCGCACCGAGTACCGCAGGCGCCACGCCGACGTGCTCGTCGTCGGCGGCGGCCCGGCCGGACTGCGCGCCGCGATCGCGGCGGCCCAGCTCGGCGCCGACGTGGTGCTCGCCGACGAGGGGCCCGAGCCCGGCGGCTGGCTGCTGACCGAGGGCGCCGAGCAGCAGGCGCGCGAGCTGGCCCAGCGCGCGCGGGCGGCGGGGGTCGAGATCCTCGCCTGCGCCCCGGCGCTGGGGTTCTTCGACGGCCTCGTCGCCGTCTGGCAGGGCGACACCCTGCACCAGGTCCGTGCCCGCCGCCACGTCTTCGCCACCGGCGCGGTCGAGCAGCCGCTCGTGTTCGCCGGCAACGACCTCCCGGGCGTGATGCTCTCCGGCGGCGCCCGCCGCCTGGCCACCCTGTACGCCGTCAGCCCGGGCCGGCGCGCGGTGGTGGCGACGACCTCCGACCGCGGCCTGGACGCGGCGCTCGCGCTGCGCAGCGCCGGCGTCGACGTCGTGACCGTCGCCGATCTGCGCGCGACCCCCGGGCCGGCGGCGCAGGCGCTGTCGGCGGTCGGCGTCGAGGTCCGCGCCGGCTGGACGCTCGTCGAGGCGACCGGGCGCCGGGGCGTCCAGCGCGCGGTGCTCGGACCGCTCGACGGCAGCGAGGCCGAGCGCAGCTTCGAGTGCGACCTCGTGGTGATGTCGGGCGGCGCCGCGCCGGCGACGTCGCTGCCGTCGCAGGCGGGGGCACAGACCGCCTACGACCCGGCCCGCGGGCACTTCGCCCTGACCGAGCTGCCCGACGGCGTCCACGCGGCGGGCGAGGTGGCGGGCACGCTTGGCGTGCGCGAGGCGGAGCGCACCGGCGAGCTCGCCGGACTCGACGCCGCGCACGCGCTGGGCCTCGGCGACGCCGACTCGCGCGCGCGGGCCGGCCGCCTGCGCCAGGGCCGCGCCGGCCACGAGCAGAGCGGCGGCGAGGCGGCGCCCCCGCCGGCGGCCGGCGAGGGCCGCGGCAAGTGCTTCGCCTGCCTGTGCGAGGACGTCACCGCCAAGGACATCCACCTCAGCGTGCAGGAGGGCTACGACTCGATCGAGCTGTCCAAGCGCTACACGACGGTGACGATGGGCCCGTGCCAGGGGCGGATGTGCCAGCTCCCGGCCGTGCGCCTGATGGCCCGCGAGACCGGTCAGGACCTGGCGCAGGTCGGCACCACGACGGCGCGGCCGCCGTGGTCGACCGTGCCCCTCGGCGCGCTGGCCGGTCGCCCGTTCGAGCCGGCCAAGCGCTCGGCCATCCATCCGCGCCACCGCGAGCTCGGCGCGCGCGTGCAGTGGGCGGGCGACTGGCGGCGCGCCTACGACTACGGGGACCCCGAGGGCGAGGCCCTGGCCGTGCACGAGTCCGCCGGCCTGATCGACGTGTCGACCCTGGGCAAGCTCCTCGTCCGCGGCCCCGAGGCGGGCGCGTTCCTGGACCGCCTCTACCCCAACCGCCTCGCCAACCTCGCCCGCGGCCGCGTCCGCTACGGCGTCCTGACCTCCGACGCGGGGCGCATCACCGACGACGGCACGGTCTGTCGTCTCGACGAGGAGACCTTCTACGTCACGACCACGTCCAGCGGCGCGGGCGCGGTCGAGCAGTGGTTCGCCTGGTGGCTGGCCGACTGGGGCATGGACGTGCGCCTGACCGACGTCACCCAGGGGCTGGCGGCGGTCAACCTCGCCGGGCCGCGGGCGCGGGCGATCATGGGCCGCGTCGCCGAGCTGGACTGCTCCGGCGAGGCCTTCGGCTACCTCGACGCCAAGCGCGCGCGGGTGGCCGGCGTGGCGTGCCTGATCCTGCGCATCGGCTTCGTCGGCGAGCTCGGCTACGAGATCCACTTCCCCGCCGCCCACGGCCAGGACGTGTGGGACGCGATCCTGCGGGCCGGGGCCGACCAGGGCATCCGGCCCTTCGGCCTGGAGCCCCAGCGGATCCTGCGCCTGCAGAAGCTCCACGTGCTCGTCGGGCAGGACACCGACTCGGAGTCCACGCCGTTCGGGGCGGCGATGCCGTGGATCGTCAAGCTCGACAAGGACGAGGACTTCATCGGCCGCTGGGCGCTCGAGCACGCCGCCGAGCGCCCGCCCACCACGGCGCTCGTCGGCTTCACGCTGCCCGAGGGCGACGTCCCGACCGAGGGCGCGGTCGTCCTCGACGCCGCCGGCGCCGCGGCCGGGCAGGTCACGAGCGCGCGCCGCTCGCGCCAGCTCGGGCAGGTCATCGGCATGGCGTGGGTGCCGGCGACGCTCGCGACCGACGGGACGCGCATCGCGATCTCCGACGCCGGGCGCTCGTACGCGGGCCAGGTCGTCACCCGCCCGTTCTACGACCCCGACGGCGAGGTGCTGCGCTCGTGAGCCTCGAGTTCCTCGTGCCCGCCGCCGCGCCCGGCCCCGACGGGCGGACCGCCCTGGCCCGCAGCCCGATGGAGCGCCAGGCGCAGGCGGCCGGCGCCCGGTTCGAGGTCCGCGACGGCTGGAACGTCGCGGTCGGCTACGACGGGGACGAGCGCGAGGCGCTCGCGAGCGCGGTCGGGTGGGCCGACGTCTCGCACCTCACCAAGCTCGAGATCGCCGGCGGCGACGACCTGCGGCCTGGCGTGGCGACCAGGGCGCGGGGCGCGTGGTGGTGCCGCGTCACGGCCGATCGCGCGCTCGTCATCGGCGACGGCGGCGCCCGCGACCTCGTCGAGGACGGCGTCGAGGTGACGACCGCGCTGGCCGCGCTGACCATCGCCGGGCCGCTGGCCCGCGAGCTCCTAGCCCGCTTCTGCGCCCTGGACCTGCGCGACGCCGCCACCCCGGTCGGCGGCTGGCGCCCCGGGTCGGTGGCGCGCACCCCGGGCTACGTCCTGCGCGAGGACGCCGACCGCTTCCTCGTGCTCTTCGGCTGGGCGCTGGGCGAGTACCTGTGGACGACCGTCGCCGACGCCGCGCAGCGCCTCGGCGGGGCGCCCGTCGGCGTCGACGCGCTCGGGCCGCTCCCCGAGACCGCCGCGGAGGCCGCCCGCCATGCGTGACATCTTCCGCCGCCGGCGCATGTGGCGCCCGCGCGGCGAGCTCAAGGACGCCTACGACGTCGTCATCGTGGGCGGCGGCTCGCACGGGCTGGCCACCGCCTACTACCTGCGCCAGCGCGGGATCACCGACGTCGCGATCCTCGAGAAGGGCTACATCGGCTCGGGCGCGGCCGGGCGCAACACGACGATCCTGCGCTCGAACTACAAGACGCCCGAGGGCGCGCGCTTCTACGACGCCAGCGTCAAGCTCTACGAGGGCCTGTCGCAGGAGCTCAACTTCAACCTGCTGTTCTCGCAGTGCGGCCACCTGACGCTCGCGCACTCCGACCGGGCGATGTTCGTCATGGCCAACCGCGCCGAGGTCAACCGCCTGGCCGGCATCGACTCGCGGCTGATCGGGCCCGACGAGGTCAAGCGCCTGGCGCCGGCGATGCACGTGTCGCCCGACGCGACCTATCCGATCATGGGGGCCCTCTACCACCCACCGGGCGGGATCATCCGCCACGACGCGGTGGTCTGGGGCTTCGCCCGCGGCGCCGACGCGGGTGGCGCCGAGATCCACCCGTACACCGAGGTCCTCGGCTTCGAGCGCGCCAACGGCCGCATCGACGCGGTGCGGACCAACCGCGGAACGATCCGCGCCGGGCAGGTGATCAACGCCACCGCGGGCTGGAGCACGCTCGTCTGCGACATGGCGGGCGTCCCGCTGCCGATCACGACGCACATCCTCCAGGCGTTCGTCACCGAGCCGGTCAAGCCGCTGCTCGACGTGGTCGTCGTCTCCTCGCAGATGCACGTCTACATCTCCCAGACCGACCGCGGCGAGTTCCTCGTCGGCGCCGAGATCGAGCCGTGGACGACCTACCGGATGCAGGGCACGCTCAACTTCCTGCAGGAGGCCAGCCGCCACACGCTCGAGCTCTTCCCCCAGCTCGAGCGCGCGCGCATGCTGCGCTCGTGGGCCGGGCTGTGCGACATCAGCCCCGACTACAGCCCGATCCTCGGCCGCACCGAGGTCGACAACCTCCACGTCAGCGCGGGCTGGGGGACGTACGGGTTCAAGGCCGCGCCGATCGTCGGCCAGACGCTGGCCGAGCTCGTCGACACCGGCCGCACGCCCGACCTCATCGCCCCGTTCGCGCTCGAGCGCTTCTACGAGGACCGCCTGGTGTCAGAGCTCGCGGCAGCCGCGGTCAGCCACTAGACCGGCCGGTATCCTCGCGGCGATGGAAGCGCCCCCGGACCACCGGCGCACCGGCGCCCGGGACCGGATCCTCGAGACGGCCTACGAGCTGTTCAGCCGCCACGGGACGCGCGCGGTCGGCGTCGACGCCATCGTCGCCGAGTCCGGGGTGGCGAAGATGTCGCTCTACCGCAACTTCGCCTCCAAGGACGAGCTGATCCTCGCGTTCCTGGACCTGCGCGAGGAGCGCTGGACCCGCGAGTGGCTGCGCGCCGACGTCGAGGCCCGCGCCTCGACCCCGGCGGCGCGCCTGCTCGCGATCTTCGACGCCTTCGGCGCGTGGTTTGCGCGCGAGGACTTCGAGGGCTGCTCCTTCATCAACGTCATGCTCGAGATCGACGACCGCGAGCACGCGGTGCGCCGCGCCAGCGTCGAGCGCCTGGCGGCGATCCGCGACTTCCTGCGCGAGCTGGCCGAGGGCGCGGGCGTCGCCGACCCCGACGCCTTCGCGCGGCAGTGGCACATCCTCATGAAGGGCTCGATCGTCGCGGCCGCGGAGGGCGACGGTCAGGCCGCGGCACGGGCGCAGGAGCTCGGCGCCCTGCTGCTCGCCCACCACGGCATCGCCGTGTAGCCCCCGCGTTGGCCGGTTGGCACTTGCGCTCGCGGTCGAGCGGCAGGCACAGTGCTCGGTGGCCCGCTCGCGGAGCACGAGGAGAGAGATGAAGAGCAGCCTGGAGATCGCGCAGGACGCCCGACTCGAGCCGATCGAGACGATCGCCGCCCGGATGGGCCTGGCCCCCGACGAGGTCGAGCCCTACGGGCGCTACAAGGGCAAGATCTCGCTCTCGGTGCTCGATCGCGTCGGCGACCTGCCGGACGGCAGGCTCGTCTGCGTCACCGGGATGACGCCGACGCCGCCGGGCGAGGGCAAGACGACGACGGCGGTCGGACTGACGCAGGGCCTCGGACGCCTCGGCCGCAAGCCGGTGCTGTGCCTGCGCGAGCCGTCGCTGGGCCCGGTCTTCGGCACCAAGGGCGGCGCGGCGGGCGGCGGCATGACCCAGGTCGTCCCGATGGAGGACCTCAACCTGCACTTCACCGGCGACATCCACGCCATCGGCGCCGCCAACAACCTGCTCGCCGCGCTGCTGGACGCCTCGATCCTGCACGGCAACCCGCACCAGATCGACGCCCTGCGCGTCGGGTGGCGCCGCGCCGTGGACATGAACGACCGCGCGCTGCGCCAGATGACGATCGGCCTCGGCGGCCGCGTCAACGGCTACCCGCGCGAGACCGGCTTCGACATCACCGCCGCCTCGGAGGTCATGGCGATCCTCGCCGTGTCGCGCGACCTGCAGGACCTGCGGCGGCGGCTGGGCGCGATCACCGTCGCCTACAGCTACAGCGGGGGCCGGCCCGTCACCGCCGAGGACCTCGGCGCCGCCGGCGCCATGGCCGTCCTGCTCAAGGACGCCATCAAGCCCAACCTCATCCAGACCCTCGAGGGCCAGCCGTGCCTCATGCACTGCGGGCCGTTCGCCAACATCGCCCACGGCAACTCGTCGCTGATCGCCGACATGATCGGCCTCAAGCTCGGCGACTACGTCGTCACCGAGTCGGGCTTCGGCTCGGACATGGGGATGGAGAAGCTCTTCGACATCGTCTGCCGCGTCGGCGACCTGAAGCCGAGCTGCGTCGTGCTCGTGAGCACCGTGCGCGCGCTCAAGCACCACGGCGGCGTCGACGACCCGGACGCCGACGCGATCACGAGCCACGCGGCGATCGAGACCGGCATGGCGAACCTGCGCCGCCACCTCGGGATCGTCGCCGAGTTCTGGGTGCCGTGCGTGGTGGCGATCAACCGCCGCCCGGGCGACACCGACGACGAGATCGAGCTCGTCCGCCGGCTGGCGCTGGAGGCCGGCGCGCTCGCGGCCGAGGTCAACGAGGGGTTCATCCGCGGCGGCGAGGGTGCCGCCGACCTCGCCGCCGCCGTCGTCGACGCGTGCGAGCAGCCCAACAGCTTCCACCCGCTCTACCGCGACGAGGACACCGTCGTCGAGAAGATCGAGGCGATCGCCACCCGCGTCTACGGCGCGCGCGACGTCTACGTCTACCCCGAGGCCGAGCGCAAGATCGAGCAGTTCGAGGCCGACGGGCTCGGCCGCCTGCCGGTGTGCATGGCCAAGACGCACCTGTCGCTGTCGGCCGACCCGACGCTGCGCAACGCGCCGGAGGGGTTCCGGCTGCCGGTGCGCGACGTCCGCGCCTACACCGGTGCGGGCTGGCTCGTGCCGCTGTGCGGCGACATCACGCAGATGCCCGGCCTGGGCCGCGCGCCGGCGGCGCTCAACGTGGACATCGACGACACCGGGCGCACGGTCGGGCTGTTCTAGGCTCCCGGCGCATGGCGCTGGCCGACCGATCGCTCGCCGAGCTGCTCGAGGCGGTCGCGACCGCGACGCCCGCCCCCGGGGGCGGGACGTCGGTCGCGTGGACGTGCGCGCTGGCGGCGGCGCTGGCGCAGATGGCGGGCGCTCCGGCCGGCCGGGCCGGCGAGCTGCGCGCGCGGGCCCTGGCGCTGGCCGAGGACGAGCTCGGGGCCTACGCCCCCGTCCTGGAGGCGCAGCGGCTGCCCGGCGACGACCCGCTCCGCGGCGAGCGCATCGACGCCGCGCTGGCGCGGGCGAGCGACAGCCCGCTGGAGATCGCCCGCGTCGCGGCGGAGGTCGCGACCCTGGCGGCGCGGGCCGCCGCCGGCGCCGGCCCGGCGCTGCGCGGCGACGCGGCCGCCGGCGCGCTGCTGGCCGAGGCGGCCTGCCGCGCCGCGGTGCGCCTGGTCGAGATCAACCTCGCCGACCGGCCTGACGACGAGCGCCTGGCCCGCGCGGCCGAGCTCGTCCGCCGCGCGGCGGACGCCCGGCGCGACGCGCTGGGCGGGCCCTAGAGCTGGAGCGCCCGGTTGCCGCGGCGGACGCCCTCGAAGTACACGAGGGCGATGCCGATGAGCGTGCCCGGGATCGCCTCCAGGGCCTGGAGGACGTGCGTCTCCCCCCGGCCCGGGATCGCGAAGCCGTTGATGATGAGCCCGAAGATCATCGCGCCGAGCAGCGCGCCCAGGAAGGCGCCGACGATCCCGCCCCAGAAGCGGTCGGGCAGGAAGATCGTGAAGTGCCAGATGGCCAGGCCCATCATGACCCAGGCGAACATGCCCATCAGCTGACTCCTCCCGGTGAGGCCTGCGCCCCGGATCGGCGCGTCTGGCGAGGACGCAGGGAACGTGGCGTGCTTCGCACGCGAGTGACCGACGACGTGGCCAGACGGGTCGAGGCGTGCCGCAGGATCATCGGGACCTTCCGTGCCTGCGGTTGCGCGGCCGGTTCGGCTTCTGCCCCCGCTTGGGCTTGTCGTCCTTGAGCACGAGGTCCTCCGGGTCCAGGTCGGCGGTCGCGTCGCGCTCGGCGGTGGCGGTGCTCGCGGGCGCATCGGCGTGGAGGTCGCGCACCATCTCGTCGAACTCCGTCCGCGACACGCCGCGCGACGGGTCGTCGGGCTCGGTCAGGCGCCGCGACGGGCGCTCCTGCTCCACCGGCGCGACGTCGACCGGCGCGCCACCCGTCGCCACCGCGTAGGCGGGCACGATCCCGCCGTTGGCCTGCGCGATGCGCTGGCGGCGACGGAAGTAGACCGGCTCGCGCTCCTTCCAGTGCGTCAGCACCGGCGAGGCGATGAAGATCGACGAGTACGCGCCCGAGGCCACGCCGACGAGCAGCGCGAAGGCGAAGTCCTTCAGCGTGTCGCCGCCGAACAGCAGCAGGGCGAGGATCGGCAGCGCCGTGCAGAACGTCGTCGCCAGCGATCGGGTGATGACCTCGCTCATGGAGCGGTTGACGATCTGCGAGAACGCCGAGCGCGGCATGCGCGGCACGTTCTCGCGGATGCGGTCGAACACGATGACGGTGTCGTAGAGCGAGTAACCGAGGATGGACAGCAGCGCCGCGACCGTCGACGTCGTCACCTCCCGGCCGAGCAGCGAGTACACGCCCGCGGTGATGAGCAGGTCGTGCATCAACGCGATGAGCACGGGCACCGCGTACTTCCACTCGAAGCGCAGCGCCATGTACAGCGAGATGACCAGCAGCGAGGCGATGATCGCCACGACCGCGCTCTTGGCCACCGTCTGGCCGAACGTCGGCCCGATGGTGTCGTAGTCGAAGGACTTCACGCCGAACTGCTGCTGCAGTCGCTGCTCGACCTGACCGCGCTGGGCCTGGCTGAGCGTGGCGGTGGAGATCTGGAACCCGTTGCCGCCGGTGCCGGCGCCGCTCAGGCGCTGGATCTCGGCGTCGCCGAAGCCCGCGGGGGCGATCGCGTTGCGCACGCTGTTCTCGTTCGCCGGCTTGACGAGCTCGGTCTTGACCCGCGTGCCCGACTCGAAGTCGATGCCGAACTTCAGGCCCTTGCCACCCAGCGCGAGCGCGCCGATCAGCAGGATCACGCCGGACATCGAGAAGAACCACTTCGAGGCGCCCATGTAGTCGAAGCGCTTGCGCTCGCGCTTCTTGCCCGCGCCCAGCGCCGCCGGGCTGTGGATGAGCCGCGAGCGGCCCATCACCCCCAGCACGGCCTGGGTGAGCATGACGGCGGTGAAGAACGAGACCAGGGTGCCGACGCCCAGCGTGAACGCGAAGCCCTTCACCCCGGCCGTGGCCAGGATGAACAGGATGAACGCGACCATGAAGGTCACGACGTTGGCGTCGACGATCGCCGACAGGCCGCGCTTGTAGCCGGTGGCGATGGCCGACGGGATCGAGCGCCCGCCGCGCAGCTCCTCCTTGACGCGTTCGAAGATGACGATGTTCGCGTCGGCCGCCACGCCGATCGTGAGGATCAGTCCGGCGATGCCCGGCAGCGTCAGCGTGATCGGGATGAGCTTGACCAGCGCGAACAGGAAGGCGGAGTAGATGACCAGGGCGCCGACCGCGATCATGCCGAGCACGCGGTAGAAGACGAGCAGGAACAGCGCCACGATCAGGAAGCCGGCGACGCCGGCGATGAGGCCCTGGTTGAGCGCCTGCTTGCCCAGCGTCGCCGACACCTGCGACGACGAGATGAGCTGCAGCTTGATCGGCAGCGCGCCGGTCTTCAGCAGGTTCGCCAGGCGCTGCGCGCTCTGGATCGTGAAGCCGCCGGAGATCTGCGATCCGTTGGCGCCGTCGATGCCGTCGGGGTTCTGCTGGAAGTCGATGAACGGCGTCGAGATGAGCTCGTTGTCGAGCACGATCGCGAAATGCTGGAAGGCGTTTCGCGGGTCCGAGCCGGGGATGAAGTTGTTCTGGCCGCGCTGGGCGATCTCGCGCGTGACCTTCTGCCAGACGTTGCGGCCGTGGCCGGTGAAGCTGAACGTGACGTCGGGCTGGCCGCTGCCGCCGGCGCCGTTGTCGAAGTTCTGCTCGGGGTTCTTGATGTCGGTCCCGCGCAGCGCCGGCTGGTCGCGCAGCACGTACCAGCGGTTGAGCGGCTTGCCCTTGGGATCGGGCTGCTCGGCGCGGACGAGGACGACGCCCTGCGGCACCTTGACGACCTGCGCGGGGTCGAAGCGCAGGCGCTTGTTGGTGGCGTCCTGGCGCAGCGACCGCTGGGTCTCGTCGGGCCCGGCGATCACCCGCTTGGCCTTCTGGTCGACGAGATAGAACTTGTCGCCCGTGCTCTCCTGGCCGGTGTTCGTGGCGGGGCACTTGGCCCCGCGCGTGACCGCGTCGAAGTACGACAGGGCGGAGACGTCGGAGCCCGCGCTGGGGCCGCCGGTGACGTTGGGATCGGCCGGCGCCGGCTTGCAGTTGGCGCCCAGGACGTTGGGCTCCCAGTCGTAGAAGAACATCTGCGCCGTGGTGCCGACCTGGTTGGCCGCCTCGTCGGCGTTCTTGACCGCGGGCAGCGAGACGTCGATCTGGTCGGGGCCCGAGCGCTGGATCTGCGGCTCGGCGACGCCGAGCTGGTCGACGCGGCTGCGCATGATGTCCAGCGAGCGGTCGATCGCCTCGCTGGTCACCTGCGACTGCTTGGTCGGCTTGGCCTGGTAGATCAGCGAGACGCCGCCCTTGAGGTCGAGCCCCAGGCGCGTCGGCTTGGCGAAGATCGCCGCCACGGAGCCCACGAGCAGGCCCGCGACGATCAACAGGACGAAAAGGTTGCGACGGCGGTCGGTCATGGTTGGCGGCGCGGGTCCCGGCTGGCGCGGATGGAGATCAGACCTACTTGGACGGGGTCAGGACGAGCAGCATGCCGCCGTCGTCATCGTAGGCGGGAAAGAGGTCGGCGGTCGCACGTGCGGGCAGATCGCCCTCGGCGTTGACCTCGACGGGCTTGTTGAGGGCGCGGACGCCCCACTCGAGCACGGTGCCCACCGGGTCGTCGCCGTTGTCGAAGCGCAGGCCGAGGACGTCGCGCACCGGCCGGCCGATGACGCGCTCGTCGTCGAGCCCGGTGAGCTCGAACGAGCCGCGGCCGCAGCCGATGACTCGCCCCTCGGCGTCGCACACGAAGAAGGCGGCGTCGGGAGCCGGGTAGTAGTCGTCGAGCAGCTCGAACAGGAAGCCGAATCCGCAGCGCGCGCAGCCCTTCGCCTGCCGGCGGAAGCCGGCGGTGCGATCGGACTCGGTCGTGCGGTTACCACAGTTCGGGCAGATGAACAGATGGGGCATGCGCTGTCCCCAAGGGTACGCGGTGCGTCCGTCATCGTCCCATCGGCCCGTTGGCACGTTCGCCCACGTCAGCATGCGGACCTCGCAGCCCGACGATCGCGGCTCAGAAGAGGGCCGCGTCGCGGGGCGGATCGAGGTCGAGGTGCTCATAGGCGCGGCGCGTCGCCGCGCGCCCGCGCGGCGTGCGCTGCAGCAGGCCGCACTGCAGCAGGTAGGGCTCGTAGACGTCCTCCAGCGTGTCCGCCTCCTCGTGGACGGCGACCGCAAGCGTCGACAGGCCGACCGGCCCGCCGGAGAAGCGGACGCAGATGGCGGTGAGGATCTCGCGGTCGAGACGGTCGAGGCCGAGGTCGTCGACCTCCAGGAGGGTGAGCGCCGCGTCGGCGGTGGCGTCGTCGACCACGCCGCTGCCGCGCACCTCGGCCCAGTCGCGCACGCGCTTGAGCAGCCGGTTGGCGACGCGCGGCGTACCGCGCGACCGCGCGGCGATCGCCCGGGCGCCGCCCTCGTCGAGCGCGATGTCGAGGATCGCCGCCGAGCGGCGCACGATCTGCGCCAGGTCCTCGGTGCCGTAGGGCTCGAAGCGGTGCTGGATGCCGAAGCGGTCGCGCAGCGGCGTGGTGAGCAGGCCGGAGCGCGTCGTGGCGCCGATGAGCGTGAACGCCGGCAGGTCGAGCGTCACGACCTTCGCGCCCGCCCCCTGGCCGATCGTGATCGGCAGCCGGCGGTCCTCCATCGCGGGGTAGAACGTCTCCTCGAGCGCCCGGTTGAGCCGGTGGATCTCGTCGACGAAGAACACCGAGCGCGGCTCGAGCGCGGTGAGCAGCGCGGCGATGTCGCCCTTGCGCTCGAGCGCCGGGCCGGCGGTCTGCACGAACGGGACGTCGAGCTCGGCCGCGACGATCTGGGCGAGCGAGGTCTTGCCCAGACCGGGCGGTCCGGCGAGCAGGACGTGGTCGAGCGCCTCGCCGCGGGCGGTGGCGGCCTCGATCGAGACCGCGAGCTGCTCGCGCATGGCCTCCTGTCCGACGAACTCGCCGAGCGTGCGCGGGCGCAGCGAGCGGTCGAGCTCGTCCTCGTCGTCCAGCGCCCCCGGCGTGTGGATGCGCTCGACGGTCATCGGCGCGCCTCGCGCAGCGCGCTGGCCAGCAGCTCCTCGGCCGTCTCGCCCTGGGCCGCGTCGAGCAGCGACTGGACCTCCGCGGGCTGGAAGCCGAGCTCGAGCAGGCCCTCGCGAGCGAGGTGGCGCGGGTCGTCGCCGCGCGTGACGGTGATCGGCGCACCGATGTCCGCCTGCACGCCGACCTTCTCGCGCAGCTCGACGACGATCCGCTCGGCCGTCCGCTTGCCGATGCCGGGCACCGCCTGCAGGCGCGCGACGTCGCCGGCGGCGAGCGCCGACACCAGCTCGCGCGGCGTGCCGCCGCTGAGCACCGCGAGCGCCACCTTCGGGCCGACGGACTGCACGCCGACGAGGGCGAGGAACAGGTCGCGCTCCTCCTCGGTGGCGAAGCCGTAGAGCGAGAGCGCGTCGTCGCGCACGACCAGGTGGGCGTGCAGCGACACCGCCCGCCCGACGGCGGGGACGTGGCGCAGCGTCTCGGTGGAGACGGCCAGGCGGTAGCCGACGCCGCCCGCGGTCTCGATGACGACGTGGTCGGGGCGGCGGACGGCGACCTCGCCGGCGACGAGGGCGATCACGCCGAGACCACCGCGGCCGCCAGCGGCGCGTGGTTGGCGTGGCAGATGGCGACCGCCAGCGCGTCGGCGGCGTGGTCGGGGCGCGGCGGCGCGGGCAGCGACAGGAGCGCCTGCACCATCCGCGCGACCTGGTCCTTGGGCGCTCGGCCGGTGCCGCAGACGGCGCCCTTGACCTGCTGGGGCGTGTAGTCGACGCAGGGGACGCCGCGCTGGCCCGCGGCGAGCAGGATCGCGCCCCGCGCCTGGCCGACGGCGAAAGCTGTGCGAACGTTCTGACCGAAAAACAGTGCTTCGAGCGCCAGCGCGTCCGGGCCGTGCTCGTCGAGGAGCTCGGCGACGCGCTCGTGGAGCTCGCTCAGCCGGCGTTCGGGCGCGACGCCCGCGCGCGTCTCGATGACCCCGCCGTCGGTGGCCACGAGCCGATTGCCGCGCCGCACGACGACGCCGTAGCCGCAGTTGGCCAGGCCGGGATCGATGCCGAGGACCACCATTCGAACGGCATTCTCCGCGCCGGGCCGGATGCCTTCCCCCACGCCGCCGGAGCCCCCGGGTTCGAGGTAGGCCATCCGTCCGCCCTCTCAACACGAACCTCCATCGCACCGATGCAGCCGTGTGCTCCCTTGGGGGGAACGACACCACTTGCGCCTGGAGCTGGCGACGGCGCGCTCGCGGCTGCAGAGCCTCGAGGCGCAGCTCGCCGACCGCGACCGCGTCGACGCCCGCACGGGCGCGCTCACCGTCGAGGCGTTCCGCGGCGACGCCGACGCCGCCCTGGCGCACGCCGCCGCGGCCGAGCAGCCCGCCTCGCTGGCCCTGGTCGACATCGACGGCTTCCGCTCGCTCAACGCGCGCCGCGGCGCCGCCGCCGGCGACGCCGCCCTCGCCGCGGTCGCCGCGCGCCTGCGGGCGCTCACCCGCACGTCGGATCTGATCGGGCGCACCGGCGCCGACGAGATCGCCGTGCTCATGCCCGGGACACCGCTGGCGGGCGCGCGCGCCTGCTGCGATCGCCTGATCGCCGAGCTCGACGGCACCGAGATCCCCACCGCCGGCCTGATCACCGTCTCGGCCGGCGTGGCGACCCACCGCGACGGCGACACGGTCGAGCGCATGCTCGCCGCCGCCGCCCGCGGCCTGGACCGCGCCCGGGCCGACGGCGGCGCCCGCACCGCCGAGCGCGACGTCGAGGACGAGCTCGGCCCCCTGCGCGCGCACGCCCACGTCATCGAGGCGCTCGCCACCGCGCTCGTCGAGCGCGACCGCTACACCGGCGAGCACTCCGCCGTCGTCGTCGAGCTGGCCAAGACCGTCGCCGGCGCCATCGGCCTGGACGGCGTCGAGGTCGAGCGCGTCGCCTACGCCGCGCTGCTGCACGACATCGGCAAGGTCGCGGTGCCCGATCACGTCCTGCACAAGGCGGGCCCGCTGGACCCCGAGGAGTGGAGGCTCATGCGCGAGCACCCGGCGATCGGCGAGCGCATCCTGCGCGCCATCCCCGGCCTCGGCGGCGTCGCGCGGATCGTCCGCCACGAGCACGAGCGCTTCGACGGCGCCGGCTACCCCGACGGGCTGGCGGGCGAGCAGATCCCGATCGGCAGCCGCATCATCCTCGCCTGCGACGCCTACCACGCGATGACCTCCGACCGGCCGTACCGCGCCGCGATGCCCCACGACGAGGCCGTCGCGGAGCTCGTGAGCTGCTCGGGCACGCAGTTCGACCCGCGCGTGGTCGCGGCGCTGATCGGCCACGTCGGCGGCCTCGACGGCCCGCGCTTCACGAGCCGGCGGTAGGGCCGGTCAGGCAGCCGCCCCCCGGACCCCACGCGTCGCGAACCGGAAGTTACGGGTATCGCAAGCCCATGACCGAGGAACGAGCGCGCGAGCTCCTCGCCCGCGAGCGCGAGCGCATCCAGGGGCTCCTGGCCTCGCTCGAGCGCCACGAGGACACCGGCGAGCTCGCCGACTACGACCAGCACCCGGCCGACACCGGCACGGAGGTCTTCGAGGAGGAGCTCGACGAGGGGCTGGCCGAGGACCTGCGCGCGCGCCTGGCGGACATCGAGCGCGCCGAGAAGCGCCTCGAGGAGGGCACGTACGGCGTGTCGGTGGAGAGCGGGAAGCCGATCCCCGACGCCCGTCTCGAGGCGATCCCGTGGGCCGAGCGGACCGCCGAGGAGCAGTCGCGCTACGAGCAGGCCATCTGACGCTCGGCCGCGCTCGCGTCGAGCTCGCGGCCGGCGACGCGCAGGCGCCAGGCCAGCAGCGCGAGGCTCACCGCGCCGACCGCGAGCTGCACGTAGACCGACGTCGCGGCGTCCCACAGCGCGTGCAGGAACACGACGGAGACGAACGCGGCCACCACCGCGAGCTTCGGCGCCACGCCCGGCCGCTCGCGCGCCCACCACAGCGTCGCGCACGTCAGGCCGGTCCAGGCGGCGTGGCCCGCGGGCGCCAGCATGCCGCGGACGAACAGCAGCTTCTCCACCTGGTCGATCTGCCCGTGGGACAGGAACAGCGCCGTCAGCCCGTAGCCCATCGACTCGAACGCGGCGAAGCCCATGCCGGAGGCGACGCCGATCAGCAGGCCGTCCGCCTCGCGGCGGTAGCGCCAGAGCATGAAGATCGCCAGCGGCACGAGCAGCTTGCAGGTCTCCTCGATGAGCCCGATGGCGAGGGTGGGCAGCGCCCCGTAGTCGATCATCGTCCGGTACTCGAGGACGCTCGCCCCGGTGACGCCGAGGACGCCGCCGGTGATGAAGCAGACCAGCAGGGTCGGGAGCGGCACCTCCCGCGCGCGCTCGTAGACGTAGGCGACGAACGTGACCGGGCCCAGGAACGCGCCCAGGACGATCACGCTCGGGACGAGGTTGATGTTGCCGGTCTGGATCGTGGCCCAGGTCAGGCCGCCCCACAGGATCAGCCCGCCGACGAGGATCTGCACCCACGTCCGGCGCACGAGCGAGGAGGCCGGCGTCGCGCCGACGGGACGGCGCGCGCGGCCGTAGCGGGCCGGGCCGGCGGGCGCGGGGCTCAGCCGGGTCTGCGGATCGAGGCTGCTCACGCCGCGGCGATCAGCGCTCGCCGAGGCGGTCGTGGTCCTCGAGCGTCGCCTGCAGGATCGCGATGAGCTCGGTCACGCGCTCGCGCGTCAGCCCGACGCGCGCCAGCGTGTGGATCGGCACCCGCGACGCCGCCGAGGCCTGCTGGCGGATCTGCTCGGGCGTGCCGACGAGCGGCGGCCCGGTCACCTGCCCCAGCGTCAGCACGAACTCGTTGGGCTGGTGCTGGACGAGGAAGTGGTTGGAGAACAGGATCGGCAGCTCGTCGAAGTCGATCCACTCCAGCGGGAGCCGGAGGTCCTGCAGCGTCGGGCTCGGGGAAGCGCTCATGGATGTCACCGGGGTCCGGGGGCCGGGGCAGCGGCGCCGAGACGTGCTCTGACCCGCCTGTCCTCTCGAATAAGCCGGGCCGGGAGCCCGTCAAGGCGCCGCCGTGACTGCCGCTACCCTCGTTTGGACGGCGTCGTCGCGTCCGGGCAGGGAGCGTGGCGGCGGATTCGACGACCCCGCGCGCGCCGCATCGCGGCCGCTCCCTGTCGCGCGCGCTCGACGCAGCCATCGAGAAGGGAACGGCAGGGACCTTGCCCGAGGACACAAAGCACCCCAGGTGGGAGGAGCAGCCCGACGGATCGCGGACCCGGAAGGTCAACGGCATCCGCATCGTCGATCGCACCACCGCCGCCGACCGCGACGACGCGGCGATCGAGCACCTGATCGCCGAGGACGAGCAGGACGGCCGCGTGCGGATCGTCGGTCTCGACGCCGCCTGCCGGCCGGTCTACGTCACCACGCTGTTCGGCTTCCTCTGAGCCCCTACGCGGCCGCGCCGTCGGCGCGAATCGCCGAGACGTCGATCATCACCGAGACCTGCTCGCCGACGAGCAGCCCGCCCCGGGCCAGCGGCTGCTGCCAGGTGAGGCCGAACTCCGTGCGGTCGATCGTGCCGCGGACGGCGACGCCCACCCGCTCGTTGCCCCACGGATCCTCGCCGGCCCCCTGCACGGTGGCGTCGAACTGCACCTCGCGGGTGACGTCCTTGATCGTGAGGTCGCCGGTGACCTTCCACAGCGGCCCGCCGGCGGGCTCGATCCGCGTCGACTCGAAGCGGATCTGCGGGTAGCGCTCGGCGTCGAAGAAGTCCGGCGAGCGCAGGTGCGCGTCGCGATCGGGCTGGCCGGTGTCGATGCTCGCCACGCTCACGGTCCCGTACGCGCGCGACTCGGACGGGTCCTCGGCGGCCTCGAGCGTGCCGTCGAACTCGCGGAAGGTCCCGCGCACCGTCGCGATCATCATGTGCTTGACCTCGAAGCCCACGCTCGAGTGGGCCGGGTCGGCCTTCCAGACGCCGGTGGGCACCCGGACGATGTCGCCCCGTTCGGTCTGCAGATCGGTCATCGAGCAGCTCCTTCGCGGTGGTTCGCACCGTTGTGGATAGGCCCGATCGCCCCGCGTCAAGGTCAGCCGGCGCGGCTGCGCCCGAGCCGTACGCGCTCGCGTCCGGCGCCGTCAGAGCCCGGCACCGACGGCGCGCTCGGTTGGCGCCGGCGGGGCCGGCGGCGCGGGCGGCTCGCGCTGCAGCGCTCGGACGGACGGCTGGGCGAGCCACAGCAGCGCGCTGACCACCCCGATCGCGCTCATGGCGACGAGCGTCGTGTGCAGCCCGAGCGCCACGGCGATCGGACCGGCGAGCGCCATCCCGACCGGGTATAGGCCCATCGAGACGGTGAAGTCGTAGGAGCTCACGCGGGAGACCGCGCCGGGCGGCACCTGGTCCTGGATGCTGAAGTCCCAGAGGGTGAAGAACAGCGACACGCCGATGCCGGCCATGAGCTGCAGCGCGGCGATGCCCGCGGTGCCCAGGCCGCTGCCGATGATCGCCCCCTGCAGCGAGGCGAGGACGAGCGCCATCGCCGCCAGGAACAGCGGCCGGCGCGCCGGCAGCCGCAGGGCGAGGACGTTGCCGATCACCGTGCCGACGCCCCAGCACGCGACGATCGCCGCCCAGCTCGACGCGCCGTCCAGCTCACGCAGCGCCAGCACCGGGCCGAGCACGAACGCGGCGGGCAGGACGAACACGTGGTAGGCGCCCATCGCGCCCAGGCCCCACGACAGCCACGGGCGGATGCGCACCTCGCGCCACCCGGCGCGCAGCTCCTCCAGGAAGCCGTCGCGGCCTGCGTCCTCCTCCTCGTCGACGACCCCGGCGGCGCGCGTGCGCAGCGCGGCCAGGCACAGCGTGCTCACGGCGAAGGTGGCGGCGTCGACCGCGATCGCCTCGCCGGGGCCGGCGGCGACGATGATGACGCCGGCCACCGTCGGCCCGGCGACGCTCGCGGCGCTGCGCGCCAGGGCGATCAGCGCGTTGGCCTCCTTGAGGCGATCCGAGCCCGCGATCGTCTGCGGGATGAGCCCCATCAGCGCGGGCATGAACAGCGCCGCCGCGCAGCCGTAGACGAAGGACAGCACCGCCAGCATCCAGATCTGCGCGCTGCCGGTGATGAGGAGGGCGGCCATCGTGCCCTCCGAGAGGGTGCGCACGACGTCGGAGGCGATCATCACCCGGCGGCGACCGATGCGATCCGACACGACCCCGCCCAGGACCGAGAACAGCGCGAACGGGATGCCGCCGGCGGCGAGCACGAGCCCCAGGTCGGTGGCCGAGCCGAGGCCGAGCACGGCGAAGGCCAGGGCGATGGGCGCGATACGGTCGCCGACAACCGAGAGGGCCTGTCCCGCGAACAGCAGCCGGAACGGGCCCGGCTCGCGCAGCGGGGCCGGCAGCCACGGCCGGACCGCCCCTCCCGTCCTCATGGCACGGCAGCGTATCGCCGGGGTGACGGGTCTCGCCGGCTCAGCCGGCGACCCGTTCGAGGACGGCCGCGTCGACGTCGAAGTTCGCGTGCACCTCGTTGACGTCGTCGTTGTCCTCGAGCGCGTCGATGAGGCGCATGAGCTTGCCGGCGACGTCCTCGTCGATCGGCACCCGTGTCTTGGGGTGCTGCCCGAGCTCGGAGGACTCGAGCTCGATGCCCGCCCCCTCCAGGGCGGCGCGGACCGCCGTGAGGTCGCCCGGCTCGGTGAGGATCTCGAAGACGTCGTCGTCGACCGCGACGTCGAGCGCTCCCGCCTCGATCGCGGGCAGCAGGTCGTCCTCCGCGTAGCGGGTGGCGTCGACGACGATCACGCCGCGCTTGTCGAAGAGGTAGGCGACCGAGCCGGGCTCGCCGAGGTTGCCGCCGTGCTTGGAGAACGTGTGGCGGACGTCGGAACCGGTGCGGTTGCGGTTGTCGGTCAGCGCGTCGACGAGCAGGGCCACGCCGCCGGGGCCGTAGCCCTCGTAGAGGACCGCCTCCAGCGCGTCGGCGTCGGCGCCCTCGCCCGTCCCCTTGGCGATCGCGCGCTCGATGTTGTCCTTGGGCATCGACGCGTCCTTGGCCCTCTGGACCGCGAGGCCCAGCGCCGGGTTGCCCTCGGGGTCGCCGCCGCCCTCCTTGGCCGCGACGGTGATGGCGCGCGCGAGCTTGGTGAAGAGCTTGCCGCGACGCGCGTCGACGATCGCCTTCTTGTGCTTGATCCCCGCCCACTTGGAATGACCGGCCATGGCACGCGATGCTAGCGACGGGGCGCCGGTGCGCGGCGGGCGAACGCTAGCCTGCGGGCGGATGCCGGTACCCCCCGAGATCTTCAAGGCCTACGACATCCGTGGCCTGCACGGCGACCAGATCGACGGCGACGTCGCCGAGCAGGTGGGGCGCGCGTTCGTGCGCGTGCTCGCCCGCCTGGGCGGCCGCGAGCCGGGCGACCTGCGCATCGGGCTGGGGCGCGACATGCGCCTGACGGCGCCCGAGCTCGCCGGGCGCTACCTCGACGGGATGGTCGCCGAGGGCGCGCACGTCCTCGACGCCGGGATGGTCGGCACCGAGATGCTCTACTACCTCGTCGGCTCGCGCGGGCTCGACGGCGGGCTGATGTGCACCGCGTCGCACAACCCGCAGGCCTACACCGGCGCCAAGCTCGTGCGCGCGGGGGCGATCGCGCTCAGCGGCGACGAGGGCATCCAGGACATCCGCCGGGCGATCGAGGCCGGCCTCGGGGCGCCGGGGGCCGACGGCTCGGGCTCGGTGGAGGAGGTCGACGTCGCCGACGACTTCCACGCGGCCGCGATGGACTTCATCGACCCGGACAACGTCCGCCCGCTGAAGGTCGTCGTCGACGGCGGCAACGGCATGGCCGGGCCGATGGTCGGCCCGCTGCTCGAGCGGCTCGGGCTCGACCTCGTCACCACCTACTGGGAGCCCGACGGCAGCTTCCCCGACCACGAGCCCAACCCGCTGCTGGAGGAGAACCGGCGCTTCATCGTCGACAGGGTGCGCGAGACGGGCGCCGACCTGGGCATCGCCTGGGACGGCGACGCCGACCGCTGCTTCTTCATCGACGACGGCGGCCGCTTCGTCGACGGCGACTTCCTGACCGCGATCCTCGCCGAGCACCTGCTGGAGCGGACGCCCGGCGCCTCGATCCTCTACGACGTCCGCGCCTCGCGCGCGGTGGCCGACACGGTGCGGGCCGCCGGGGGCGCCGCCCACGCCAACCGCGTCGGCCACGCGTTCTTCAAGACCCGCATGCGCGACGAGGGCGCGATCTTCGGCGGCGAGGTCTCGGGCCACTACTACTTCCACGACTTCTACAACGCCGACTCGGGGACGATCCCCGCGCTGCTCGTGCTCGAGAAGCTCAGCGTCGAGGGCAAGCGGATGAGCGAGCTGCTCGAGCCCTACCGCTCGCGCTACTTCATCTCCGGCGAGATCAACTCCGAAGTGGCCGACGGCGAGGCGAAGATGGCCGAGCTGCAGGAGCGCTACGACGACGCGCGGATCTCGCACCTGGACGGCGTCAGCATCGACTACGACGACTGGCACTTCAACGTGCGCCCCTCGAACACCGAGCCGCTCCTGCGCCTGTGCCTGGAGTCGCTGGTGTCCGAGGACGACATGGAGCGCCGCCGCGACGAGGTGCTGGGCGTGATCCGCAGGTGAGCATCCACGCGCTGGCGGTGCCGACGCCCTTCGCCGTCGGCCGGGTCAACTGCTACCTCGTCGAGGACGACCCGCTGACGCTCGTCGACACGGGTCCGAACTCGGGGACCTCGCTGACCGCGCTGGCGGCGGCGCTCGGCGAGCACGGCCACCGCGTGCAGGACCTCGAGCGGATCGTCATCACCCACCAGCACATCGACCACATGGGCCTGGTGCAGATCCTGGCCGACCGATCGGGCGCCGAGGTGTGCGCGCTGGACCGCCTGGCGCCGTGGCTGGCCGCGTACCACATGCGCATGGACGACGACGACGCGTTCGCCGAGGCGCTGATGCTCCGCCACGGCCTGCCCGGAGACGTCGTCATCGCGCTGCTCGCGGTCACGCGGCAGTTCCGGGCCTGGGGCGCGAGCGCCACCGTGACCACCCCGCTGCACGACGGCGCGACCCTCGAGTTCGCCGGCCGCACGTGGCGCGTGCACCACCGCCCCGGCCATTCCCCCTCGGACACGGTGTTCCACGACGAGGCCTCGGGCGAGCTGGTCGGCGGCGACCACCTGATCAAGAACATCTCCTCCAACCCGCTCATCACGCGGCCGCTGCAGGGCGCGTCGCCGGACGACGACCGCCCGCGCGCGCTGGTCACCTACATGGCGTCGCTGCGCGCGACGCAGGCGATGGAGGTCTCGATCGTCCTGCCCGGGCACGGCGATCCGGTCGAGGACCACCGCGCCCTGATCGACGAGCGCTTCGTCATGCACGACCGCCGCGCCGACAAGATCCACGGGCTGCTGGTCGAGCGCCCGCGCACGGCCTACGAGCTCGCGCAGGCGCTGTGGGGCAACGTCGCCGTCACCCAGGCGTACCTCACGCTGAGCGAGGTCCTGGGCCACGTCGACCTGCTGCTCGACGACGGCCGCGCCGTCGAGGAGGTCCGGGACGGCGTGTCGCGCTTCGCGGCGACCGGCGCCTAGACCGGCGCGGGCTCGTCGACCGGCGCGCCGCGCGGCTCGACGCTGAGCGGCAGGCGGATCACGACGGCCAGCCCGCCGAGCGACGACTCGTCCAGGCGCAGCTCGCCCTCGTGCAGCGCCACCTGCTGGGCGACGATCGCCAGTCCCAGCCCGGTGCCGGGCGCGCTGGCGTGCTCGCCGCGCGTGAACGGCTCGAGCACGCGGTCGCGCTGGGCGGCGGCGATGCCGGGCCCGTCGTCCTCGACGCGCACGACGAGCGTCTCGCCCTCGCGCTGCAGGTGCACGCGCACCCGCCCGTGCTCGCGCCCGTGCAGCGCGGCGTTGTCGAGCAGGTTGTCCACGACCAGGCGCAGCCCGTTGCCCCACCCCCACACCGTCGCGTCCTCGATCTGGTCGTCGAGGTCGAAGGCGACGCGCTGGTGGCGGCGCCGGGCGCCGTAGAGCGCCGCGTCGACGAGGTCGGCGAGCTCGATGTGCTCGCGCGGCAGCGTCTCGGCCGCCTCGCCGCGCGCCAGCGCCTGGAGCCCTTCGAGCAGGTGGACGATCCGGTCCTGCTCGAGCGTCATCTCGCGGACGAGCGCCAGGCGCTCGTCGAGCGGGAGGTCGGGGTTGCGCTCGAGCGCGTCGAGGTTGGCGCGCATGCCCGTCAGGGGCGTGCGCATCTCGTGGCCGGCGTCGGCGGCGAACCGCCGCGTGGCCTGCAGCGCGCGCTCCAGCGCGTCGGTCGACGCGCGCAGGCGGGCGAGCATCTCGTTGAGCGCGCGCGCGAGCGAGCGGACCTCGTCGGGGCCCTCGTCGTCGGGCAGCGCCGTCGAGAGGTCCGCGGCGCCGCTGACCGCCGCGGCGCCCGCGCGCAGGCGGGCGAGCGGGCGCACGGCGACGGTGGTGAACCCCCAGGCCGCCAAGGCGGTGAGCCCCAGCGCGGCGAGGCCGAGCACGATCACCAGGCGGCGGATGCGGGCGACGCGGTCCTCGACCGGCGCCAGGCTGGACAGGAGCTGCACCCGGGCCGTGGGGTCGAGCGAGACCGTGAGCGAGCGCCACGGCTGGCTCTCGATGTCGACCGTGCTCCACCCGTCGCGCCTGGGCGGCGCCGGGGCGGCGATCGGCACGTCGCCGACCTGCTGGACCACCTGGCCCTGCACCTCGAGCTGGACGAAGGTCCCGCTCCCCGCGAGCAGGCCCCGGCCCGCTCCCGGTGGCCCGTAGTCGCCGTGGTCGCGTCCGAAGCCCCGGTGGATGAGCGAGACGGCCCGCTGGTCGAGCTCGCGGTCGACCGCCGAACGCCCGTCGCGCTCGATCGCGCCGAGCAGCACGGCGCCCGCCGCCGCCCCGGTCAGGACGAGCGCGAGCACGGCCGCCAGCGTGATGCGGCCCCGCAGGCTCCAGGGCTTCCTCATGGCCGCAGGACCCAGCCGACGCCCCGCACGGTGTGCAGCGCGCGCGGCTCGCCCCCGGCCTCGAGCTTGCGACGCAGGTAGCCCACGAAGACGTCCACGACGTTGGTCTCCACGTCGAAGGTATAGCCCCAGACCTGGCCGAGGAGCTGCTCGCGCGAGAGGACCTGGCCGGAGTGCCGGGCGAAGGCCTCCAGCAGGTCGAACTCGCGGCGGGTCAGGCCCAGCTCGCGCCCGTTGCGCGTCGCGACGTGGCGACGGGCGTCGACCACGAGGTCGCCGACCACGACGGGGCCGCCGACCGCGGCGCCGCGGCGACGCAGCAGCGCCTGCAGGCGCGCGGTGAGCTCGACCAGGGCGAAGGGCTTGACGAGGTAGTCGTCGGCGCCGGCCTGCAGGCCGGCGACGCGGTCGGAGACGTCGTCGCGGGCCGACAGGATGCAGACGGGCACGTCGACGCCGTCGGCCCGCATCCGCCGCAGGACGCTGACCCCGTCGAGGTCGGGCATCGTGACGTCGAGCACGACGACGGCGGGCGGGCGCTGCGCCACCGCGGCGAGCGCCTCGCGGCCGCCGGCGGCGGTGGCCACGGCGAAGCCCTCGAGGCGCAGCGCGCGCTCGAGGGCTTGACGGACCGATGCCTCGTCGTCGACGACGAGGACGAGCGGCTCACGGTCGGCGATGGCGCGCCGTCCCGCGTCCGAGCTGGCTAGGGACCATGCCACCCATGATGGGGCACGCTCCCGATGGCCTGCTTGACCTTGTCGACCGGGAGGTTGAGCTGCTGGGCCAGCGCGGCCACGAACTGGTCGCGAACCTGCTGGAAGCGGGCCTGCTCCTGCGCGCGGACCTTGTCGAGCGCGCCCCGCAGCGTGGCGACGTCGACGTTCAGCGCCTTGGCGAGATCGGCGGCGACGGCGTCGCCGAGGGGTCCGCGGCCGCGGGGGCCGTGGTCGGGTCGCAGCGACTGCAGCGCGGTGCGCAGCTTGGCGGGGTCGACGTTCAGCGCGGTGGCCAGGTCGGCGAGCGCCGGGCGGTGGCCCTGCGAGCGGAGCTGCTGGAAGGCGGAGCGGACCTTGCTCGCGTCGATCCCGAGCGCCCGGGCCAGGGCGGCGGCGAAGCCGTTGCGGGCGCCGGCGTGGCCGGGGCGGCCCGGACCGCCGGGGCCCCCGCGGGCGGGCAGGACCTTCTGCAGCGCCGCGGTCACCTGGTCGGCCGGCAGGTTGAGCGCGGCGGCGAGCTCGGAGGCCAGGCGCTGGCGGCGGTCCTGGGCCGCTGGCTGGAGCTGCTGGCGGACGGCCTGCAGCGCGGTGCGGAGCTGGGCCTCGGTCACGCCCAGCCGGCTGGCGAGGGTGGTGAGGTCGGCCCCGCCGCGCCGGCCGCCGCGGCGGAACTGCATGCCCTGCGCGCCCTTGGCGGCGCTCGCGCCGGTGGCGGCGTTGCCGCTCGCGCCGGCGGAGCCGCCGCCCGTCTGGCTGCCCAGCGAGTAGGCGCCGAACGCCACCGCGACCGCTCCCACGAGCGCGAGCCCTGTCGTCTTCCTGCGTGAAGTCATGGTCCGATCATCGGCAGCGCCCTTGAGAGCAGCCTAAGACGCGGCGCGGCCGCGCCGCGATTCACCGGATGTCGGAGACGTGCTCGACGTTGGCCACGTCGTCGGCGGCGTCGCTGGGCGCCGCGGCGAACCACGCGTCGAGGATCTCGCTCAGCTCGATCTCGGACGTCGAGCGCAGGCTGAGCGCGAGCACGTTCGCGTCGTTCCAGCGCCGCGCGCCGTCGGCGGTGGCGGCGTCGCCGCACAGCGCCGCGCGGACTCCGCGCACCTTGTTGGCGGCGATCGAGGCGCCCGTCCCGGTCCAGCAGCACACGACCGCCTGCTCGGCGCGCCCGTCGACCACATCGCGCGCCGCCGCCTCCGCGGACCACGCCCAGTCGTGGCGCTCCTCGTCGGCCAGCGCCCCGTGCGCGAGCACCTCGTGGCCCCGCCGCAGCAGCTCCGCCACCAGCGAGCTGGCGACCCCCACCCGTTCGTCGGCGGCGACGGCGATGCGCATGGCGGCATCATGATGCTTCGGGGGAGTTCGTGGCGGGGGCGGCGGGATCTCCGCCTTGGCACGCGGCGCTTCGCGGCGAGGGCACCGAGGGAAAGCAGCGCTGGCGCAGAGGCGTGGCGCTCGGTGTGTCCGCCGTCGCCTTTGGCGGCGGCGGCCCGGGGGGTGTGCGCGGTTTTCCTCGTATGTGAGGGGTTTGCGCGCACACCCCCGGCCGTGACGGCGTCGCTTCCCCTCGGTGCCCTCGCCGCGCGGCACCGCCCCGCGTCCACGGACGGCCGCCCGCAAACGCCTGCCGGCTCAAACGGGCCGCAACGCAGACCGCGCGCTAAGGTCGCCCCCGTGACCACGGCAGCCGCGTCCGAAGCCGACATCCTGGCCGTCGGGCGCGATCTGGCCGCCGCGCTGCCGCCCGCCAGCCGCAACCCGATCCGGGCGATCGACGACAAGGCGCTGGACCTCGCCTCGCAGGACGCCGAGGTGCGCGCGGCGCTGTTCCGCTTCGTCGACGTCGTCCCCGCCTGCCGGTCGCTCGACGACCTCGCCCAGCACCTGAGCGGCTTCCTCGACGAGGTCGGCGACCGACCGCCACCGCTGCAGGTCGCCATGCGGATGTCGGCCAGCCGCCCCGGGCGCACCGCGCTGGGCGCCGCCGCCGCGGCCGGCGTCAAGCACATGGCCCACCGCTTCATCGTCGGCGCGACCCCGCGCGACGCCACCGGCGTCCTGGAGGACCTGTGGCGCCACGGCGTCGCCACCAGCGTCGACCTCCTCGGCGAGGCGACGATCACCAGCGCCGAGGCCGACCGCTACGCCAAGCGCTGCCGCGCGGCGCTCGACGACCTCGTCGCCGTCTACGCGAAGCTCCCGCAGCGCCCCCAGCTCGAGGCCGATGGCGCCGGCCCGCTCCCCCGCGCCAACCTCTCCGTCAAGGTCAGCGCGCTCACGCCGCTGCTGCGCCCCGACGCCCCGGAGCTCGGCAAGCGCGACGCCGCCGGCCGCCTCCGCGACCTCCTGCGCCACGCGCGCGAGCTCGGCGCCCACCTGCACATCGACATGGAGTCCTTCGACTCGCGCGAGGCGGTCACCGACCTCGTGCTCGAGCTGCTCGCCGAGGACGAGTTCCGCGACGGCCCGTCGGCCGGGCTCGTCCTGCAGGCCTACCTGCGCGACTCGCCCGAGCTGTGCGACCGCATCGTCGCCTGGGCGCAGGCGACCCCGCGCGCGCACCCGCTCGTCGTGCGCCTGGTCAAGGGCGCCTACTGGGACCACGAGATCGTCGAGGCCCGCCAGCACGGCTGGGAGTCGCCGGTCTTCGAGGTCAAGGCCGACTCCGACCGCAACTTCGAGACGCTCACGCGGCGCCTCCTGGAGGCGCGGCCGGCCATCCGCGTCGCGATCGCCTCGCACAACCTGCGCTCGATCGCCCACGCCGTCGCCGTCAACCGCGCCCTCGGCGCCCCCGACGGCGATCTCGAGCTGCAGGTCCTGCGCGGCCTGGGCGACGACCTCCAGGACGCGCTGGCCAAGCGCGGCCTGCGCGTGCGCACCTACTGCCCGGTCGGCGACCTCGTCGCCGGGATGGCCTACCTCGTCCGCCGCCTGCTGGAGAACACGAGCAACGAGTCGTTCCTGCACGAGCAGGCGTCCGGACGCCCGCTCGACGCTCTGCTCGCCGCTCCATGACCGACCTCCCACCCTTCGTCAACGAGCCCATCGGCGAGCTGCGGCGCGCGTCCGTGCGCGACGACCTGATAGCCGGCCTGGCGTCGCTGACGCCCAAGCTCCCCCTGCGCGTCCCGGTGTGGATCGGCGACGGCGAGCGCCACGGCGACGAGCTGCGCTCGACCGATCCCGGCGAGCCCGATCGCCTCGTCGCCACCGCGGCGCGCGCGACCGAGGCGGAGGTCGACGAGGCCGTCGGCGCCGCCGCGCGCGGCTTCGAGCGCTGGTCGGCCGTCCCCGCCGCCCGCCGCGCCGAGATCCTCGGCCGCGCGGCCGCCTGGCTGCGCGCCCGCCGCACCGAGCTCGCCGCGCTGGAGGTCCGCGAGTGCGCCAAGCCGTGGGGCGAGGCCGACGCCGACGTCTGCGAGGCGATCGACTTCCTGGAGTTCTACGCGCGCGGCGCCGTCGCGCTGGAGCGCGGCAAGCCGCTGTTCCAGGTCCCGGGCGAGCGCAACGAGATGCGCTACGCGCCGCGCGGCGTGGTCGCCGTGATCTCGCCGTGGAACTTCCCGATCGCCATCCCGATGGGGATGGTCTCCGCCGGCCTGGCCACGGGCAACGCGGTCGTGCTCAAGCCGGCCGAGCAGGCCCCCGGCTGCGGGCTGATGGTCGTGCGCGCGCTGCGCGAGGCCGGCGTCCCCGCCGACGCGATCTCGCTCGTGCCCGGCGAGGGCGAGGCCGGCGCCGCGCTCGTCCGCCATCCGGGCGTGCACACGATCGCCTTCACCGGCTCGGGCCCCGTCGGCCTGGAGATCATGCGGGCCGCCGCCGAGCCCGGCGCGCGCCACCTCAAGCGCGTCGTCGCCGAGATGGGCGGCAAGAACTGCATCGTCGTCGACTCCGACGCCGACCTCGACGACGCCGTCCCCGCGATCGTCTCCAGCGCGTTCGTCTACGCGGGCCAGAAGTGCTCGGCCGCCTCGCGGGTGCTCGTCCACGAGGCGACCGCCGACGCGCTGCTCGAGCGCGTGGCCGGCGCCGTCGACGTCCTCGTCGTCGGGCAGGCCGACACGTTCGGCATCGACGTCCCGCCGGTCATCGAGCGCGAGGCCCAGGAGCGCGTCGAGCGCTACCGCGCGCTGGCCCGCGACGGCGGCCGCATCGCGGTCGAGCGCGCCGAGGCGATCCCCGACCGCGGCTGGTTCGTGGCGCCCACCGTCGCCGCCGACCTGCCGCCCGACTCACCCGTGCTCAGCGAGGAGATCTTCGGCCCGCTGCTCACCGTGGAGCGCGTCCGCAGCGTCGACGCGGCGCTCGAGCGCATCGACGAGCTCCCCTTCGCCCTCACCGGCGGGCTGTTCTGCCGCAACCCGCACACGGTCGAGCGGGTGGTCCGGCGCACGCCCGTCGGCAACCTCTACGTCAACCGCCCGATCACCGGGGCGATGGTCGGGCGCCAGCCGTTCGGCGGCAACCGCCTCTCCGGCACCGGCACCAAGGCCGGCGGCCCCGACTACCTGCTGGCGTTCGTCGAGCCGCGCGTGGTCAGCGAGAACACCGTCCGCCACGGGCTCGTGATCTAGCCGGCCGCACCGTTGCGCGCGGCGCGCACCAGCTCGAGGAACGCCCGGTGCAGGCGGTCGTCCTCGCCGAGCTCCGGGTGGAACGAGATCGCCAGCAGGGTACCCTGCCGCGCGGCGACCGGATGGCCGTCGACCGCGGCGAGGACCTCGACGTCGGGGCCGTGGTCGACGATCCAGGGGGCCCGGATGAAGACCGCGCGCACGGGCCCGCCGGGCATGTCGGGGAACTGCAGGTCCTCCTCGAAGGAATGGAGCTGGCGGCCGAAGGCGTTGCGCTCGGAGGCGATGTCCATGAGACCGAGGTGCGAGCGGTCGAGCAGGATGAGGCCGGCGCACGTGCCGAAGATCGGCCTGCCCGCTGCATGGAAGGCGCGCAGCGGCTCGGCCAGCCCCTCGCGCTCGATGCCGAGGGTCATCGTCGTCGACTCGCCGCCGGGCATGACCAGCCCGTCGAGGTCGTCGAGGTCCTTCGGGGTGCGCACCTCGCGCACCTCGGCGCCGAGCGCGCGCAGGACCCGCGCGTGCGCGGCGAAGCCGCCCTGCAGGGCGAGGACGCCGACGACCGGCGCCTCCGAGCTCACCAGCCGCGGCCGGCGAGGAGCTGGCCCTCGGCCAGCTTGCGCGTCTCGAGCGACTCCATCGCCGGCCCGAGGCCCTCGCTCGCGCGCGCGACGCGCTCGGGGTCGTTGAAGTGCGTGGTCGCCTCGACGATCGCCGCCGCGCGCGTCGCCGGATCCGACGACTTGAAGATCCCCGAGCCGACGAACACGGCCTCGGCTCCGAGCTGCATGACCAGCGACGCGTCCGCGGGCGTGGCGATCCCGCCCGCGCAGAACATCGGCACCGGCAGCGCGCCGTCCCGGGCCACGCCGCGCACGAGGTCGTAGGGCGCGCCGTGCTCCTTGGCGGCGGTCATGAGCTCCATCTCGCTGAGCGTCCCCAGGCGCTTGATCTCGCCCGTGATCGAGCGCAGGTGGCGCACCGCCTCGACGATGTCGCCGGTGCCCGCCTCGCCCTTGGAGCGGATCATGGCCGCCCCCTCGCCGATGCGCCGCAGCGCCTCGCCGAGGTTGGTGGCGCCGCACACGAACGGGATCCGGAACGCCCACTTGTCGATGTGGTGGGCCTCGTCGGCCGGCGTGAGGACCTCGGACTCGTCGATGTAGTCGACCTCGAGCGCCTCGAGCACCTGGGCCTCGGCGAAGTGGCCGATGCGGGCCTTGGCCATGACCGGGATCGTGACCGCGGCCTGGATGCCCTTGATCATCGCCGGGTCGCTCATGCGCGCCACGCCGCCGTCGCGGCGGATGTCGGCGGGCACGCGCTCGAGCGCCATCACCGCGGAGGCGCCGGCGTCCTCGGCGATCTTCGCCTGCTCGGCGTCGACGACGTCCATGATGACGCCGCCCTTGAGCATCTCGGCCAGCCCGGCCTTGACCCGGAACGTCGCTTCGTCTCGCATCGCAGTCCTCACTATAGGGCTGCGCCCGTGCGGATTTACTTGAGCCGGAAGGCTTTGATCCGATCGGCGTACTGCTCGGCGTCGCGGCTGTACACCCCGTACGCCAGGGCCTGGATCATCGACAGCAGCGCGGTGTGCGAGCGCACGTACGCCGGCGAGTTGGAGGAGTAGTACAGCCGGATCTGCGCCAGCTTGGCCACCTCGCTCAGCGTCGCATCGGTGATCGCCACCGTGCGCGCCTTGCGATGACGGGCGAGCTTCATGGCGCGCACCACGAGCGGATGCGGCCGCCCGGCCGAGAGCCCGATCACCAGCGTCTGGTCGTCGATGCGCCCGAGGCGGCTGAGCGCCTCCTGCGACGGGCTGGCGACGATGTCGGCCGTCAGGTCGAGCAGCATCAGCAGGTGACGCAGGTAGGAGGCGAAGAAGGCCATCTGGTCGGTGCCGGCGATGAGCACGCGCCGCGCGCCGGCGATGGCGTCGACGGCGGCCTCGACCTCAGAGCGCGAGAGCTTGCGCGCGGTCTCCTCCACGTTGACGTGGTCGGCCGCCACCGCGGTCTCGAAGTCGCTCTGGTCCAGGGAGAACAGCGGCTCGGCGATGCCCGCGCTCGCGCCGTTGGGGCCGGCCAGCCCGGCGGCGACGCGGCGGCGGTACTCCTCGCGCGCCTGGCCCTGCAGCTCGGGAAACCCCTCGAAGCCGAGCGCCTGCGAGAACCGCACGACGGTCGAGGACGAGGTGTTGGCGCGGCGCGCGAGCTCCTCCGCGGTCTGGAACGCCACCTCGTCGAGGTGGTCCACGATGTACTGGGCCACGTCCTTCTGCGAGCGCGAGAACTCGTCGAAGCGCGCCTGGATGTACGCGGAGAGGGTCTGATGGCCGCCGGCCTCGAGTGGGCCTGCAGGGGTGGTCGCTGCCGTGCGCTTCATGGGCAGGGCTTCGTTCGACGGTGCGGGGGGCGTTCCTGCCTGACGGCGTCCCTGAGAGCATCGACGCCCATGGCCCTCGACGAGCGCATCGTCCTGCTGGCGCCGGGCCCGCTGGCCCGCGCCGCGGCGCGTCTGACGCGCGATCCGCAGCAGCGCTGGATGCTCAACCAGCCCTCCGCCGTGCGCCGCTCCTACGCCGACGAGGTCCTCGGTCGCCCCGACGCCGATCGCCTCGGCGAGATCTGGATGCTGCGCCAGGACGACACGGTCCGCGAGAGCTACGTGCGCGAGGTGCTCGAGCCCGCCCGCAACGACACGCGTCCGGCACGAGGGCCGGACGCGTAGGTGGCGATCCCGCCGTTCTCCGCCGGCGGAGGTCGCGCAAGGGACGGGGCGGGGGTCTGAGCGCCGAGCCGTTCCTCGTGTGTCCGCCAGGCCCTTCCCGCGCGCGCGACGCGATGCCCCCGTCGTGAACATCCGCGTCTGGTCACGAACGCGGTCAGCGGATACCGTTTCCGGGCTCCCCCGGCGGGGCACAGTTGTCCGTTTGCGTTTCGCGGCGGTAGCCGGGGGGTAGCGGGTTCCGCCAAGCGAAGGAGTCGGGGGCAGCGCATGAGCAAGACCGGGGGCAGCCCGGGCCAGGTGGAGGTGGCCAACGGGTCGCCTGCGAGGGTCAACGGCGACGAGGAGGCCCTGCGGCGGCTCGAGGCCGCGCTGCGCGCGGCCGCTTCCGGAGACTTCTCCCAGCGCCTCCCTGCGCGCCGCAAGGGCGTCATGGGCGCCGTCGAGGCCGGCTACAACCAGCTCGTCGAGCGCAACGCGCAGCTCACCGCCGAGCTCGTCCGGCTCGGGCGCGTCGTCGGCCGCGAGGGACGGATGGCCGAGCGCGCCGGGCTCGACGGCGGCCACGGCGGCTGGGCGACGGCGCTCGAGTCGGTCAACGGCCTGGTCGACGACCTGGTGCGCCCGACCACCGAGGTCGCGCGCGTGATCGTCGCCGTGGCCGAGGGCGACCTGACCCAGAAGATGGCGCTCACCATCGAGGGCCAGCCGCTGAAGGGCGAGTTCGCCCGCATCGGGACCACGGTGAACGCGATGGTCGACCAGCTCGGGTCGTTCGCCGACGAGGTGTCGCGCGTGGCCCGCGAGGTCGGCACCGAGGGCAAGCTCGGCGGCCAGGCCGAGGTCCCCGGGGTCGCCGGCACCTGGAAGGACCTGACCGACAACGTCAACTTCATGGCCTCCAACCTCACGGGCCAGGTCCGCAACATCGCGCAGGTCACCACCGCGGTCGCCAACGGCGACCTCTCCCAGAAGATCACCGTGGACGTGAAGGGCGAGGTCCTCGAGCTCAAGCAGACCATCAACGTCATGGTCGACCAGCTCCGCTCCTTCGCCGACGAGGTCACGCGCGTGGCCCGCGAGGTCGGCACCGAGGGCAAGCTCGGCGGCCAGGCCGAGGTGCGCGACGTCTCGGGCGTGTGGCGCGACCTGACCGAGAACGTGAACTTCATGGCGTCGAACCTGACGTCGCAGGTGCGCAACATCGCCCAGGTCGCCACCGCGGTGGCCAAGGGCGACCTGACCCAGAAGATCACCGTCGACGCCAAGGGCGAGGTCGCCGCGCTGGCCGAGACGATCAACTCGATGACGGACACGCTGTCGGTGTTCGCCGAGCAGGTCACCGGCGTGGCCCGCGAGGTCGGCACCGACGGCAAGCTCGGCGGCCAGGCCGAGGTCCCGGGCGTCGCCGGCACCTGGAAGGACCTCACCGAGTCGGTGAACTCGATGGCGGCCAACCTCACCGACCAGGTGCGCAACATCGCCGCGGTGACCACCGCCGTGGCGCAGGGCGACCTGTCGCAGAAGATCACCGTCGACGCCAAGGGCGAGGTCCTCCAGCTCAAGGACACCATCAACACGATGGTCGACCAGCTCGGCTCCTTCGCCGACGAGGTCACGCGCGTGGCCCGCGAGGTCGGCACCGAGGGCCGCCTCGGCGGTCAGGCGTTCGTCCCCGGCGTGGCCGGCACGTGGAAGGACCTGACCGACAACGTCAACTTCATGGCGTCGAACTTGACCGGACAGGTGCGCAACATCGCGGAGGTGACCACCGCGGTGGCCAACGGTGATCTGTCGAAGAAGATCACCGTCGACGTTCGCGGCGAGATCCTCGAGCTGAAGGAGACGATCAACACGATGGTCGGCCAGCTCAACGGGTTCGCCTCGGAGGTGACGCGGGTGGCTCGCGAGGTCGGCACCGAGGGGATCCTCGGCGGCCAGGCGAAGGTCAAGGGCGTCTCGGGGACGTGGAAGGACCTGACCGACAACGTCAACTTCATGGCCGGTAACCTCACCAGCCAGGTG
>JAXDHQ010000120.1:0-2525 GCA_034664395.1 Solirubrobacteraceae bacterium | reverse complement strand
TCAAGGCCTCGGTGGCGGCCCTGCAGCGCTTCCCGCAGTTCAACGCCTCGCTCGACGCGGACGACCTCGTCCTCAAGGGCTACTACCACCTCGGCTTCGCGGCCGACACTCCGCAGGGGCTCGTGGTGCCGGTCATCCGCGACGTCGACCGCAAGGGCCTGATCGAGATCGCCGGCGAGCTGACCGAGCTCTCGGGGCGCGCGCGCGAGGGCAAGCTCAAGGGCGAGGAGATGCGCGGGGGGACGTTCACCATCTCCTCGCTGGGCGGCATCGGCGGCACCGGCTTCACGCCGATCATCAACGCGCCGGAGGTCGCGATCCTCGGCGCGACGCGCTCGGCGATGAAGCCGGTCTGGAACGGTCGCGAGTTCGAGCCCCGGCTGATGCTGCCGCTCTCGCTGTCCTATGACCACCGGGTGATCGACGGTGCGGCCGCGGCCCGCTTCACGGCGTACCTGGCGGCCGTGCTCGCCGACCTGCGGAGGGTGTTGCTCTGATGGCCGATCTCGTCGAGGTGAAGGTCCCGGACATCGGCGACTTCGCCGACGTCCCGGTCATCGAGGTGCTCGTGTCGGCGGGCGACGAGGTGGCGCCCGAGGACCCGCTGGTCACGCTGGAGTCCGACAAGGCGACGATGGACATCCCAGCGCCGGCCGCAGGGACCGTGACCGAGCTCAAGGTCGCCGTGGGCGACACCGTCTCGGAGGGCTCGCTGCTCCTGCTGCTCGCGCCGGCCGCGGGGGACGGCGCGAGCCCCGATGCGGCCGCTCCGGCCGCGCAGGAGGCGCCGGCCGCGGCGGCGGGCGCCCCGGCGTCGGCCCCCGACGCGGACGTCAGGGTGCAGGTCGCGGTGCTCGGCGCCGGGCCCGGCGGCTACACGGCGGCGTTCCGCGCCGCCGACCTCGGTCTGCAGGTGGCGCTGATCGATCGCGGCGAGACGCTCGGGGGCGTGTGCCTGAACGTGGGCTGCATCCCCTCCAAGGCGCTGCTGCACGTCGCGCGCGTGCTTGCCGAGTCCGAGGAGCTGAGCGCATCGGGCGTCTCCTTCGCGCGCCCGGAGATCGACGTCGCCGCGCTGCGCGGGTGGAAGGAGAGCGTGGTGGCGCGGCTGACGGGGGGCCTCGCCGGGCTGGCGCGCCAGCGCAAGGTCGAGGTGATCCGCGGCGCCGGGCGCCTCACCGGCCCGAACGTCATCACGGTGCAGACGCCCGACGGCGAGACGACCGTGGGCTTCGAGCACTGCATCCTCGCGTCGGGCTCGAGCCCCGCCTGGCTGCCCGATCTGCCTGACGACGAGCGCGTCATGGACTCCGCGGGCGCGCTGGACGTCACCGACGTCCCCGAGCGGCTGCTCGTCGTCGGCGGCGGGATCATCGGCCTCGAGATGGCCACGGTCTACGACGCGCTCGGCTCCCGGGTGACGGTGGTCGAGCTCATGGACCAGCTCATCCCGGGCTGCGACCCCGACCTCGTCAAGCCGCTGCACAAGCGCATCGCGGCGCGCTACGAGGCCATCCACCTCGGCACGCGGGTCGACGCCGTGTCGGCGGGCGACCAGGGGCTGACCGTCTCCTTCGCCGGCGAGGACGTGCCCGAGGCGCAGACCTTCGACCGCGTCCTCGTCGCGGTCGGACGGCGGCCCAACGGCGCCGGCATCGGCGCGGAGGCGGCGGGCGTCGAGGTCGACGACCGGGGCTTCATCGCGGTCGATCGCCAGATGCGCACCAACGTCGGCCACGTCTTCGCCATCGGCGACGTGGTGGGCGAGCCCATGCTCGCCCACAAGGCCACGCACGAGGCCAAGGTCGCGGCCGAGGTCATCGCCGGCGAGGACGTCCGATGGGACGCGCGCTCGATCCCGAACGTCGCCTACACCGACCCGGAGATCGCCTGGACCGGGCTCACCGAGACGCGGGCGCGGGCCGAGGGCATCGCCTACGAGAAGGCGTCGTTCCCGTGGGCGGCCTCGGGGCGCTCCCTGGCCCAGGGCCGCGACGACGGCCTGACGAAGCTGCTCGTGGAGCCCGGGACACGGCGGCTGCTCGGCGCGGGCATCGTCGGCCCCAACGCCGGCGAGCTGATCGCCGAGGCCGTGCACGCGATCGAGGTCGGCTCCGACGCCCAGGACCTCGGGCTGACGATCCATCCCCACCCGACGCTGTCGGAGACGCTGGGCTTCGCCGCCGAGATGGCCGACGGCACGATCACCGACCTCATGCCGCCGCGGGCCAAGCGCACGAGCACCTCGGCCGCGGGCTAGCGCGTGTTCGCTCGGCGCACCAAGATCGTGGCCACGCTCGGCCCGGCCACCGACCCGCCCGGCGTGCTCGACCAGATGGTCGCGGCGGGCGTCGATTGCGCGCGGCTGAACTGCTCCCACGGCACCGCGGACGACCAGCGCCGCCGCGCCGGCGAGGTGCGCGCGGCGGCCGGACGGGCCGGCCGCAGGCTGGGCCTGCTCTTCGACCTCCAGGGGCCCAAGCTGCGCCTGTCGGCGGCCACCGGCGAGCGCGCCCTGACGAAGG
>JAXDHQ010000119.1:0-6082 GCA_034664395.1 Solirubrobacteraceae bacterium | reverse complement strand
TCGACCCTTCCGCGACCGCGCGCACGGGCGTGCCCCACGTGCGCCTGCACGTCCCCGAGCGCACGCTCACGACCTGGATCGTGCTCGACGTCTCCGCCTCGATGGCCTTCGGCACCGGCGAGCGCCTGAAGGCCGACGTCGCCGAGGGCGTCGCGCTCGTCCTCGGCCGCCTCGCGGTGCGCCGCGCCGGGCGGCTCGCGCTCGTCACGTTCGGTGCGGGCGAGCCGCGCCTGCTGCCGCCGCGCGGCTCAAAGCCGGGCGTCGTCGCGCTGCGCCGGGCCCTCGCCGAGGGCGTCGCCGCCGACGGCCACCCCGACCCGCACGCGCTCGGCCACGCGCTCGTCCGCGTCGGCAAGGTGGCCACCCAGCCCGGCTTCGTCGTCGTGGTCTCCGACTTCCGCGACCAGCGCGACTGGACGCGTCCGCTCGGCGCGGTGCGCGCGCGCCACTCGGTGCTCGCGGTCGAGGTCCGCGACCCGCGCGAGACCGAGCTGCCCGCGGTCGGTCGCCTGGCCCTCGTCGACCCGGAGACCGGCCAGCGGATCGAGGTCGACACCTCCCACCGGCGCGTGCGCGATCGCTTCGCGGCGCTCGAGCGCGAGCGCGGCGAGGCCGTCGCGCGCGAGCTGCGCCGCCTGCACGTCGACCACGTCGTGCTGTCCACCAAGGGCGATTGGCTGCTGCACCTGGGACGGAGGCTGCGGCGGTGACGCCGCTCGCGATTACCTTCGCCTCGCCGATCTGGCTGCTCGCCCTCGCGCTGGTGCCCGTGGCGCTGGCCGCGTACGCCGCCGCTCGCCGGCGCGCCCGCCGCTTCGCGGTGCGCTTCACCGCGGTGCCGACGCTGAGCCTGGCGGGTGGGACCGTCCCCGCGTGGCGGCGCCATCTCCCGGCCGCGCTCGCCCTCGCGGCGCTCGCGGCGCTCGCGCTGGCGCTGGCCAAGCCCCAGAAGCTCGTCGCCGTGCCGATCCAGCGGGCGACGATCATGCTCGTCACCGACCACTCGCGCTCGATGAGCGCCACCGACGTCAAGCCCAGCCGCCTGTCCGCCGCCCAGCGCGCCGCTCGGACGTTCCTGGACCGCCTGCCCGGATCGGTCCGCGTCGGCGCCGTCGCGTTCTCCGACGTGCCCGACGCCGTGCAGGCGCCGTCGTCCGACCACGCCCTCGCGCGGCAGGTGATCGACGGCCAGATCGCCGACGGCGCGACCGACACGGGCGACGCCCTGCAGGTGGCCGTCGACGCCCTCAGCCAGGACCGCCAGAAGGGCAAGCGCCCGCCGTCGGCGATCGTCCTGCTCTCCGACGGCAAGTGGACGGCCGGCCGCGACCCGGTCGGCGTGGCGCGCGTGGCCGGCCGGCTGAAGATGCCGATCTACACCGTGGCGCTGGGCACGAGCGACGCCACCGTCCCGAGCCCGCTCCCGTACGGGATGCCGCTGTCGGTGGCGCCCGACCCGGAGTCGCTGAGGCAGATCTCCCAGGCATCGGGCGGCCGCGCGTTCACCGCCGAGGACGACGGCCAGCTCAGCTCGATCTACAAGGCGCTCGGCTCGCAGCTCGGCAGCCGCAAGCAGCGCCGCGAGGTCACGTCGAGCTTCGCGATCGGCGGCCTCGTGCTGCTCCTGGGCGCCGGTCTGCTGTCGCTGCGCTGGGCCGGGCGCCTGCCGTAGGAGCCCGCCCGGGAGGGCAGCGCCCGGGGCGCGGGCGCGCTACACTCGGGGCCGACTCGCCCGGGGCGGGTCTTTCCTTTGTCCCGGGCCTGTCGGCCGACCACACCTCTGCCACCTCGGAGCGCCAGATGGCCCGCGGAGACGTGCGCATCGCTATCACCCTCGCCTGCGAGGAGTGCAAGCGGCGCAACTATCAGACGAACAAGAGCAAGCGCAACAACCCTGATCGCATCACGCTGCGCAAATACTGCCGGTGGTGCCGTCAGCACACCAGCCATCGGGAGACCCGCTAGCGGGGTGTCCTCGCCGTGGCGCGTGACAGACAGCGAGCCAAGCAGCGCAAGGCACGTCGGGGCGGGGGTTCCCAGAACCCCGGCCCGTCGCCGAGCGAGCCACACCGGGCCAACGTGCCCGGTGAGCTCGACCACGCCTCGGGCGAGGTCGACGAGTTCGACGCCGCCCTCGTCCGCGGCGCCGGCGAGCCCGCCGATGCCTTCGGCGAGGACGAGGACCCCGACGCGGCCAGCCGCGCCTTCGGCGACGGCGACGTCGACGTCGACGACGCCGCCCTGGAGCGCGAGGCGGTCGCGGCCGGTCCCGGCGGCGCGGCACCGGTCCGCCGCGAGGAGGCGGTGCCCGGCACGCCCACCCGCCGGGGGCCCGGACGCTTCCTCGCCTTCCTGCGGGCAAGCTGGGCGGAGCTCCAACGCGTACAGTGGCCTGACCGTCGGCAGGTCGCGCAGGCGACCGCCGTGGTCCTCGGCTTCGTGATCGTCGCCGGCGTCTATCTCGGCGTCGCCGATTACGTGGCCAAGAAGCTCGTCAACATCATCATCTGATCAGAGCCACTTATCCATGTATCGCTGGTACGTCGTCAACACCTACTCCGGGCACGAGAACAAGGTCAAGCAGAACCTCGAGCACCGCGTGGTCTCGCTGAACCAGAAGCGGGCCGTGCGCCAGGTCGTCGTCCCCACGGAGACGGTGACCGAGATGAAGGACAACCAGAAGGTCCCGGTCGAGAAGCGCACGATGCCCGGCTACGTGCTGGTCAACATGGAGCTGACCGACGACTCCTGGCAGCTCGTCAAGGGCACGCCCGGCGTCACCGGCTTCGTCGGCGCCTCCAACGAGCCGGTCCCGCTGACCCAGCCCGAGGTCGACCGGCTGCTGCACCGCGAGGTCGCGCAGAAGGTGGCGACCAAGGCGCAGTTCTCGATCGGCGAGTCGGTCAAGGTCGTCTCCGGGCCGCTCTCGGACTTCTCGGGCGAGATCTCCGAGATCAACCAGGACGCGCAGAAGCTCAAGGTGCTGGTGTCGATCTTCGGCCGCGAGACGCCGGTCGAGGTCGGTTTCGATCAGGTCAAGAAGATCTAGGAAGCTCAGGAAGACGCATGGCGAAGAAGGTCCTCACCGAGATCAAGCTGCAGGCCGTCGGCGGCCAGGCCTCACCGGCCCCGCCGGTCGGTCCCGCCCTGGGTCAGCACGGCATCAACATCATGGAGTTCTGCAAGGCGTTCAACGCGCAGACGCAGAGCGACTCCGGCACGGTCATCCCGGTGGTCATCACGGTCTACGAGGACCGCTCGTTCACCTTCGTGACCAAGACGCCCCCGGCCGCGATCCTCATCAAGCAGGCCGCCGGCCTGGAGAAGGGCTCGGGCGAGCCGCACCGCGACAAGGTCGGGCGCATCAGCCAGGCCCAGCTCCGCGAGATCGCCGAGAAGAAGCTGCCCGACCTCAACGCCCATGACGTCGACCAGGCGGCCAAGATCATCGCGGGCACGGCCCGCTCGATGGGCGTGGAGGTGACGGGCTGATGGCCAGGCACGGGCGAGGCTTCCTCGAGGCGCGCTCCAAGGTCGATCGCGAGGCCGAGCACGCGCCGGCCGACGCGGTCCGCCTCGTCAAGGAGCTCAAGCGCGCGAACTTCGACGAGTCGGTCGAGATCCACGTGCGGACCGGCCTGAACGTCCGCCACGCCGACGAGCAGCTCCGCGGCACCATCGCGCTGCCCAACGGGCTCGGCAAGAGCGTCACGATCGCCGTCTTCGCCAAGGGCGACAAGGCGCGCGAGGCCGAGGAGGCCGGCGCCGACGTCGTGGGCGCCGAGGACCTCGCCGAGCGCATCGAGGGCGGCTTCACCGACTTCGACGTCGCGATCGCGACGCCCGACCTCATGCCGGTCGTCGGTCGCCTGGGCCGCATCCTCGGTCCGCAGGGCAAGATGCCCAACCCGAAGGTGGGCACGGTGACGATGGACGTGGCCAAGGCGGTCGAGGAGTCCAAGTCCGGCAAGGTCGAGTACCGCACCGACCGCACCGCGATCGTGCACCTGACCATCGGCAAGACGTCGTTCGACGAGCGCGCGCTGCTGGAGAACTACGCCGCGGTCGTCGAGGAGCTCATGCGGGCCAAGCCCCCCGCGGCCAAGGGACGCTACATCCGCTCGATCACCATGGCGTCCACCATGGGCCCGGGCGTGAAGATCGACCCGAGCCGCACCCGCGACATCCTCGAGGAGACTGCTCCGGCTGCGGCCTGACAGACTCCTTCGAGCCACCCGAGACCCCCGGCGGCGCCGCTCGACGCGGCGCGCAAGACCGGGCTAGGAGGCCCATGAACCGAGAACAGAAAGCAGCGGCGGTCGCCGAGATCGCCGAGTCCATCCGGGAGTCCGAGGCGATCTTCGCCGTCGACTTCCGCGGGCTCTCCGTGCCCCAGGCCGCCACGCTGCGCACGCGGCTGCGCGAGGCCGACGCCTCGTTCCGCGTGGTCAAGAACTCGCTGACCGAGCGCGCGGCCGACGAGGCCGGAGTCGACACGCTGAAGGCGTTCCTCGACGGCCCGACGGCGCTGACCTTCGTGCACGGCGACGCGGCGCTGGCGGCCAAGACGCTGCAGACGTTCAGCCGCGAGGCCGACGTGCTCGAGTTCAAGGGCGGCCTGCTCAACGGCGATTTGCTGGACGCCGAGCAGATCCGCTCGATCGCCCGGCTCCCGACCCGCGACGTCCTCTACGGGCAGCTCGTGGGCGTGGTCGCCGCGCCGATCACCGGCCTGGTGCGCGGCCTGAACGCGCTCATCGCCGGCCTGGCCCTGCAGCTCGGCCAGATCGCCGAGAAGAAGGCCAGCGGCGAGCTGCCCGCGGGCGAGCCCCCGGCGGGGGCCGCGACCGAGGAGGCCCCGGCCGCCGAGACGGTGACCGAGGAGGCCCCGGCCGCCGAGGCGCCCGCCGAGACGGCAACCGAGGAGGCCCCGGCTCCCGACGAGCCGGCCGCGGGCGACAGCACTTCCGAGAACGACAACGAGGCGGACGCTTCGGCGTAGGCCGAGCTCGCCGAAGCGAACATCCAGGAGGAACAGGACATGGCCAGCACCACCCAGGACTGGATCGAGGAGCTCAAGGGCCTCTCGGTGCTCGAGCTCAGCGAGCGCATCAAGGCGCTCGAGGAGGAGTTCGGCGTCTCGGCGACGGCGGTCGCCGCCGCCGCCCCCGCCGCCGCCGCGACCGACGGCGCCCCGGCCGAGGAGGAGTCGACCACGGTCGACGTCGTCCTCACGGCCCCGGGCGACAAGAAGATCCAGGTCATCAAGGTCGTCCGCGCGGTGACCGGCCTCGGCCTCAAGGAGGCCAAGGCGCTCGTCGACGAGCACCCCAAGCCCGTCAAGGAGGGCCTGGAGCGCGACGAGGCCGAGAAGCTCAAGAGCGAGCTCGAGGAGGCCGGCGCCAGCGTCGAGCTGAAGTAGCCGTTCGCGCGGGACCCGGTCCCGCGCCGCAGAGTCTCTCGAAGGGCGCCCGACGGGCGCCCTTCGAGCGTCCTGGGGCGGGCCGGGTGGCGCGAAGGAGGTCCGGGCGCTACCCTTCCGCCGTCGGCCAATAGTCGTAGCCGCCCAAAACACCGGAGTCGCGCCACATACGCGGCCCCGCGGGCGGGGTCCGTGAGCGCCGACCGCCCCGTGGAGGGGGCCCGCCTCCGCCTGCGGGGGCGTCGTTGCGCTGTGCTATCTTGGCTGGTCGCGCTCTCCGCGAGCGCACCTCCGCCGCTTGTGCCCGCTTTCGACCCCCCGAGGAGTCGCTGTCTTGCCCCGTGTTGACGCTCCCAGGCAGCGCCGTAGTTTCGCGCGCCTGAACAAGGTCCTCGACGTCCCCAACCTGATCGACATCCAGCGTCGCTCATTCGAGTGGCTGGTCGATACAGCGACCGGCGGCCTGCGCGAGACGATCGACGACATCTCGCCGATCGAGGACTACACGGGCCACCTCGCGGTGAACTTCGGCGAGTTCCACTTCGACGATCCCGCCGCGTCCATCGAGGAGTGCCGCGAGAAGGACCTCACCTATTCGCGCCCGCTGACCGTCACCGTCGCCTTCATCAACCACGAGACCGGCGAGATCCGCGAGCAGTC
>JAXDHQ010000118.1:0-8586 GCA_034664395.1 Solirubrobacteraceae bacterium | reverse complement strand
TGATCCTCGGGGCACGCCTTGGCCATATCGTCTGACGTCCGCGCGCCGGCGCGCGCCGCCGGGCTCTCCGCCCGCGGGGTGGTCGGGACCTATGCGATCGCGGTCGGCGCGGCGCTGGCGATCCAGGGCCTCGCGCCGCCGCTGGCGGGGACCATCGCCTGCGGGGTGCTGGTCGCGGTCCTGCTCAACGACCACGCCGCCACGGGCGACGGTCGCCTCGACCCGCTGGTGGCGCTCGCGCTGCTGCCCCTGGCCGGGATCCTCGCCGTGGCCATGCCGATCGCCGAGGTCCCGGTGGCGCTGTGGCCGGCGCTCGTCGCCGTGCCCATGCTGCTCGCGATAGCGCTGGCCGCCCGCCGGCTGGGCCTGAGCCGGGCGATGCTCGGGCTCGCCGCCCCGGCGTGGCGCGTCCAGGGCCGTGTCGCGGCGACCGGCCTGCCGCTCGGCCTGGCCGCGTACCTCGTGCTGCGCCCGGGGCAGCTCACTCCTCACGAGGGGGCACTCGCCGTCGCGGGCGCCGCGGTCGCGATCGGGCTGTTCGCGGGCGGCGTCGAGGAACTGCTCATGCGCGGCCTGCTGCAGCCGCTGCTCGTCCGGATCGACGGCGGGCGCGGCGTGGCGTGGACCGCCGTGCTGTCGGCCGCGCTCTACGCCGGAACGCGGTCGGCCGCGGCCATCGCCCTGGCCGGCGGCCTGTCGCTGCTCGCCGGAGGCGTGGCGCGGCGGACCCGCTCGATCGCGGGCGTGAGCCTCGGGCACGGCCTGCTGGTGGCCGGAGCGCTCGTGGTGTGGCCGGCGCTCCTCGGGACCGCGGCGCCGGGACCGGCTCGGCCGCTCGTGCCGGATCGGGCGCCCGCCCCGCCGTCGGTGCCGTCGCTCGTCGAGCGGGCGCCGAAGCCCAGGCCGGCGCCGGTGGCGCGCCCCCACCCGGCGCCGGCGGTCCGCCCGGTCCGCGTGCACCGGCGTGCGCCCGGCGTGGCCGCGCCGCCGCCCCCCCGCGCCACGACGCCGCCGCCGGTGGCGCAGCCCACGCCGGCGCCGCGCCCCGTCGTCCGTCCCGCGCCGCGCCCGGCGCCGCGGCCCGTCCGCCGTCCCGCCCCCAAGCCGCCCCAGACCTTCGATGACTCCGGCTGAGCGCGCGATGCGTCAGGTCGGGCCCCCGAGATCCGTTTCACAGGCAGAAGTGCGTACGCCCTCCCCTCCCCGGATTCGGCTCGCGGCGATCAGGATCGGACTCGCCGCGCTGGTGGCCGCGATCGCCCTCGGCCTCACCCCCGTCGGGGCGGTCGCGGCGCCGACCGCGTCGTTCACGGTGTCGCCGGCCGCGCCCAAGGCGGGTCAGACGGTGACGTTCACGGGCAGCGCCACCGCCGACCCGCTGACGACGATCGTCAGCTTCACCTGGGACCTGGCCGGCACCCCGGGCAACGGCGCGACGGTCTCGCAGGCGTTCGCGGCCGGCACCCACACGATCACCCTCACGGTCCTCGACAGCGCCGGGGCCACGGGCACGGCGAGCACGACCGTCACCGTCGCCGCGAACGTCGCGCCGGTCGCCTCGTTCACCGTCACGCCCGCCGCCCCGAACGTCGGCCAGGCCGTGACGCTCCGCAGCACCTCCAACGACCCGGACGGCACGATCGCCGGCCAGTCGTGGGACCTCAACGGCGACGGCGTCTTCGGCGACTCGCTCGCGGCGACCGCCCGGCAGACCTTCACGACGGCGGGCCCGCACGTCGTCAGCCTGCGCGTCACCGACAACAACGGCGCGGCCACCGTCGCCACGACGACCGTGACGGTCAACGCGCCGCCGGTCGCCTCCTTCACCGTGGTGCCGGCCGTGCCCGTCCCGGGCTCGGGCGTGACGTTCACCTCGACCGCGGTCGACCCCGACGGCACCGTCGCGTCGCAGGCGTGGGACCTCGACGGCAACGGCATCTTCGTCGACGCGTTCACGCCGATCGCGACGTTCACGTACCTCACGTCGGGTCCGCACACCGTCGGCCTGCGCGTGACCGACAACGGGGGCGCCGTCACGACGTCGACCCAGACGGTGATCGTCGACCAGCCGCCGGTGGCGTCGTTCACGTTCACTCCCGCGGCTCCGGTGGCGGGCCAGGCCGTGAGCTTCGCCTCGACCTCGACCGACGCCGACGGCACCATCGTCGCCCTCGCGTGGGACATGACCGGCAACGGCCTGTTCACCGACGCCGCGGGACCGACGGCGACGAAGGTCTTCGCGCACTCGGGCGAGCAGATCGTGCGCCTGCGCGCCACCGACGACCGCGGCGTCTCGACGATCATCGCCGGCACGGTGTCGGTCGGAGGCCCGCCGATCGCGTCGTTCAGCTTCTCCCCCACCGCGCCCGCCGCCGGGCGCACGGTCACGTTCACCTCGAGCTCCCGCGACATCGACGGCGCGGTCGTCAACCAGGCCTGGGACCTCAACGGCGACGGGCAGTTCAGCGACGCGTCGGGCCCGACCGCGCAGTACGCGTTCCCCGCGGCCGGCAACTACACGGTGGCGCTGCGCGTCACCGACAACAGCGGCCTGACGTCGACCGCCTTCCAGACCGTGGCCGTGGGCGCCGCGTCCGGGCAGGCGGCGTCGACGGCGCGCTCGCAGACTCCCGGCCACCCGCTCCTGGCGCTGTTCCCGTTCCCGATCGTCCGCATCGCCGGGCGGCTGACCCCCAACGGCGCCCGCATCGTCCTGCTCGAGGTCCACGCGCCGCGCGGCGTGCGGGTCGTCGTGCGCTGCCGCGGCGGCGGCTGCCCGCGCCGCGACATCGTCGCCACCGTCAAGGGCAAGAAGCCGCTGCACTTCTCGCGGATGCGCCGGGCCCTGCGGGCGGGGGCGGTCGTCCAGGTCTTCGTGCGCGGCACCGGGCGCATCGGCAAGTACACCCGCTTCGTGATCCGCCGGGGGCGGGCGCCGGCCCGCCGCGACATGTGCCTGGTCCCCGGCGCCCGCGCGCCCACGTCCTGCCGCGCGACGTGAGCGCACAGAGCCTCCTCGTCGTCGGCGACCTGCACATGGGCGCCGGCGACGGGGACCCGTTCCACCGCGACCGCGACCTCGCGCGCTTCCTGGCCGAGATGTGCCGGCGTCGCGACGACGGGCCCGGGCCGCCCCGACTCGTGATCCTCGGGGACCTGCTCGACTTCCCGGCCGCCGCCGGCGGGCGGCCGCCGGACGGCGAGGCGGCGGCGCTCGAGGCGCTGGAGCGCATCGCGGCGGCGCACGCCTCGGCGCTCGACGCGCTCACCGCGTATCTGGCCGCGGGGGCGACGATCGACCTCGTGGCCGGCAACCACGACGCCGACCTCGCCCGCCCGGCCGTGCTCGCGCGCCTGCGCGAGCTGCTCGGCGGTCCGAGCGCCCGGCTCGCCTTCCACCCGTGGATCCTGCACGTGCCCGGCGTCCTGTACGCCGAGCACGGCCACCAGCACCACGACCTCAACGCCTTCGCCACGCCGCTCGCGCCCTGGCGCCCGGACGATCGCGATCGGCTCGACCTGCCGCCGGGCGCGCTCGCCGAGGGGCCCCGCGCCGCCGCCCTGCTCGCCCTGAGCGCCGCGCGGAGCGCACGGCGCCGCAGGGCCTACCGCGCGACGGCGCTGCCCACGGCCGCGGCCGGACTCGGCCTCAGCCCCGCCGCGCTGCGCGCGATCGACGCCGCGACCCCGCGCGGGCCGCTGGCGCTGGCGTCGCGGATGGCGCACCGCTTGACCGCGCGCGGGGCGCAGCACCGCGCGGCGCGTCGCATCCACGACGTCCTGCAGGCCGAGGGCCGGTCGGTGCCGTGCTACGCCTTCGCCCACACCCACGTCGCCGAGCGCCGCCCCGTCGTGCCGGGGGCCGCGGAGCCGCTGTACGTCAACGCCGGCACGTGGTCGAACCTGCGCCGCGACGGCGGCGCGCCGCGCCTGACCTACGTCGAGGTCGCGCCCGCGGGCGCGGCGCGGCTGCTCGAGTGGCCGCCCGACGTCAGAGGAGGCTGGCGATCGCGGCGGCCGCCGGCCGCGGGTCGGCGGGAAACGGCGCCCGCACCTCGATGACCGTCGTGGCGGCGAGCATCGCCTCCAGCGCGGCGCGCTCGTGCGCGAGGATCCGCGCCCGCGCGTCCGGATCGCGGCCGGCGAGCGCCCAGCAGGCGCGGTCGTGCAGCTCGAACAGGCCGCGGCGCTCGAAGTCGGCGCTGCGGGCCAGGCGCTGCGCCGCCCAGGCCGGGTCGGCCCGCCGGGCGCTCACCTCGGGCCCCGGCACGGTGGTGAGCAGCGCGACGGCGCTCAGCGGCACGCGCCACGGCGTCTGCGCAGCGCCGTAGGCGTCGCGGACCGCGCTCGGCGACAGGGCGACGCGATCGGCGAGCGTGATTGCGCGCTCGACCGTCCCGCCGGCGCCCAGCGGTCGCGCCGCCGCGCGGGCGACGCCGGCCACTCCGAGCCGGGCCCGCGGCGCGGCGCCGAGCCCGGCGCGCAGGCGCGGCAGGTGGCGCAGCACCCACCCGCGGATGCCGACCGTGATCGGGAACGCCGCGGCCGTGCCGTCGTCGGCGAGCACGGTCCACTTGTCCGAGACGAAGCTCGCCCCCTGCTCGACCAGCGCCAGCGCGGTCTCGGTCTTGCCGCTCTCCGACCAGCCCGCGACCACGACGCCCTGACCGTCGAGCGCCACCGCCGAGCCGTGGACGGCGACCGCCCCGCGGCCGTGCAGCGCGACCTGGAGCGCCGGGCGCAGCAGGCGGCCGAACGCCCGGCGCATCGGGAAGCCGGGCTCGCACTCGAACCGCGCCGGCGCCGGCCCGCCGGGCTCGGGCAGCGCGCACCGGGCGCCGCGCGCGAGCACGTAGAAGCGCTCGCCGTCGGCGGCGGTGAGCCGCCCGTCGCCCGCGTTGCGCTGGACGTCGAGCAGCGGCGCCGGGAACGCAGCGCCCCCGGCCACGACCACGTCGGGCGCCGCGGGCGCCGCGCCCGCGGGATACGGGTCGAGCTGGGCCGCGAGCGCGTCGACGTCGGCCGCCGGCAATCCGCGGAGCGCGAGCGCGAGCCGCCCGCCGATGTCGAACCCGGCGTCCATGACCAGCGGCGACCCTAACAGCGAACACCGCGCGTCAGTTCGGGACGGCGGATCTCGTTGCACCAAACACGGGGGCGTTGCCCCCAGTCCGTCAACTCGCGCGAGAAAGGCGACGTCGCCACAGCTCGTGCCGCCCAAAGAGGTCTCGTCCCGCATGACCACCTTCAGGATCCGCGCCGCCCTGGCCGCCGGCACGCTCGCCCTGCTCGGGGTGACCGCCGCCGGCGCCCAGGGCGCCGCGACCACCTCCGGCTCGATCGCGTTCGAGAGCAACCGCGCCGGCAACTACGACATCTTCACGATGGCCGCGACGGGCGGCGGCCAGGCGGCGCTGACCACCGACCCAGCCGACGACCTCGACCCCGCGTTCTCGCCCGACGGCGGCCGCATCGCCTTCGCCAGCCGCCGCGGCGGGGAGCTCCACATCTGGGTCATGAACGCCGACGGCAGCGGGCAGGCGGCGGTCACCTCCGGCGCCGGCTCGGACCGCTACCCGACGTGGTCGCCCGACGGGGCCCGGATCGCCTTCCGCCGGCGCGTGGGCGCGCAGAGCGACGTCTGGGTCGTCGCCCCCGGCGCCGAGCCGCAGCGCGTGACCACCGGCGCGCTCGCCGACCAGCCGACGTGGTCGCCCGACGGCGCACACATCGCGTTCGTCACCACGCGTGACGGCAACGACGAGATCTACTCGATGGCCGCCGACGGCAGCGGGCAGCGCGATCTCAGCGCCAACCCGGCGTCGGACCGCTCGCCGCACTGGTCGTCGGACAGCGCGCACATCATCTTCCGCAGCCTGCGCGACCCCGCCGAGGGGCGCGAGCTGTTCGTCATGAACGCGGACGGCAGCGGCCAGGCGCCGCTGGCCTCGAGCCCGGGCGCCGACCGCACGCCGAGCTTCGCGCCGGACATGAGCGGCGTCGTCTTCGCCACCGGGCGCTTCGGCAACCAGGACATCGCGAGCGTCGGCCTCGACGGGACGGGCCTGCGCCAGCTCACCGTCGACCCGGCCACCGACGACGAGCCGGTGTGGTCGGCCGCGGCGCCGCCGCCGGTCGTCGCGCCCGGGCTGGCCGGTGCCCCGGGCGCCGGTGCCCCCGGTCCCGGCGGCGTGGCCGGCGCGGTCGCGCGCGACCTCGTCGCGCCCAAGCTGACCGTGCGCCTGGCCAAGCGCCAGCACCTGCGTCGGGCGATCACGCTGGTGGCGACGTGCAGCGAGCGCTGCCGCGTGCGCGTGGCGGCGACCGTGCGCACGCGCGGCCGCAAGGGCGCCCCGCGCAGCCGCACGGTGTTCCGCGTGCTGCCCGCCGGCCGTCCCGTGCGCGTGCGGGTGAAGCTCTCGCGGGCGCGGCTGGCCAGGGTCCGCAGCAGCCTCGGTCGGGGAGCGCGCGTGGTGGCCACCGTCACCCTCGTCGCCACCGACGCCGCCGGCAACGGCGCCCCGACCGTGCGGCGGAGCGCGCGCCTCATCCGCTGAATCCCAACCGAACGGCTACCGCTCGTTGACGACACCGCCCGCGGCGCCTGCGATGCTTGCAGGCGTGGCCGGCGATCCCCCCCGCGTCGAGGCCCTGGTCCGCGAGCTCAACGCCGCCGATGACGGCGTGCGCGATCGCGCGGCCCGCGCGCTGGGCGACCTGCGCGACCCGCGCGCCATCCCCGCGCTGGCCGAGGCGGTGTCGCGCGACGGGACCGCCGTTCGAGGCGCGGTCTGGGCGCTGACGCAGTTCGACGACGAGCGCCTCGTCGCCCCGCTCGTCGCCGCCCTGTCGCACTCCGACGCGACCGCCCGCGCGCTCGCCGCGGGCAAGCTGGCCGAGCTCGGCGACCCCGAGGCCGTGCCGGCGCTGGTGCGCGCGCTGCGCGCCGACGACGACGCGCACGTCCGCGAGGAGGCGGCCCGAGCGCTCGGCCGACTCGGCGAGGCGGCGGCGCTGGAGCCGCTCCTGGCCGCGCTGCGCGACGACCCGGGCGACCACGTGCGCGAGGAGGCCGCCACCGCCCTCGGGGCGCTCGGCGACCAGCGCGCCGACCCGGCGCTCCGCGGCGCCGTGGAGGACCGCCACGTCATGGTCCGCCGCGCGGCGACCGACGCGCTGTCCCGCCTGGGCGCCGGAGCGCGCGCTGGGCTCTCGGCCGAGGTGCCGAAAAGGTAGGGGTTGCGCCGCCGACGGTGCGTGGGCGCGCCGCCGGATCGTTGAGCAGGCATGGGAGCCGGACGCCCGCGGACCTGGCGGCGCATCGCCCTCGCCGGGGCGCTGGCGTCCATGGTCGCGCTCGCGGTCGCCGCCCCGGCGGGCGCGGCGGGGATCCGCGACTTCTCCTACGCCGGCGTGTCCGCGCCGACGGCCGACAAGCCCCAGAGCAAGCTGTGGCTCAACAACGGCTTCTGGTGGGCCACCATGTGGAGCACGGCGACCGCCCGCCACGAGATCTACCGCCTGGACTGGGCCACGCAGACGTGGTCGACGACCGGGGTCCCCATCGACACGCGCCACCAGAGCACGGCGGACACGCTGTGGGACGGCAGCCACCTCTACGTCGTCTCCTCCGGCCCCAACGCGGGCCTCGCCGCGCAGAGCGCGCGGGTCTTCCGCTTCAGCTACGACCGCGGCGCGAAGACCTACGCCCTGGACCCCGGCTTCCCCGTCACCGTCTCCGCCGGCGGGATGGAGGAGGTCGTCATCGCCCGGGACAGCACCGGCGAGCTCTGGGTCACCTACACCCAGAACAACCAGGTGTTCACCGCGCACACGACGATCGACGACCTGCACTGGAGCACGCCCACGGTGCTCCCCGTCCCGCAGGCGACCACCCTCCTGCCCGACGACATCGCCACGGTCATCGCCTACGACGGGCGCATCGGCGTGATGTGGAGCAATCAGGGCGCACCGCAGGCGGAGGCCTTCTACTTCGCCATCCACGTCGACGGCACGCCCGACAGCCAGTGGACGCTGACCACGCCGTCGATGGGCGATCACCTGGCCGACGACCACATCAACCTCAAGTCCCTCAGCGGCGACGCCAGCGGCCGCGTCTTCGCGGCGACCAAGACGTCGCTGACCATGCCCGGCCTGACGCTGCAGCAGCTCCTCGTCATGGCGCCGAACGGCACGTGGAGCCAGCACCCCTTCGGCACGGTGGCCGAGAACCAGACGCGCTCGCAGGTCGTCATCGACACCGAGCACCGCCAGCTCTACATGTTCGTCACCGCCCCCTGCTGCAACGGCGGCGTCGCGTCCTACAAGGTCACGAGCCTCGACAACATCGGCTTCGCGCCCGGGCCGCCGACGCCGTTCATCTCCCTGGCCAGCGATCCGTCGATCAACAACCTCACCACGACCAAGCAGAACCTGTCGAGCTCGACGGGGCTGGTCATGCTCGCGGGCGACGACTCGACCGACTTCTACGTCCACGGGGTGCTGCCCCTCGGCCCCGACTCCCGCGCGCCGGACACGACGATCGACGCGGCGCCGTCGGGCACGGTCGCCACCGACTCGGCCGAC
>JAXDHQ010000117.1:0-3747 GCA_034664395.1 Solirubrobacteraceae bacterium | reverse complement strand
TACTCCTCGTTGGGCATCCCGTCGATGCGGGCCCGCAGCGCCTCGCCGCCGTCGCGGGCGAACAGCTCACGCAGGAAGCGGCCGTACTTGACCGTGATCGTCTGCCAGCCGGCGGCCTCGAACATCGACTGGATCCGGCCCGCGGCGATGTCGGGGACGATCCGATCGAGCGACTGGCGGTTCAGGTCGACGACCCACATCAGCTCTCCCAGCGAGGGCACCATCGGGTCGACAAGCGCCTCCCAGATCGCGCCCTCGTCGAGCTCGGCGTCGCCGACGAGCGCGACGTGACGGCCGCCGACGGGCACGTCGAAGTGGCCGGCGATGTAGCGCTGCGCGATCGCGCTCCAGAGCGTCGCCGTCGCGCCGATGCCGACGGAGCCCGTCGAGAAGTCGGCCGGCACCGGGTCCTTGAGCCGGCTCGGGTAGCTCTGCAGCCCGCCGAACTCCCGCAGCGTCGTCAGGTAGCTCGCGTCCAGTTGCCCGAGCAGGTACTCGATGGCGTGCAGCACCGGTGACGCGTGCGGCTTGACCGAGACGCGATCCGGCGGCCGCAGGTGCTCGAACCACAGCGCCGTCATGATCGAGACGATCGACGCCGAGGACGCCTGATGGCCGCCGACCTTCACGCCGGATGGGGTGCTCCGAACCTTGTTGGCGTGATGGATGATCGACGAGGCCAGCCACAGGACACGGTCCTGGACCGCCTCGAGCGTCGCCAGCGACGCGGGCTGCTCGTGGAGAAGCGGCATGAGCCCGAGATTTTCGAGCCGACGGCGCCAGAGTCCAGACATTCGTTGTGCCCTGGCGCCTCAGACGACGAATCTTTGCGCGTAGATCGTGGCAGCGTTACGATCGCGCCGTGCGACGAGCAGAGATCGACCCCGTGGATCAGAGCATCCTCGAGCTCCTGGTGGAGGACGCACGCCGGTCGGCGAGCGAGATCGGCCGCCTGGTCAATCTCTCGCCCGCCGCGGCGAAGCGGCGCATCGACCGCCTCCAGAGCGCCGGCTACATACGCGGCTACACCGCCGTGCTCGACCACGCCATGCTCGGCAGCCGCCTCGAGGCGTTCACCGAGCTGCGCTTCGCCCCGGGTACGCAGGTGGACGACATCGACCAGGCCGTCGTCGACCTCCCCGAGCTGGTGGAGTCCTTCACGCTGGCCGGCGACCCGGACGCGCTCATCCGCCTGCGCGTGACCGACGTCGACCACCTCAAGCGGGTCATCGACCGCGTACGTCGGGGCCGTCCCGGCGGTGCCAAGATCATCGGCACCAAGACCCTCATCGTCCTCGGGATGAGCAAGGGCGCCTCCGGCAGTTGAGCGGCGCTGTCGAGCCCGGCCAGGACTCGGATATGTCACCTGAGATCGTTCAGCTCGTCTGACCGGGCGACGTCTCGCTCCAGCTCCACGTGCCATCGTCGCCCTGCTCAGCGAGCATCTCGTCCTCGATGGGCGGGTGCAGCTCCTGGCTTGCGCATCCCGTCGCCGCGAAGCAGCGGATGCGCACCGTTCGGTCATCGGCATCCACGCGAAGGAAGCTCTTGAACATCGGGGGCTGGTTCCAGTCGAGCCACTCCGAGAACGGCACGTGAAGGACGCCGTGCTTGCTCCCCGGCAGACGCAGGAGGGCATCGGCCGTTCGCCGCGCCCCGTCGCTCACCTGGACGTCGCGCGCCTGCGCGCGTGTTGGGATGATCGCCAGGCGCTGGCTCATGATCGCGGCCGCGACATCGGGCTCGATGAAGCGCGCGCCGAGCAGTCGCCCGATGAACTTGCGCGCGTAGAGCTGGCTGAACCGTGAGAGCGAATCGCCGCGCAGCGGATAGCAGCGGAAGTTCGCCTCGCTCATGCCGGGGACGGCAGCGCTGTCGAGGTTGGGGATGGTGTGCGTCGCGTGCATGAAGGCGCCGCCGCCACCGCTGACGAGGTAGAGCAGCGTGCGCCCGTCGCTGAGCTCGACCGGGTAGCGCTGGTAGTTGTGGATGTCACCGCCGATCGCCGCGATGTAGTTGTGCTCGCGTGCCGTCACGACGTCATCGACGGTCCCGCCATCCTCGATCCCCCCAGGATGGTGCTCGCCGTTGACGTAGATCGGCTTGCCGGTCAGCAGGATCTTGGGCTTGGGGGAGCTGAGGGACACGCGTCGCAACCACGCTCCCTGCTCGCGATCGATGTCCCCCGTGATCCCGGTGTCGATGGCGACCAGGCGAAGCTGCCCGGCGTCGATGGTCAGGTAGGGCGCCGGTTGCGTCGCCTGCTGCGCCGGCCGGTCGCGCAACGCCCGGGCGCGCTTCTCCGGTCGCCTCCGGCCGCGCGGCGCCCGGCGCCAGAGCAGTTGGCGGACCAGTCCTGCGGGCGAGAGCGGCGTGTGCGGCCACCTCGGTCGTCGGTGGGCGCCGCAGAACCAGTACATGAATCCGGTGCAGTCGTCGTACCAGTCGTGGTTGCCCGGCACCGCGTGGATGGGCCCGTCATAGGCCTGGTAAGGACGGAAGAACTTCTCCTCGTACTCGAGGATCCCACCCGCCGGATAGATCACGTCACTGCAGATGAACAGAAACGCTGTGTCAGCCGATTGGCTGCCAAGCGGCGCTACGACCGCATATTGCGACGCATCGCCCTCGCCGGTGTCGCCCATGACCAGGAAGGCGATCGGGGTGCGGCTCGAGTAGTCCACGACCAGGTCCGGAGCGCCGTCGCTGCGGCCCTTCATCCATGCTCGGCGACGGTCGTTGGTCGGATCTCCGAACCTTCGCGCAAGGACATCGTTTCGCGACTGCCAGAGCGGGCGCGGGTCCAGCCAGCCAAACGGCAGATCGCGCTTGGTCATGAGCTTGCGATAGCCGCCCGCAACGCATTCCCAGCCGGCTCCCGTCGTCGACTCGCGCGAGGAGACCGGACCGGGTTCGAGCGGCTCACCGACGGCTGGCGGGGCGTGCGGCGGTACATCGGCGCTGTCGCATTCGGACGACACGTTCCAGCTCCTTGCGGGATCAAGGCGAGCAGAACAGCTTGCGCAGCGCGGGTCAATCACGCTGGTCCGCACGATCGGCTCCTGCGACACCGCTGCGGTCGCTCGCGGTTCGCGCGAATCCGTGGCGCGCGAGCAAGAAGCTTGATCGCGACCCTACGAAATGTAGGAAGTGATGCGTCGTGCCGGCGCGGTCTGCGGCATTGCTCGACGTTCGTCTCAGGGCTTGTCAGAGCCCACTAGTTAGCGGTCAAGTGGCTTGACGTGTCTGCCGATGGCCGAGATCAAGTCCAGCGGGTGTCGGCGATCCAGGTCGTGTGCGATGCGCCGGTCAGATCCCGCCTGCAGCCGTCGGTGGGGTTCGAGGAGGAGCATTGTCCGTGGTTCATCGTCTCGTTGTGTGCGCGCTGTGTGTCGCGGCGCTGCGGTGGCCGGATGTGGCGAGCGACAGGCCGAGGCTCGCGCCGCGGCCGAGCGAGCAGCTCTCCGCAACTCGCCACCGCCGGATCCGGCGGTGGTCGGGCCGCGATTGATCCAGGAGGCTTTCGGCGACTCGCTCGACGCGTGGCAAACGCGGTTGGCCCGCCGCGCCGGACCCCTCACACGGCGCTGGACGGTCCATCGTTTCAGCGAGCAGCGGACGGTCGTGACGCTGGTAATGACAGCGCGAGACGGCGTGATGGCGGCCGGGCCCGCGCGCTGGGCTCTTTATTTTCCTCTAGACCGACCGCTGACACGGACAGAGCAACACGTCGCCGACGGTAGGAAT
>JAXDHQ010000116.1:0-8057 GCA_034664395.1 Solirubrobacteraceae bacterium | reverse complement strand
GTGCTGAACAGGGAGGAGACGTACCCGGACACCAGCGCCTGGACGACGCCGAGGACCAGGCCGCCGGCGACGGAGCCGAAGATGCTGCCGAGACCGCCCAGCGTGACGGCGATCAGGCCCTGGGTGGTGTAGCTCGTCATCGTGGCGAAGTCGAGCTGCGTGAGCGGCGCGATGACCGCGCCCGCGATGACGCCGAGCACGGCCGCCGCGACGAACGCGAGCAGGACCATCCGGTCGGCGGGCACGCCGATCAGCAGGGCGGCCGTCCGGTTCTCGGCGGTCGCCCGCAGCGCCTTGCCGACACTGGTGCGCGACATGATCCGGGCCAGGCAGAAGATCGACAGCGCCGTGGCGCCCAGGACCCAGAACGCCTGCGGCGCCACGAGCAGTCCGCCGAAGTGCAGTGGCTGCACCCCCGAGAACGGGCGCAGCGAGACGGGGTCGCTGCCCCAGATGAGGAAGGCGGCGCCCTCGAAGGCCGTGAGCAGGCCGCCCATCATCATCAGCATGTTCGCGTGCGAGATGCGGGTGACGGCGGGCCGGATGACCGTCCACTCGATGATCGCCACGATCGCGGCGACGACCCCGAGCGAGGCCAGGAACGCGAGCGGGATGCTCAGGCCGGCGGAGTGCTCGAAGGTGTACATCACGAGCGCGCCCCCGGCGACGAAGGCGCCCTGTGCGAGGTTGAGGGCCCCGCTCACGCTGAAGACGAGGGAGTAGCCGACGGCGAGCAGCGCGTAGACCGCACCCGTCACGATGCCGCCGATCAGGATGTTGCCGAACTCCGACAGGGGCTAGCCCCCCGAGCGCAGCGCGCGACCGGCCGGCCCGCTCACGCCGACCCATCGGTTCTTCGACTTGTCCCAGCGGCTGATGAGGGCGGACTCGACGCCGACCCCCCGGTTGTCCGGCGCCACGCTCGCGGACGTGAAGTCGTAGGTGCCGATGATCCCGGTGAAGGACGTGAGACCGCTGATGTACTGGCGGATCTGCTTGGCCGTGGCACCGGTTCCGAGCTTCCTGAGCGCCGAGACGAGGATGAAGCCGGGATCCCAGGCGAGAGCGTTCCCCTCGTCCGGCACGATCGAGCCCTGGCGCTTCATCGCGTTGTCGAAGGTCGTGACCACCTGCCGCTGGGGGCCGCTGAGCTGCGACGGCTCGAACTGGAACGCGCCGCCCGGGAAGTAGAGCTCCTCGGGCAGGATGCTCGACAGCTTCTGCATCTGCGCGTAGGAGGCGTTGCCGTTCGTCGTCATGACCGGGACCTTGGTCATCGCGAGCTGCTGCATGCCCTTGAAGACGGTGCTCACCGGCGTCCCGGTGGTCCAGATGAACAGCGCCTGCGGGTGCGTCGCCTTGATCTTCGCGAGCTGCGAGTTGACGCTCACGTCGGTGGGGGCGAACGTCTCGTGATCGGTGATCGACACCGCCCCGCCGCTGCCGCCGGCGGCCTTCTGGATGCCCTCCCAGCCGTCCTGGCCGCTCGCATCGGTCGAGGTGATGGCACCGACCTTCTTCCACCCCTTGGCCTTGGCGAAGTTGACGAAGGCCGCGGTCTGCGCCGCGGTGGAGGCCGAGGCGGAGAAGACGAAGCTGCCGCGCTCGGGGTGGTCGCCTGGGGACAGGTCGTAGATGACGGGCCCGTTGGACGTCACGAGGTTGTCGACCGGCCGGTTGGTGCTGGTGACGCTGCCCACGATCAGCACCGGCGACGTGCTGATCACCTTCGATGCGAGCGAGACCGCCACCGAGGGCGACGACTGGTTGTCCGCGATGTCGAACTTGAGCTTCTTGCCCTTGATCCCGCCCGTCGCGTTGACCTGCTTCTCCAGGGCGAGCAGGGCCTGGCGCTCCTGCGTGCCGAGGAAGGACGCGGTGCCGGTGATCGAGAGGATCGCGTGCACCGTGTAGGTGTCGCCCGATGAGCCGCTGCCGCCGGACGACCCGCAGCCGGCCGACGCCACCGCCATCGCAAGCGCCACCGCACATGCGCCGATCTGCTTGGTGATCGGAACCCCTCCCTTCACGAACGTGTGACCCTCTCCAAGAGACACGATCGCCGCCGGTGGTCCCGTGGATCGCCGGCGACGAACGACCCGACTCGACGCGACGCTAGGCGTCGCGCTGGGATAGTTCAAATACCTATCGCTCGCCGCCCGATCGCCGATGGGCTATGGGTGCGGCGATCTCGCGCCCGACGGGCGGCGCCACCCGCAGAGCGGCGCGCTAGGCTTCAGGCGGATAGCGCAAATATGCGAAATGCGCAGCAGGAATAGTCGGTTGAATATGGGTAACGAAGCTGAGCCGGTCGCCTCGCGCCAGGCGGGACGCGCCCCGCTGGCGCTCGACAGCCGGATCACGCTCCACAAGCTCGAGGTGTTCGACCTCGTGGTGGAGTGCGGCAGCGTCAGCCGCGCGGCCGAGCAGCTCTACATCTCCCAGCCCGTCGTCACGGCGCACATCCGGTCGCTCGAGCAGCGGATCGGCGCGCGCCTCTTCTACCGCCAGGGCCGGCGACTCGTCCTGACCGATGCCGGCCGCGCCACGCACGCCTGGGCGCGCACCGTGCTCACGCACACGCGGGAGCTCTCGCGCCACCTCGGCGGCCTCTCGGATGGCAACCGGGGCAGCATCGTGGTCGGGGCCAGCATGTCGGTCGGGAGCTATCTGCTGCCGCCGATACTCGTGAGGTTCCGTCGGGAGCGGCCGCTCGCCGACATCAGGTGCAACATCTCGGACTCGGACCGCGAGATGCTGGCGACCGAGGCCGGCGAGAACGACTTCGCGGTGGTCATCCTCGAGACCGAGCCGCGCCACCACCGGCTCGAGGTCGAGAAGCTGTCGGACGAGGAGCTCGTGGTGGTCGGCGCCCCGGGCAGCGAGCCCGAGGAGCCGTCGATCACGATCGACCAGCTCGCCGAGCTGCCGTCCATCGAGTCGCCGGCCGGGTTGATACGCCGGACGCTCGTGGATCGCCAGCTCGCCAAGCGCGGCATCCGCGAGCGCAACGTGGTGATGGAGCTCGGCCACCCCGAGGCGATGAAGCGGGCGGCCGCCGGCGGGCTGGGCCTGACCCTCCAGTTCCGCGGCGCGGTGGCCGACGACATCGCCGCAGGCCGTCTGCGCGAGGTGCAGGTCGTCGACGCGACGCTCAGCGTGCCGGTGTTCCTCGTCTACCGCAAGGACAAGTTCCTCTCCGCGATCCAGCGCGACCTCATCGACGCGATCCGCGAGCGGATCTCGTCGCAGGCCGCTCCGGCGTAGCGTCCGCGAGGCGCTCGGCGATCCGTTGGGCCGCCTCGGTCGCGGCCGCGGCCATGGCCGGTGCGCGCCGCCGGTCGAGGCGGTCGGACGGCGTGGAGACCGTGATCGAAAGCTCGCTCCCGCCGGCGCCGCCGGGTATCGGCACGGCGACGGCCGCGAGGCCGTCCTCGCTCTCGCCGAAGTTCGTCGCGTAGCCGGACTGCCGCACCGCGCGCAGCTCGCGCCGCAGCGCGGCCAGCGTGGTCAGCGAGCGTCCGGTCATGCCGGGGAGCGGGTCGGGGCCCAGGATCTGGCGCAGCCGGCTGTCGGGTAGCTGGACCAGCAGCGCCTTGCCCGACGCCGTGCAGTGGGCGGGCATCGCGGCGCCCACGCGGGACGTCACGCGGACGGCTCGGCGCGACTCGACCGAGTCGAGGAAGAGCGCCGTCGCGCCGTCGAGCGCGACGAGGTGGACGGTCTCGTCGACGCGGCCCCGGAGCGCCTCGAGCTCGGGGCGCGCGAGCGCTCGGGCGTCGATCCCGCCGGTGGCCGACAGCGCGATCGTAAGCAGTCCCCGCCCGGGCCGATAGGTCTTCGTGCCGGGGTCCTGGCGTACGAAGTCGTGGTAGCGGAGCATGGCGAGGAGGCGGTGCGCCGTCGACGGCGCGACGCCCAGCGCTCGGCTGACGTCGGTGAGCGTGAGCGGCGCGCGCTCGCCCAGGAGCTCGAGGATGCGCAGGACGTTGCCGACCGAGGAGATCGGGTAGGCCGGGCCCTCGCGCGTCGTCGGCGCTACTCCCATGGGCCGCGCGTCCAGCCGTCGAGGTCGTAGTCGGACAGGCAGGCGTCGACGAGGCTGTCGAAGCCGTCGTTGAGCCCGCGCACGCCGGCGAAGCGGAGGGTGTCGAGGCGGATCTGCTCCTGGTTGCCGCCGTAGTTGACCTCGTACCAGGCGTGGCGGGAGCCGAACTCGCTGCCGATCGCGTCCCAGATCAGCTTGAACAGCTTGATCCGGTCATGGGCGTCGCCGGTCGAGCCCCGGTAGTAGCGGTCGATCACCGGGCGCAGCTCCTCGTTGAGCAGGTCGCGGCTGCTCGAGGGCGTGACGAGCGGCGCTCCGCCGAGCAGCTCGGTGAACAGCTCACGGGCCTTGGGGACGGCCTGGGTGCCGAAGAGCCGGATCAGCACGGCGTACTCGAGCTTCGGCACCACGCTGCCGCCGGGGCCGGGCTGGGTCTCGTGGCAGAGGGCGGAGGTGAGCGCCCACATCAGGTTGCGCCAGCCGACGAGCTCGCCGAGCTTGGCCTGGACGCCGCGAAAGCCGTCGGTCCCGTTGGCGCGCAGGCCGCGGCCGAGCAGGCCGCACAGGAAGTCCAGCTTCACCGCCAGCCGCGTGCCGGACTGCAGCGTGTACCGGGGCATGAACCCCGATTGCGCGTAGAAGCCGACGGCGCGCTTGACGTCGCGGTAGACCAGCACGTCCTCCCAGGGGACGAGCACGTCGTCGAAGACGATGACGGCGTCGTTCTCGTCGAAGCGGCTCGACAGCGGGTGCTCCCAGGGAGATCTGGCGGCGGCCTCGTAGGAGGCGCGCGACACGAGCTTCACCCCTCGCGATCCCATCGGCACGATGAAGACGAGCGCGTAGTCCTCGGCCTTGCCCTCCTCGAGCTCGACGGCGCTGTTCTGGGCGACGAAGGTGGCGTGCGTGAGCGCCGACCCGGTGGCGAGCATCTTCGCGCCGCGCACGACCATGCCGTCGTCGCGCTCCTCGACCACGTGGACGTAGACGTCCTCGACCTCGTGCACGGCCTTGTGGCGGTCGATCGGCGGGTTGATGAGGACGTGGTTGAGGAACAGCGCCCGCTGCGCGTAGTCGGTGTACCACTTGCGGGCGCTGTCTCCGAAGGGCTCGTACCAGTCGGGATCCGCGCCGAGCGTGGCCATGAACGAGGCCTTGTAGTCGGGGGTGCGGCCCATGTAGCCGTAGGACATGCGCGACCACTCCGCGATCGCGTCGCGCGCCTCGAGCAGGTCCTGGCTGCTGTAGCTGGGCATGAAGAAGCGGTGCGTCCGGATCCCCTGGCGGTCGCGCCCGAGCAGGACCTCCGCGCGCTGCGGATCGTGCATGGCGTCGTAGAGCTGCGCCACCGAACGGGCCGCGTTGCGGAACGCCGGGTGCTCCGTGACGTCGCCGACGCGCTCGCCGTCGATCCAGACCTCGCGCCCGTCGCGGAGGCTCGCGAGGTACTCCTCACCCGTGAGGGGAGCGGTGTGCGCCGCGGTCGCCGAGTCAGCCATCCCGTCTCCCTTTTCTGTTATGCAGAACATGCATTCCACAGAGCATAAGGAAGCCCTAGACTCGGCGCCAGCACCCATGACCGACGCGAGATGCGATCCGCAGCTCTTCCGCGAGGTGGTCGGGCGCTTCGCCAGCGGCGTCGCGGTGATCACCACCAGCCGCGACGGCGACGACCTCGGCATGACCGCGAGCGCGATGTGCTCGCTGTCGCTCGAACCGCCGATGGTGCTCGTCTGCGTCAACCGGCGGGTGCCGACGCGGGCGGCGGTCAGCGCCAGCGGCGTGTTCGCCGTCAACATCCTGGAGGAGGACCAGGCGCAGACGGCCATCCACTTCGCCACCCCGCAGGCGGACAAGTTCGCCGGGGTCTCCGTGACCCGCGGCGTCCTCGGCTGCCCGCTGCTGGATGGCGCGCTGGCCTGGCTGGAGTGCCGCGTGGCCGAGGAGGTCGCCGGCGGCAGCCACAGCGTGTTCTTCGGCGCGGTGGAGCGTGCGCGGGCGCGCGGGGGCAACCCGCTGGCGTACTTCCGCGGCAACTTCGGGCAGCTCTACGCCGGCAGCGACGATCCCGTCGCCGCGGCGCTGCGGGAGCACCTCCTCGACGCCGGCGAGGACGGCGGGCCGCTCGACGCACGACGCCTGGCGGCCGAGCTCGGCACCGTGCCCGGCCAGGTCGAGCGGGCGTTGAGCTCGCTCGTCGCCGAGGGCCTCGTCTCGCATGACCGCGACCGCGGCTACGTGCTCCTGCCGCTGAGCGTCGACGCCATCGACGAGGTGTTCGACGCCCGCTGCGCGATCGAGCTCGGCGCCGCCGAGCTCGCGCTCGCGCGCCTCGACGAGGACGCGCTCGCCGAGCTGCGCGCCGACATGGAGCGCACTCGACCCCTCATCCAGGACGGGCGCTTCGTCGACGTCCGAGCGTACGCGCGCGCCAATGCCCGCTTCCACGAGACCCTCGTGCGCCTGGCGGGCTCACCGCTCCTGCTCCACGCGTACCGTCGCCTCAGCCTGCCGGGCATCCTCATGCGCGCGCTCAACCCCTCCTCGCAGGCCTCCGATGCCCTGATCGAGGACCACGTGGCCATCGTCGAGGCCTACGAGGCCCGTCGCCTGGCCGCCGCCCGCGACGCCATCCGGCGCCACACCGAGCGCACCAAGGAGACCCACAAGCGCGCCCTCGACCTCATCGCTCGCGCCCCCAGGTGAGCACGGTGCCGCCCCAGGTCAGGCCGGCGCCGAAGGCGGCCAGCAGCACGCGCGACCCGGCGGCGAGCTGCCCGTGGGCGTCGGCGTGGGCCAGCGCCATCGGCAGCGTGGCGGCGGTCGTGTTGCCGTAGCGGTCGATGCAGTCGACGACGCGCTCGGACGGCAGCCCGAGGCGCTCCCGCACGCTCTTGGTGATCCGGCCGTTGGCCTGGTGGAACACCGCGAGGTCGATGCTCTGGATCGGCGCGCCCGCGAGGTCGGCGGCGCGGCGCGACACGTCCTCGAGCGTGTCGACCGCCCGGCGGAAGGTCGCCTGGCCGTCCATGGTCACGGGACCCGAGGGACGCGGCGTGACGATCGCCGAGCCGGCGGCGCCGTCGGCGCCCATGACGAACGGCCCGAAGCGCGGGGGGCCCGTGACGGCCTCGATGACCACGGCGCCGGCGCCGTCGCCGAAGATGCCCGCCGTGACCGGGTCGTCGTAGTCGAGCACGCGCGACATGAAGTCGGCGCCGACGATCACGGCGCACTCGGACCGGCCGCTCTCGATCTGGCCCACGGCGAGCGCGACGGCGGAGAAGAACGCCGTGCACGCCGCGCCCACGTCGACCGCGCCCGCGGCGTGCGCGCCGATCGCCGCGGCGACCTGTGGCGCGGCGTGCGGCGTGATCTCGTCGGGCGTCATGGTGGCCACCAGGACGAGGTCGACCTCGTCCGCGGACCTGCCGGCCTTCTCCAGCGCGGCGAGCGAAACCTCGGCGGCGAGGTCGGTCAGGCGCTCGTCGGACCGCGCGCGATGGCGGCTTTCGACTCCGGTGCGGCGGACGATCCACTCCGCCGGGACGTCCAGGCGCTCGGCGATCTCCGCCGTGGACACCTTGCGGCTCGGGACGCCGGCCGCGACGCTCGTCATCGCGGCCGCCCGGCCGTCGCGCATCAGAAGACGGGCGTCTCGGTGTAGGCGCCCCAGACGTCCTGCAGGGCGTGGACGATCTCGCCCTCGGAGGCGTGGACGCGGGCGCAGTCGAGCAGGATCGGCATGAGGTTGACGTCGGTGCGCGCGGCCTCCCTGAGCTCGCCCAGGGACGTCTCGACGGCGGCGCTGTCACGCGCGGCCTTGACCGCCTGGACGCGGGCGATCTGCTTGCCCTCCAGCGCGGGGTCGATCCGCAGGATGGCCATCTGCCCGTCGTCGCCCTCGGTGTAGCCGTTGACGCCGACGACGATCCGGTCGCCGTTGTCGATCCGGCTCTGCAGGTCGAAGCTGGCGTCGGCGATCTCGCGTTGGGGGTAGTTCTGCTTG
>JAXDHQ010000115.1:0-13410 GCA_034664395.1 Solirubrobacteraceae bacterium | reverse complement strand
GAGCAGGCGCCGGAGCCGGGCGGCGGCCGATGGGTCGGGCGTGGGCACGATCCGACCCTACTGCGCCTCGGGCACGGCTCGGGGCAGGGATGGGAGGGCCGCTCGGCGAGCGGCCCTCCCGCTGTCGCGGCGATCGCTCGCCGTCGCGGCGGCGCCTACGGACAGGGGTTGCCTGGCAGCGTGCGCGCGAAGTTGTGGAAGCGCTGGTCGAAGCCGTAGTCGGTCTTCTCCAGCGGTCCCCATCCGGCCTGCTCGCCACCGAAGTTCGAGACCTCGTTGGGCACGCCGTCGTTGGTCAGCGCCCACGCGCACGTGGTCCCGCGCTCGGACGCCAGGCTGAACAGGTGGTACCAGGGATAGAACGCGCTGGACCCGTCCGGCGCCGGCGGCGGGTTGACGCAGCCGTCGCCGGTGTGGTGGTCGCACGTCAGGGCGCCGCCGTTGTTGGCCTCCTCGATGCGCGGCAGGTCGGTCTCGAAGCGCACGACCGGATAGGCCCCCCGGTCCTGCCGCGGGCCGCGGTCGTTCCCGCGGCCGTTCCCGCGGTCGTCGCCCGGACTGCGCGGCGAGCTGATGTAGAACGGCGTCGTGAACGTGCTCGACCCGTTGGGCCAGTCCGCGTGGTAGGGGTAGCCGTCGAAGTCGGAGTCCGATCCGAGGCAGCCCGGGATCATCGGCCCGGGGAAGCAGGGCGAGTCCTCGTCGGGGCCGACGCCGGCCGCGTCGTCGGCCGTCGCGTCGGGCGGCTCGAAGTGGCCGGTCTCCACGTCATAGGCGACGTTGTCGGTGTGGGCCGACCAGGTCGTCCATGCCGTGGGCTGCCCGTTGGCGAGTGGCGCCGCCGCCGTGTCGTACATCGGGTGGAACCCGTACGGCGCGCCGTTGCACGTGGAGTTCACCGGGTCCCACAGGATGTGGCGGAAGCCGTTGGCCACGCTGGCGGTCATGAAGCCGCGCTGGTGCGTGGTCACGTCCTCGAGCTCGGTGAAGAGGCCCGCGCGGGTGTCGTGCATCGTGAGCACCACCGTGTCGCCGGGATTCATCAGCAGCGTGTCGGCGGTCGGCGTGAACGTCGCGTCGGTCTGGGCGTCGGGCCCGGGCGGCCCGACCGGGCGGCCGCTGTGGGTCAGGTACGCGAAGTTCACCGGCTCCGGGCAGTTGTCGTTGGCCTTGGCGCCCGGAGGCGTGCCGGGGCCGTGCAGGGCGCCGAACTCGGCCTGCAGGCTGTCGATCGTCAGCGCCGCGCACCAGTGGGTCTGGTCGCAGGAGATGATCGGCGAGAAGCCGGGCGGATAGAGCTGGAGCTCCATGAACGCGGCGCCGGCGTGGTCGGCCCGGGGCGGCACCTGGATGTTGGCGTCGCTGTCGGGCCGGCACGTCTTCGTGCCCTCGGGGTAGCTCTCGGTGTCGCACATCGTCATCCCGAACCAGTGCGCGGGGCTGAGCTGGAAGTCGTGCGTGACGCCCCCGAACTGCCGCTGGGCGTCCTGCGCGGGGTCGACCGGGAGCACCATCCGGTAGCTCATGCTGTTGCCGGACCCGTGCTGACTGGAGAAGAAGCCGATGTCGGGCTCGTCGTGGCCGACGTAATGGCCGTTGTCCTCGTAGCCGTTGGGGGAGTTGGACGCGATCTCCGTGCAGATCATCTGGCGGAAGGTCGTCTGCACCGGGCTGAAGCCATTGCAGTCCAGCCCACCCTTCGGCGCGGGGTGCCAATCCGGCGAACTCGATCCCGCGGCCCCCGCCGCGCCGGGAACGGCCGCGACCATCATCGCGGCGAGGACGAACGCACCAGCCGAGGCCAGTCGTCGCATGGCTCCTCCCATGTCGTCGCGCCCGGCGGACGGGCGCGTTTGCCCGTTGGTCCAACCAACGTATCCGGGAGTGCGCCCGGCGCGCAACGACGCCGTGTCGCGTCCTGACACCGACGCGCGCGTTCAAGACCTCGACCCAGCGGGTAATGAGGCCGCCACGAGAGAGGTCGAGTGCCCCGGAAGGCTCGCCGTCATGGCGGGCCTTCCGCGTTCGGAGGGAGGTGACCTCGGAGGCGGTTCGATTACCCTCCCAGGGTATGGCTGACCTCGTGTCCGCGATCGGCGACGGCCTCTGGCACGCCGTCCTCATGGCCTGGGAGGTCTGGTGGGCGCTCGTCGTCGGCTTCCTGGTCTCGGCCGTCGTCCAGGCCTGGGTGCCGCGCCGGCGGATCGAGGCCGCGCTGAGCGGCGCAGGCGCGCGCCCCGTGTCGCTGGCCACGGGCCTGGGAGCGGCGTCGTCGTCGTGCTCCTACGCGGCCATCGCCATCGCCAAGTCGCTCTTCCAGAAGGGGGCCAGCGCGGCGAGCGCGCTCGCGTTCCAGTTCGCCTCGACGAACCTCGTGTGGGAGCTCGGCCTCGTGCTGTGGATCCTCATCGGGTGGCAGTTCGCGGCCGCCGAGTTCGTCGGCGGCCTGGTGATGATCGCGCTCATGGCGGCGCTGCTGCGGCTCTTCGTCTCGCCGCGTTTGGAGGAACGCGCTCGCGCACGCGCGCGCGAGGCCGACACCGGCCACCAGCACCACGCGGCCGCCACCGAGCTGCCGCTGCGCGAGCGCGTGCGCTCGGCCGCCGCGTGGTCGGACGTGGCCCACAACTTCCGCGGCGACTGGCAGATGCTGTGGAAGGAGATCGGGCTCGGGTTCCTGATCGCCGGCTTCATCGGCCTGCTGCCGATGGACGTCTTCAACGCGCTGTTCGTCACCGACGCCCCGGGGGCCCTGCGCACGATCGAGAACGTGCTCGTCGGCCCGCTCATCGCCGTGCTCAGCTTCGTCTGCTCGGTCGGGAACGTGCCGCTGGCCGCCGTGCTGTGGTCGGGCGGGATGTCGTTCGCCGGCGTGATGGCCTTCCTGTTCGCCGACCTCGTCGTGCTGCCGATCGTCGTCGTCTATCGCAAGTACTACGGCACCGCCTTCGCGCTGCGGATCGTCGCGCTCATGCTCGTGGCGATGGTCGTCGCGGCGCTCGCGGTCGACGGGCTCTTCTCGGCGCTGGGCCTCGTGCCGTCGGAGCGCCCGAGCGCCCGGGCGGTGTTCGGATCGATCGAGGTCGACTACAAGCTCGCCCTCAACGCGCTCGCGACGATCGCCTTCGTGGCGCTGTGGGCGCTGACCGTGCGGCGCGGCGCGACCGACCCGGTGTGCGGGATGACCGTCGACCGCTCCAAGGGGATCACGCTCGAGGACTCCGGGCGGACGGTCCACTTCTGCTCGGAGCACTGCCGGCGCGCCTTCCTCGTCGAGTCCGGGGGCGACGACGCGCCGGTCGCGGCGGGCTCGTCCGCCCACTGACCGGCGAGGCACTCGCAGCCGAGGGGCCCGGCGTGGTAGAACGGGAGACGAACCGGAAGCACAGTTCCGTCTTCTCCAGGGGGCCACGATGAGCGCAACGCCGAACGCCTTCGACGACCATTCCGATCGCAGCGAGCACCTGCGGGCCTCGCCGCCGCTGCTGCCGTGGCCGGCACTCGACCGCCTCACGCGCGTGCACCCCGTCGTGCCGGCCGTGCTCTACGGGCCGGTCATCGTGCTGCTGGGCTCGTTCGGCATCAGCCGGACGGGCACGCCGCGCACGCTCGCCTGGGCCGCGCTCGGCTACGCGCTGTGGACGCTCACCGAGTACTGGCTGCACCGGGTCGTCTTCCACTGGGAGCCGCAGGAGGGGGTCGGCGCCAAGCTGCACTGGCTCATCCACGGCGTCCACCACGAGCACCCCAACGACCCGCACCGCCTCGTCATGCCGCCGAGCGCGTCGATCCCGCTCGCGCTGATCTTCGTCGTCGTCTACCGCCTCGTGCTCGGCGCGCCGGCGTGGCTCGGCGTCTCCGCCGGGTTCCTGGTGGGCTACGTCGCCTACGACACGCTGCACTGGTACCTGCACCACCGGATCCCGCGCGGCCGCCTGGGGCGGCGCATGCGCGAGCTGCACCTGCGCCACCACTTCCAGGACGACACGCGCGGCTTCGGCATCAGCGCGCCGTACTGGGATCGAGTGTTCAGGACGGCTCCCCTGTCGCGCCGCGGCGCAGCGGGGCGCGGCCCCGAGCGCTAGCCGGCGGGGTGCGGCGACGGTACCGAACCTCGACCATTGGCCATGGCTGAGCGGCACGGTCTGCCGGAAGGACGGTTAGGGTTTCAGCTTCCCCCCTCGCACGAGGCGCCTCCCTCGCACGGGGCCGACATTGTCCGAGCCTCTGGAGCGCCAGTGAAGCCGATCAGCACCATCGACGACCCCCGGTACGTCAAGGCCCTCAGCCACCCGCTGCGGGTTCGCATCCTCTCGATCCTGGAGGAGCGCACGGCGAGCCCGGTCCAGCTCTCCGACTGGCTCCAGGCGTCGCTCGGCGTGGTCTCCTACCACGTCAGGACGCTTCACCGCCTCGGCCTGATCGAGCTCGTGGGCGAGACGCCCCGGCGCGGCGCCGTCGAGCACCACTACCGGGCCAAGACGCGCCCGACGCTGTCCGCCGACGCCTGGGAACAGGCCCCGCCGGTCGCCAAGCAGGCGCTGCTGGGGGCGACGCTCCAGCAGATCCACGACTACGCGACGGTCTCGGCCGCCGCCGGCGGCTTCGATCCCCCCGACGCGCGCCTGCACCGCACGCACGTCACCGTCGACGCCAAGGGCTGGGAGCAGCTCACGCGGGCGTTCGATCGCCTGCTCGAGCAGGTCGAGAAGATCGAGGCCTCCGCGGGCGACCGGCTCAAGCGCCCCGCGAGCCCGACCGAGCCGGTCCGCGTCGGGGTCGTGGGGATGCTCTTCGAGGCCCAGCGCCTCAGCGACGACTCCGGCAACGACGGCGTCGCGCCCCGCGCCCGGCGGCGACGCTCGGCCAAGGCGAGCGACAACTGACGCCGGCGGCGGAGCCCTGCTCGCGCCCGTCGCGAGCAGGCCTCCCGGCCGATGCGGATGAGAGGACTCGAACCTCCACGGAGTTACCTCCACACGGACCTGAACCGTGCGCGTCTACCAATTCCGCCACATCCGCGGGCTAGGAGACCGGGGAGGATAGCGGGGGGCCCGTTGCTACACTGCGCCGCGTCCTGCCGCCATCGTCTAGGGGACTAGGACGCCGCCCTCTCACGGCGGAAACCGGGGTTCGAATCCCCGTGGCGGTACTGCGGGAGCCGGCTCTGGGAGCCGGTTTTCGCGGTTCTGGGCCAAGTGCGCGACAAGGCGAGCGAATCGTCGAGGCCAGTGTCACGGCGTCAGTCCGCAGCGGCTTCGAGGCGAAGTTGCGCCTCGGCCGCATGCGCCTCCTCCACGGCCTCGTATTCGGCGTCCGCGTCGTCAGGCGATGTTCCGTCAAGGGTCACCGCCAGGAACTGTCGCTGCAGCAACGAGAGCGCGGCGCGGTGCTGCTCTCGGCGGAGCCACGTCCCCTCCCCGCGCCACATCACCTCCACGATTCGGCGGGCGCTCCATCGGGGTTTCGACGTTTTGGGAGCCTGCCTGTTCGGACCTGTGCGGCCTCGCCTGGCACGGCGCCTACGCTCCGGGGTCATGCGCGCCCTCCCCGTCCCCGCCCGGCGTGCCGGCTACCGCGTCGCCCACGCGCTGCTGCGGATCTACTGGCGGGTGGCGCGGCCGCACACGCGCGGGGTCAAGTGCGTCGTGCGCGAGGGCGATGCCGTGCTGTTCGTGCGCCACGCGTACGGCGACCGGCGGGTGTGGGAGCTGCCGGGCGGTGGGGTGCGGCGCGGGGAGGAGCCCAGCGTGGCAGCCGCGCGCGAGGCGCGCGAGGAGCTGGGCATCGTGCTCGCCGACTGGCGCGAGCTGGGGACGGTCCACGCGCGTGGATACGGCAAGCGCACGACGCTCACCTGCTTCGAGGGGCGGCCGGACGGCCGGGAGATCGTGCTGGACGAGGGCGAGCTGCGGGAGGCGCGGTGGTGCGACCTGGATCGCCCGCCGCAGCCGCTGGGGACGGACGCGCGGGTCGTACTGGGCGAGCTGCTGGGCGCGCGGACGTAGGCTCCGGGGATGGACCTCACGCTCTTCGAAGCCGTCAATCGCCTCGCGATCCATCACGACGTCTTCGAGGACCCGATGCGCTTCCTGGCCGTGGAGGCGCCGGTCCTGTTCATCGTGCTGCTCGCCAGCCTGTTCGCGGCCACGGGCAGGCTGCGCTCGCGCAACGCGCGCCATGGCGTCGTCGCGGCCGGCTTCAGCGCCGGGCTCGCGCTCGCCGTGGCGCAGGTGCTCAACCACCTCTGGGCGCGGCCGCGACCGTACGTCGCCCACCCGGCCGACGCGCACCTGTTCATCGCCCCGACCCACGACACCTCGTTCCCCAGCGACCACGCCACCGCCGCCTTCGCGATCGCGGTGGCGATCGCGCTGCGCTCGCGCCGCGCCGGCTGGGTCGCACTGGCGATGGCGACGCTCGTGTCGGTGGGGCGCGTCGCCGTCGGGACGCACTACCCCAGCGACGTGCTGGCGGGGGCGGCGATCGGCACGCTGTCGGCGCTGGTGTTCTTCCACCCGCGCGTGCGCCGCCCGCTGCACGACCTGGCCGACCGCCTGGGACGCGTGTACGACGGTCTCGTCGGGGCGCGGGCGGGCTGATCCGCGAGGCGCCTCGCGCGTCGTCGGCTCTCCTCGGTCGCTGCGCGGCGCCTCGCGGCCAGGGCACCGAGGGGAAGCGAAGTCGGGGCACCTCGTGACGAACCGCGCGTCCGCCGTCGCAAGGGCGCCCGGGGCGCGGGGGGTGGGCTCCCTTCAACTCGACTATCGAGTTCAAACGAGCCCACCCCCCGTGGGCGTCCAGATGTGTCGGCGCGCGCGTGATCTGGTGGAAGGCTTAAGCGAAACCCCGGTTCGCCAAGCGGACCAGCACCCGGACGCGAGCGCCACCCGCGACGGCGCAGACCGCGAACGTCACGAACCTGCGCAGGCTCTCTCCCCTCGGTGCCCTGGCCGCGCACCCGCGCGAGGCGCACGCGGAGGCCGCACGCGAAGGCCGCCCGCGGGCGCCGCCCGCGGCGCATCTTCATCTGACCCTCACGTGCGCCCCCTACCCTGAGGGGAGTGCTTCGTCGCTGCGCATCCCCGCTGCTCGCCGCGCTCGCCTGCCTCCTGGGCCTGGCGCTCGTCGCCGTGCTGGGCCTCGCCGTGCCGGCGGTGCGGTTTCGCGACGCCGCCGTCCTGCACGGCTTCGTCGCGCTGGACCGGCCGAGCATCACGCCCGTCATCGAGCTGATCGCACACCTCGCCGACCCGGTCCCGTACGCGTGCGCGGGCCTGGCGTGCGTGGGCGTGGCGCTCACGCGCGGCCGCCGCTGGCGGGCGCTGGCCGTGGTCGCGCTGCTGGGCCTGACCGGCGCGACGACCCAACTCCTCAAGCACGTCCTGGCCGAGCCGCGCGTGCTCGGCTGGACCCGTCACCAGCTCGACGCGACGGCGTTCCCGAGCGGCCACGCTACGGCGGCGATGACGCTCGCGCTGTGCGCCGTGCTCGTCGCCCCGGCGGCGATGCGCGCGGCGACGGCCCTGGCCGGCGGGGCGTTCGCCGTCGCCGTCGGCTACGCCGTGCTCGTCCTCAAGTGGCACTTCCCGTCCGACGTGATCGGCGGCTTCCTGGTCGCGGGCCTGTGGGCGGCGCTCGCGCTCGCGGCCCTGCGCGCGGTCGAGCGCGACGTGCCCGAGGTCGCGCGCGGCCCGGGCTGGCGCCAGACGGCGTACGCCGCGTCGGTCGGCGGCGTGGTGGCGGCCATCGCGGCGGCGCTGGTCGGCGCGCGCTCGGACGTCCTCGCGATGTACGCCATGGGGCGCCCGATGCTGGTCGCGGCCGCGCTGACGATCGCGGTCCTCGCGCTCGTCCTCGTCACCGGCGTGGGCGCGGCCTCGGCCCCACGCTCGCCCGCGGCGCGCTGAGCGCTCAGCGCGGCGACGCGGCGGTGGCGGCGACGCGCAGCAGCGCCAGCGCGGCGGCGGCGCCGATGCCGGGTCCGAGCGTCGGCTCGTGCCCGAGCACGGCCTCGAGGCCGGCGTGCGAGAGGAGCGCGCCGTGCGCGCCCTCGGGCCGCTCGGCGGCGGCGCGCAGCCGCGGGCGCAGATCGGGCTCGATGCTGGCCGCGACCACGGCGCCCGCCGTGGCGCCGAGGCCGTCGGCGACGTAGCCGAGGCCGTGCTCGCCGGCGCCGAGCGCCAGCCCGCAGAGCACGGCGATGTCGCCGGCGCCGAGGCGGCGCAGCGCATGCAGTGGGCCCTCGGCCGCGTCCGGGTGGCGCTCCAGCGCGCGCTCGCACGCGTCGCGGATGCGCGCGTCGGCAAGCTCGTCGAGCCCGCGCCCGGTCAGCGCGGCGGCCAGGCAGGTGGCGGCCACCAGGCCGCCGCCCGCGGCCGCGCCGGCCAGCACCGTGACCCCGTCGGCCGCAGCGCCGGCGGCCAGCTCGCGCCCGGCGTCGACGGCGAGCGCCACCTCCGCCACCGAGAGCGCGGGCTCGGTGCGAGGGTCGCGGCTGGGCCCCAGCCCGGTGCGGACGTCGGCCGGGTCGAGCCCGCCCGCCACGCCGGCGTCGACGAGCACGAAGGCGGCGTCGACGGCGCCCGCCACCGCCGCGGTCGCGTCCGGCTCGACGCCGTGGTCGGCGGCGGCGAGGACGATGCGCGCGCGCACGACCGGAGTGTCGCTGCCCGTCACCGCGCCGAGCCAGCCGGCGAGGTCGGCCAGGCGTCGCAGCGCGTGGCTGCCGTCGGTGAGTCGCGCGCGCGCCGCCGCCTCGGCCGCGGGGTCGACTGCGACGATCGGGATCGGCGCGCGCCGCGGGTGGTCGCGCGCCCCGTCGCCGTTGGCTACCGGTGGCGCCCCGGCTCCCACAGCGGCTCGTCCCCGGCGTTGGCGCCGCGGCTGAGGATGAAGAGCAGGTCGGAGAGGCGGTTGAGGTACCGCACGACCTCCGGGTTGGCGTCCTCGACCAGCAGCGCCCGGCGCTCGGCGCGGCGGCACACGGTCCGGCACACGTGCAGGTGCGCCGCGGCCGGCGTCCCGCCCGGCAGCACGAAGGACCGCAGCGGCTCGAGCGTCGCGTTGACCTCGTCGCACGCCTCCTCGAGCCACGTCACCTGCTCGGCCGCGACGCGGAGCCGCTCGCGCTCGCCGTCCTCTGGCACGCTCAGGTCGGCGCCGAGGTCGAAGAGGTCGTTCTGGATGTGGCGCAGCCACTGCGCGTAGCGGTCGGGCATCCCCTCGACGGTCAGCGCGACCCCGATGTGCGCGTTGAGCTCGTCGATCTCGCCGTAGGCCTCGATGCGCGGATGCGTCTTCGGAACCCGGCTCATGTCGCCCAGGTGCGTCTCGCCGGCGTCGCCCAACCGGGTGTAGATGCGGGTGAGATTGACCGTCACGCTCGCGAGCCTAGCGGTTAGGATGGCCGGGTTCAGACGGTCGGTGGCCAAGGGAAGCCGGTGCGAATCCGGCGCGGACCCGCCACTGTGACCGGGCATGCACCTCGCACGAGCAGCGCGCTCGGGCCACTGGGAGGCCGACGGCCTCCTGGGAAGGCGTGGGGATGCGAGCACCCGGCAGCCAGGAGACCTGACTCCGACCACCAGCGACGACGCCCTCGTGGAAGGGGTGGCTCTCCAATGACACGACGTGCCCTCGGCCTCACGGCCGCGACCCTTGCTCTCGCCGTGCTGCCGGCGACGCCGGCCGCCGCGGCCCCGGTGACGGTGAACCTGCGCATCGAAGGCCCGACGCGGACGCTCTTCGAAGGTCCCGTGACCACCGACGTGCGGCCGTTCCAGTTCCCCGGCGACCCGGTCAGCCACCAGTGCGACGGCACCGCCGCCAACACCGGCACGAGCCCGGTCGCGGTGCCGACGCGCGGCGCGGCGATCACCGCGGCGTCGCAGGCGGCGCCGTTCTCGATGACCGGGACGTTCAGCGTGCAGTTCGGGAGTCCGAGCTTCGACGCGATCGCGGGCGAGAGCGTCGCCTTCGACGCCGCGACCAACCGCTTCCTGGCCGAGTACGAGAACGGCGTCGCGGCCCAGGTCGGCTCGTGCGCCGACCCGATCGCCAACGGCGACGACGTCCTCTTCGCCTACGGCACGGGCGCGGATCCGCTGCTGAAGCTGGCCGGTCCGGCGACCGCCGCGCCGGGAGCGCCCGTCGCGCTGCGCGTCACCGACCTGAACACCGGCGCCCCGGTCGCCGGCGCCGCCGTCGAGGGCCAGACCTCCGGCGCCGACGGGACGGTCACCGTCGGCCCGTACGACGTCCGCGGCGACCGCGACCTCAAGGCGAGCAAGGCCGGGTCGATCCGCTCCAACCGCGTGCGCGTGTGCGTCACCGACGGCGCCGACGGCGCCTGCGGGACGACGGTCGCGCCGGTCGCCGGCGCGGGCGCCGCCCCGTCGGCGTGCCTGACCAGCGGCGACGACGGCAACTGCGGCACCGTCGACCGGCGCCCGCCGGTGGGCAAGATCGCCTCCGTCCGCGAGGGCCAGCGCTTCGCCAAGGGCAAGGGCCCGCGCGTGCTCGCCGGCATCGTCGCCGCCGACCCCTCCGGCCTGGCCGACGTGCGCCTGCGCCTGACCCGCACCGACGCCGGGCGCTGCACGACCTACGACGCCCGCACCGAGCGCTTCGCCGCGATGACCCGCTGCGGCGCCAAGCGCGGCAGGTGGTTCAGCGTCGGAGCCAGGGCGCAGTGGTCGTACCTGCTGCCGTCGGCGCTGGCCCCGGGCCGCTACGTGCTCGACGTCGAGGCGCGCGACCGCGCCGGCAACCGCGACACGCTGCTGCAGCGCACGCGCACGCGCGTGGTCTTCGAGGTGGCGTGACACGGGCGGTCCTCATCGCGCTGGCGGTGGGCCTCGCGCTCTCGGGCTGCGGCCTGGGCGCGGGGTCCAAGCCCGCCGGGACGAAGCTCACCATCACGCAGGACTTCGGCGCCGACGGGGTGCGCCGGATCGACGCGCCCGCGGTCGGCGGCAGCGAGACCGTCATGCGCCTGCTGCAGCGCAACGCCAGGGTCGGCACCCGCTTCGGCGGCGGCTTCGTCCAGTCGATCGATGGCCTCTCCGGCGGCGGGCGGGTCGACTGGTTCTACTACGTCAACGGCCTCGAGGCCTCGCGCGGCGCGGCGGACACGAAGCTCAGCGCCGGCGACAGCATCTGGTGGGACCGCCACGACTGGAGCGCGGCGATGCGCGTGCCCGCGGTCGTCGGCTCCTTCCCCGAGCCCTTCCGCCACGGGATCGGGGGCAAGCGCCTGCCCGTGCGCATCGAATGCGCGAGCCCCGGCAGCGAGCCGTGCCGCCAGGTGTCGAGCCGGCTTGCCTCCTACGACGTCCCCGCCGCCATCGGCGGCCTGCGCACCGCGAAGATCGAGGAGACCCTGCGGGTGCTCGTCGGGCCGTGGCCCGCGCTGCGCGAGGACCCGGCGGTGATCGGGCTCGAGCGCGGGCCGTCGGCCAGCGGCGTGTACGCCCGCGTCGCGGACGACGGGCGCTCGATCGCCGCGCTGGACCCGCGCGGGCGCCCGGCGCGGACGCTCGGCGCCGGGACCGGCCTCATCGCCGCCACGCGCGTGGGCGAGCAGCCGCCGACGTGGGTCGTGACCGGCACCGACGCCGGGGGCGTGGCGGCGGCCGCGCGCGCGTTCGACGAGGCCACGCTGCGCGACCGCTTCGCCGTTGCCGTGAGCGGAGGGCGTCCGCTACCGCTGCCGCTGCCGGGGGCGAGATGATCTACCGCCGCCGCGCCAGCCCGCTGCACGCCGCGCGGGCCGCCGCCGGCGGCGCCTACTGCCTGGCGCTCGCCGCGTGCGCCCTGAGCTTCCAGCACCCGCTGGCGCTCGGCGCGGTGGCCGTCGCGGCGCTCGCCGCGGCCGCCGGCGCCGGCGTCGTGCGCGACGTCGCGCGCACCGCCCGCTTCACGCTGGCGCTGGCCGCGCTCGTGGCGGTGGTCACCGTCCTCGTCGTGCGCGACGGGCTGACGGTCTTCGCCCGGCTCGGGGAGGTGCCGCCGCTCGGCCAGGTCGACCTCACCGTCGAGGCGCTGGTCTACGGGCTCGTGCTCGGCGCGCGGGTCGTCGTCGTGGTGCTGTGCTGCGCGCTGTTCAGCGCAGCCGTCGACCCCGACGCGGTGCTGCGCCTGTTCCGGCGCGTGTCGCTGCGCTCGGCGCTGACCGCGGCGCTGGCGACGCGCCTGGTGCCGGTGCTCGCCCGCGACGCGCGGCGGATGGCCGACGCGAGCGCCTGCCGGCCCCGGCCGGTCGCGCGCATGGCCGTGCTGCGGGCGGTGACCGCGAGCGCGCTCGACCGGGCGATCGACGTGGCCGCGACGCTCGAGGTGCGCGGCTACGGCGCCGCCGCGGCCGCCCGCCCGTGGCGCCCGCCGTGGTCGCGCCACGACGTCGCCTTCGCCGTCGCCGCCGTGGCGCTGGTCGCGCTCGCCGCGGGCGCGCGCATCGCCGGCGTTGCGGGCTTCGCGGCGTATCCGACGCTGACCGCGCCGGTCGGCCCCGCCGAGCTCGTCATCGCCGGCGCGCTCGTCCTCGTCGCGCTGGCGCCGTTCGCCGACCGCCGGGGGATCGAGCCGTGAGCGTGCTGCGCCTGGAGCGCGTCACCTACACCTATCCGGGCGCCGACCGGCCGGCCCTGCGCGACGTCAGCCTCGCCGTCGAGCCGGGCGAGTTCGTGGTCCTGGCCGGCCTGTCGGCCGGCGGCAAGTCGACGCTGCTGCGCGCCGCCAACGGACTGGTGCCGCACTTCCATGGCGGGACGTTCGCCGGGCACGCCGTCGTCGCCGGCCGCGACACCCGCGACCACGGGCCGGCCGAGCTGGCCGCGGTGGCCGGCACGCTCTTCCAGGACCCCGAGACGCAGGTCGTCCTCGGCACCGTGCGCCACGAGCTCGCGTTCCCGCTGGAGAACCGCGGCGAGGGCGCGGCGGCGGTCGCGCGCGGGGTGGAGGAGGTCTCGCTGGCGCTGGGCATCGAGGCGCTGCTGGACCGCTCGACCAGCGAGCTCAGCGGCGGCGAGCTGCAGCGGGTCGCGCTCGGCGCGGCGCTCGCCGGCCGGCCGCGGCTGGTGCTGCTCGACGAGCCGACGTCGCAGCTCGACCCGGTCGCCGGCGACGAGCTGGTGTGGCTGCTGCGGCGTCTCAACGAGGAGTGGGGCACCGCCGTCGTGCTCGCCGAGCATCGCCTGGAGCGCTGCCTGTCGCACGCCGATCGCGTGGTCGTGCTGGCCGACGGCGCCATCGCCTGCGACGCGGCGCCGCGCGCCTTCCTGGAGTGGGCGGCCGAGCACGCGCCCGCGCTGCAGACGCCGGGCGCGCGGCTGTTCGCGACCGCGGGCCTGCGCCCGCCGCCGGCGGGCGTCAAGGAGGCGCGCGCCACCCTGCGCGCGCACGGGCTGC
>JAXDHQ010000114.1:0-15730 GCA_034664395.1 Solirubrobacteraceae bacterium | reverse complement strand
CGTCGTCTCGCCGTCGCTCGCGTCGCCGCCGTTGACGAAGTCGTTGCGCACGACCGCGATCGGCTTCACCGGCGCGACCACGTCGTGGTAGGCCGGCGTGCCGACCTGCGCGTACAGCGCCGGGTTGGCGAAGCCGTGCCGGCGCCCCGCCGCCTGGTCGGCCAGGGCCATCATGCCCGCCATCAGCGGCGACGACAGGCTCGTGCCGCCGATGCGGTACTCGCTGTACTTCGTCGTCCCGTCGGGGAACGTCTGCGTCTGGCCGACGAGCATGCCCGTCTGCGGGTCGCCGACGGCGCTGACGTCCGGCACCACGCGGTGGGGCCCGTGGCCCTTGGCGCGCGCCAGGCGCCCGGGCACGACGCGGCGCTGGTAGTTGGGCTCGCCGAACAGGTCGCTCGTGCCGCCGCCGCCGCCGTACAGGAAGTCGCCGGGCGGGTCGGGCGTCCACGCGCCGTCGACCAGCTTGCTCGTGGTCTCGCCCCAGCCGGTCTCGAACAGGTACCCGTCGCTCGCGCTGACGCCCAGCGACGTCCCGCCGACCGCCGTCACCAGCGGGTCCGAGGCGGGGAAGTCGGTGTGCGGCTGGCCGTCGAGGTCGGGGTTCTGGGTCTCGTCGCCGTCGTCGCCGGAGGAGAAGTACACGCCGATCCCCTCGGCCGCGGCCTGGCGGAACGTGTCGTTCCACGCCTGCAGCAGCCCGGCCGGCTCGTTCTCACCGAAGTTCCCGTAGGAGTTGGTGATGATCTGTGCCTTGTTGCCGTCGACGATCTTGTTGACCGCGTCGATGAGCGACTCGTCGTTGCAGTCCTGGCCGCCGACGTAGAGCACGTGCGCGGCGGGCGCCATCGCGTGGACGGCCTCGACGTCGAGCGTCTCCTCGCCGTACCAGCCCTGCGGGTCGCAGCCGGTCGGCTCGTTCTCCGGGACGTCGAAGATGCCGGGAGGCACGATCTGGCTGAACGGCACCGGGCCCTGGCCGTGGAGGCTCGCGTACTGGTTGGCGTCCTGCTCGATCGTGGGCGAGGCGAACGCGTCGACGATGGCGACGGTCTGGCCGTTGCCGTCGATGCCGCCGGCGATCGGGGCCTTCATGCCGTACGCGCCCTGGAGCTGGCTCGGCGTGTAGCCGCAGGTGACGTAGGGCTGGGTCTCGCCGTAGGCCTGCGGCACGGTCGTCGCGAGCTTCTCGCTCCAGAAGCTCGAGCACGGGCCGTCGTTGACGAAGGCGGGGCTCGGCGGCGCGCCGGGGACGTCGCCCGCGGGCTTCATCAGCCGGTCGCTGCCGTCGAGGCCGGCGACGCCGGCGATCCGCCCGGCGACGCTGCCCGGGACGCTGAGGTCGCCGTCGGGCGCCTGCAGGACGCGGCCTTCGTGCTGGTAGGTCCGAAGCTGCGTCTGGAACGCGCGCTCGACCTGGGCCACCGATCCGCTGGCCTTGACCCAGCGGTTGTTGTCCGGCGCGTCGGCGCTCACGGCGAAGCCGGCGCCGCGCAGCCAGCCGCGCACGGCGGACACGTCGGCGCTCGTGGGCGCGAAGCGGCTGTCGAACTGCTGGGGCGTCAGGTACTCGCCGTAGCTCGAGCTCGAGGGGTCGCTGACTGCGGCGATCGTCTGGTCCAGCGCCTGGGAGTCGCGCAGTCGCAGGTACACCCAGAAGGTGCGCGAGTCGGTGTTGGCGACCGAGCCGACCTGCGTGTCGGGCTTGGCCCACGTGGGGGCGCTGTCGGTCAGCGTCGTCCGGGCGGGGGCGCTGCCGGCCGCCTGCGCCGCGGGCGCCAGGGCCAGCAGGCCGAGGACTCCCAGGGCCGCGCGGCGTGCGATGGGGCGATGCAAGGTGCTACCTCCGTGGCATGGGACGGGTGCGTCCTGACCCGTCTCGGACTGATGGATGCGATGCAGGCGGGAGCCGGCCGGTCGGGGCCATCGGCTCCGGCGGCGGGCTCCATACCCACATTCCGTCCTCCTACGATCCGTCGTAGCCGGGCCGGTCGCGAGGCCGCTCGCACGGCGCTCGAGCGCGGCCGGCGAGCGCGAATCGATCATCTAGGGTGAGGCCGATGCCGGAGCTCATCGCCGCCCCCACCCGCGTCGAGGCCGCGGGCACCAAGCCGAAGCTGATCGACGAGTTCGTCGGCCGCGTCAGCACGGGCGAGCCGCGCCTGAGCGTCGCGCGGATGCGCTCGCCCGAGGGCTGGCTGGAGCCGGGCCAGCGCCCCGAGTTCGACGAGTGGACGCTCGTCCTGGACGGCACGCTGCACGTCGAGCACGAGGACGGCGAGCTCGAGGTCCCGGCGGGCCAGGCGGTGCTCGTCCGCGCCGGCGAGTGGGTGCGCTACTCGACCCCGCGGCCGGGCGGAGCGCAGTACGTCGCGGTCTGCCTGCCCGCCTTCGCTCCCGAGACGGTGCACCGGGACGAGTCGTGAGCGACGACGACGGGCTGCGGGCCAGCATCGAGAAGATGCGGGCCGAGGGTCTCGGCCAGGTCGCGATCGACACGTTCGCGCACTACTACGAGCAGCTCCGCGAGGGCGAGTCGGGGATGCTCCCGGAGTCCGAGATCGAGCCCGTCGACGAGCTTCCGGCGCTCGACGACCTGCCCGCCGGCGACGCGTCGCTGCTCGACGCCGCGGTGGCGATCAAGCTCAACGGCGGCCTGGGCACGAGCATGGGCATGACTCGGGCGAAGTCGCTCATCGAGGCCAAGGACGGCAAGACCTTCCTCGACCTGATCGTCGGCCAGGTCGTCGGCCTGCGCGAGCGCTTCGGCGCGCGCATGCCGCTCGTGCTGATGAACTCGTTCGCCACGCGCGAGGACTCGCTGGCCGCGCTGGCGGCGCACCGGGAGCTGACCTCGGACGTCCCGGCCGACTTCGTCCAGAACAAGGTGCCGAAGATCCGGGCCGACGACCTGCGCCCGGTGTCGTGGCCCGACGACCCGGCGCTCGAGTGGGCGCCGCCCGGCCACGGCGACCTCTACACGGCGCTCGTCACGTCGGGGATGCTCGACGAGCTCACGTCGCACGGGTATCGGTGGGCGTTCGTGTCCAACTCGGACAACCTCGGCGCGGTCCTCGACCCCCGGATCCTGTCGTGGATCGCGAGCGAGGAGGTCCCGTTCCTGATGGAGGTGGCGCGGCGCACCGAGGCCGATCGCAAGGGCGGGCACCTCGCGCGCCGGCGCGACGGCGGCGAGCTGCTGCTGCGCGAGACGGCGCAGACGCCCGAGGAGGACCTCGCCGCGCTCCAGGACGTCGCCCGCCACCGCTTCGTGAACACCAACAACCTGTGGATCGACCTGCGCGCGCTGGCCGAGACGCTCGAGCGCCGCGGCGGCGTCCTCGGGCTGCCGATGATCGTCAATCGCAAGACGGTCGATCCGTCCGACCCCGAGTCGCCCGCCGTCATCCAACTCGAGACGGCGATGGGAGCCGCGATCGGCGTCTTCGAGGGCGCGCGCGCTCTGCACGTGCCGCGGCGGCGGTTCGCTCCGGTCAAGACGACCAACGACCTGCTCGCCCTGCGCTCGGACGCCTACGTCCTGCACGACGACTGCAGGGTCGAGCTGGCTCCGGAGCGCGAGGCGCCGCCGTTCATCGACCTCGACCCCGAGCACTACAAGCTCATCGACGACTTCGAGGCCCACTTCCCCGCCGGAGCGCCGTCACTGGTGGCCTGCGAGCGCCTGGAGGTGGTCGGCGACGTGGTCTTCGGCCGCGACGTCGTGGTCCGCGGCGCGGTGTCGATCGAGGGGCCGGCGCGCATCGAGGACGGGGCGGAGCTGGCGGGGTAGGGAGGGCGCGCGCGCCGCGTACGGCCTATCGCAGACTGGACGTTCGACAAGTCCGTCCGGGTGGAAGGACAGCATGCCAGCGCCCCCGTCCCCAGCCTTCGGCATGGCACGGGGGCTTTTCTTCGTCTTGTGACGACCTTTCGGTGCGGCGATCCGCCGCCGTGGCGCACTCCGTTCGACGTTTGAGCGGCTGCGCGGCCAGGGCACCGAGGGGAGAGAGTCTGCGCAGTCTCGTGACGTTCCTGGTGTACGTCGTCGCGGGCGGCGGTCGGGGCGGGGCGCTTCTGTACTTTGGCGAACCTGGAGCTCGCTTAAGTGCACAAGCGGCGACGGGTCGAACTCCGCGCGCGTCGGGCTACGCAGCGGCGGCGCGGTGCTGTGTCGAACCGCGCGTGCGCCGGCACATCTCGACCCGGAGGCCGGGGGGTGGGCCGACTTCTCATGACTCTCCGCGATGACGCGGCCCACCCCGGCATCGCGGGCCGCGCGCCCGCGGCGCCGGCGGAGCCCGGTTCGCCCGAGCCCGGGGGTGTGTGGTCACGTTGGGGCGCCATGGCGACCCTTTCTGACCACACCCCCTACGGCCGGGCGCCACCTGCGACGGCGGAGCCCCGATCCGCCACGAGACACCCCCCACTTCGCTTCCCCTCGGTGCCCTGTCCACCACCAACGCCAGAGGACGACCGCAAGCGCGGCGAACCACCGCCCGCGGCGCGCCTTCCCGGCGCGGGCGGCGCCGCGCGGCCGGGGCACCGAGGGAGCGAGCCCGCGCAGTCTCGTGACGTTGCTGATGTGCGCCATCGCAGGTGGCGGCCACTGGTGGCGCGCCGCGCGCGTCGAGCGGCGCAGCGGCGGCGCGGCCCTGTGACGAAGCGCGCCAGCGCAGGCGCACTCCCGTCACGAGGCGAGCCGACGTCGCTTTCCCTCGGTGCCAGGTCGACCACGAACGCCGAGCAGCGAGCGCCCGCGCGCCCGCGGCCCCTCAGGCGTACCGCTCGGCCCGCTGCTCGTCGGCCTCGGACTCCGACAGCGCGCGGACGAAGAGCCACACGAGCGCGACGCCCATGACGATCGACTGCTCGAGCGCCATGAGGCCGCCGGCCAGCGCCTGGTCCTCGCCGGGGCTCAGGCCCCAGATCTCCGGTCGCCGGCTGTAGAAGGCGTACAGCGCGTGGGGCGCGAAGGTGATGGCGATCCCCAGCAGCCCGACCAGCAGCTTGGTCGAGAGCATGTAGACGACGGGCCCGAGTCCGCGCATGTGCGAGCGCGAGCGGATGGGGGAGAGGATGTGCCACCAGTACAGGACACCGGCCGTCATGAAGCACGTGTGCTCGAGCGCGTGGACCGTCGAGTGGGCAAGGGCCGCGTCGTACAGCGCCGGCACGTGCCAGCCCCACATGACCACGACGTAGAGCACCACCGCGGTGGCGGGATGCGCGAGCGGGCCCGCCGCGCGCTCCAGGCGCTGCAGGCGGCGGGTGGCGGGGCGCAGGATGACCTTCGTCAGCGAGACGATGAGGAGGATCGGCGCCACGTCGAGCAGCAGGATGTGCTGCGTCATGTGCATGACGAAGGCCTGCTCGCCGAGGATGTCGATGGGGGAGATGAGCGCGGCGGCGAGGACGGCGATGCCGGTCAGGAAGACGATCAGGCGGCCGACGGGCGCGGCGCGCGGTCCGTCGTGGAGGCGGGCGCGCCGCCAGCGGGGGACGTAGGCGACCACCGCGAGGGCGATCAGAGCCAGCGCGCCGGGGTCGAACGTCCACGAAGTGTCCGCAGCCACTGCGCAGGATTGTCGCAATCGTGCGGTAGAGCCGTGCGCGGTCCGCCGGGAACATCTCCCCATGCCGCCGCCCAGCCCTCCCCAGCGCTCCCCCGGGCGGCGGCACGACTTGGTCGAGCTCCGCGACCGCTGGCTCGACGCCGCGCGCGCGTGGTGGGATGGCGTCGGGGCCGTCCTGGCGCCTCCCTCGTGCTGGAGCTGTCGGGCGCCGGTCGGGGCGGGCGCGGCCCTGTGTCCGGCGTGCCGGACGCGGCTGGCGTTCCTGCGCGGCGCACGGTGCCCGCGCTGCGCGCTGCCGGCGCCGTGCGGGCGACCGTGTCCCGCCGCGGGCTCGGCGGTGGCGCGGGCGTGGGCGCCGGTCGCCTTCGCGGGGCCGGCGCGCGCGCTGGTCCACGCGCTGAAGTTCCGGGCGGCGCTCGCGGTCGCCGACGTCATGGCCGCGCAGATCGTGGCCGGGGCGCCGGCCGGGCTGCTGGCGGCGCCGGCCGTGCTCGTGCCGGTGCCGACGCATCCGTCGCGACGGCGCCGGCGGGGGTTCGATCAGGGCGAGCGCCTGGCGCGGGCCATCGGCGGGCGGACCGGGCTGCCGGTGTCGTGCTGCCTGGTGCGCGCGGGTCGGGCGACGCGGCAGGCCGGCGCGTCGCGGTCGGAGCGGCGCGCGCCGGGACGCATCGAGGTACGGGTGCGCGGGTCGCCTCCGGGACTGGCCGTGCTGGTCGACGACGTCCATACGACGGGCGCGACGCTCGACGCCTGCGCGCTGGCGCTGCGACGAGCGGGGTCCAACGCGGTGTGGGCGGTCACCTATGCCCGGGCGTTGAGAACCGGTGACCTCGGGGGTAACGTCCCCTGACGCCCCGTCAACGAGGGAAGGGATCTCCATGCAGATCGAGGTCAAGGGTCGCCATACCCCTGTCACCGACGAGCTTCGGGAGCACGTGGAGAAGCGCTTCAGCAGAGTGGGCAAGCAGGTCTCGGACCTTGCGCGACTGGAGGTCGAGCTGTCCGAGGAGCGCAACCCCGCCATCGCCGAGAGCCACGTGGCCGAGGCGACCCTCCACCTCAAGGGCGTCACGCTGCGGGCATGTGACAAGGCGCGCGACGTGCGCCATGCGATCAACCTCGTCGAGGAGGAGCTGTCGCGCCAGGTCAAGCGTCACCGCGAGAAGCGTCGGGGGCGGCGCAAGGTCGGCACGGAGACGATCCGCACGCCGGAGCCCGAGGGGTTCGGCGAGGGCACGGTCATCGCGACGTAGGCGGCGAGACACCGCGAGACCGTACGCGGACCGGCGCGACGCTCGGCGCCGGCGCCGGCTGCGGCGCCGGCGCGGGCTGCGGCACGCCGGCCGGCCGCCGGGCGGCGGCCGAGCGCGTGCTCCGTCGCGGCGCCGCGCTCCCAGCCGGCCGGCTCCGACGCCCTACGCCGCCGCGGCGCGGCCGCCGCTGCGAGCCGGGCCCGGCGTGGGCGCCGGCCCGGATGCCGCTGCCCCCGCCGGCGCGATCTCGCCGCGCAGGCGGTGCACCCACTCCAGTGCCGCGCGGTAGGCCGCGTCCACGGCGGGGAGGCCTGTGGGTCCGGTCTCGCCGGTGGCGTCGGTGGGGCGGCTGGGACCGGTCCCGCCGGCCTCAGCGGTCCCCTCGGCCTCGGCGGTCTCCCGGTACGCGGCGCCGTCGACGTGGCAGACCATCTGGTCCAGGAGCGCTCCGTAGGGCGGATGGCCGTCGAGCAGCGCGAGCTGGAGCTCAGCGGGCAGGCCGAGGCCCTCGATGGCGCGCTCCATCGGGCGGTTGACCAGCGTGGGCAGCATCGAGAACAGGCCGACGGTGAAGGCGTGGTCGGCGCGCAGGCGCGGCAGGTCGGCGGCGAGCAGCTCCATCGTGCGCGCGCGCACGAGCGCGTCGACGAGCAGCCCGTCGGGGCGCGCGGCGCCGCTCGCGGCCAGGGCGACGACGAGCGCCCACCGGCGGGTCATGCGCTCGCCGAGCAGCGTGATCGCCTCGCGCACGGTCCCGACCTCGCACGGGCTCGAGAACAGCGCCGAGTTGGCGTAGCGCAGCAGGCGGTAGCTCATCGCGAGGTCGCGCGCGATCAGGCTCTCGAGGCGCTCGGCGTCGAGGTCGGGGGCCAGCAGCTCCGCGGCGGTGGTCAGCGCGATCGGCGAGCCGGTCCCGGACGGCTGCTGGATCTCGGGCAGGGCCCGGAACGCGCCCTGGAACCCCGTGCAGCCGGCGCCCAGGCACGCCTGGAAGGCGTCCAACGAGTCGACGCCGACGGCGTGGACTCGCAGGTCGGCGGCGAGGAACGGGGCGACGCACTCGGCCACGTCGTCGGGGTCCAGCCCGCGCACGTCGAGGCGCACCAGGCCCACGGCCGTCAGCGCCCGCAGCGCCTCCGGCGAGGCCGGATCGAGGGCGGCGAACACGTAGCCCAGGCTCGACAGGCGATCGATGGCGGCCAGCACGTCGCCGTGGGTCGGCACGTCGTCGAGCTGCAGCACCACGCGGTCGGGCGCGACGGGCAAGAGGTCGAGGCGGACCAGCAGCCCCGGGCCCATCGTGACGTACGCCGGGTGGTGCGGAGCGGCGAGGTCGAGCTCGACGTCGGTGAACGCCTGCAGCAGCCCGCGCGCGCTCGAGCGCGCCGAGGCCCGTGGGACGTCCGGATCGTCGACCAGGACCTCGTAGCCGATGACGGCCCGCGAGGGGTCGCAGACGGCCTGGCGGACCGGCGTCCGGCCAGGCATAGTCCCGTCGCCAAGGGCGATCTCAGTCTCTCCGAGCATCCCCGGCCGCTATCGGCGAGGGGGCGCCAGAAGTTCAGCGAACCGCTGCTACGCTCAACGGATGGGCCTCCTCGACCGTGCGCTGAACATCGGCGAGTCGAAGCAATTTCGCGAATACGAGAAGCGCGTCGCGCTGATCGGCAACTACGAGCCGGAGCTCGAGCTCGAGTCCGACGACGAGCTTCGCGAGCGCTTCGCGGGCCTGCGCGAGCGCGCGGGCAACGGCGAGTCCCTCGACGACCTGCTGCCCGAGACCTTCGCCATCGTCCGCGAGATGGGCAAGCGCACGATGGGCATGCGCCACTTCGACGTGCAGCTCATCGGCGGCATGGTCCTGCACGGCGGCAACATCGCCGAGATGAAGACCGGCGAGGGCAAGACGCTCACCGCGACGCTCGCCGTGGTGCTCAACGCGCTGTCCGGCAAGGGCGTCCACCTCGTGACGGTCAACGACTACCTGGCCCGGCGCGACGCCGAGTGGATGAGCCCGATCTACGAGGGCCTCGGCCTGACGATCGGCGTCCTGCAGAACATGCAGTCCTACGAGGACAAGCAGGCCGCCTACGGCGCCGACATCACCTACGGCACCAACTCCGAGTTCGGGTTCGACTACCTGCGCGACAACATGGCCACGGCGCTGGAGGAGAAGGTCCAGCGCGGCCATCCCTACGCGATCGTCGACGAGGTCGACAACATCCTCATCGACGAGGCGCGCACGCCGCTGATCATCTCCGGCGCGCCCGAGCAGGCGGCCGACTTCTACGTCCAGTTCGCCAAGCTGGCCAAGGTCATGGAGGCGGGCAAGAAGCCCGACGGCATGGACCCGCGCTCCAAGAAGGACTTCGTCGCCGAGTTCGACTTCGAGTTCGACGAGAAGCACAAGACCGTCTCGGTCACCGAGCGCGGCGTGGCCAAGGCCGAGCGCTTCCTGCGCATCGACCACCTCTACCGCGCCGAGAACGGCCACCTCGTCAACCACCTCCATCAGTCGCTGAAGGCCGAATCGCTCTACAAGCGCGACGTCGACTACGCGGTGATCGACGGCGAGGTCCGCATCATCGACGAGTTCACCGGCCGCATCCTCGAGGGCCGGCGCTGGTCGGAGGGCCTGCACCAGGCGGTCGAGGCCAAGGAGGGGGTGCGCGTCCAGGAGGAGAACCAGACGCTCGCCACCATCACCCTCCAGAACTACTTCCGCATGTACGACAAGCTCGCGGGCATGACCGGCACCGCCCTCACCGAGGCGACCGAGTTCATGAAGATCTACAAGCTCGGCGTCGTGCAGATCCCCACGAACCGCGCCATGGTCCGGGCCGATCGCAACGATCAGGTCTACAAGACCAAGGAGGGCAAGTGGCACGCGGTGGTGTCCGAGATCGAGGAGCGCCACCGCAACGAGCAGCCCATCCTGGTGGGGACGATCTCCGTCGAGGTCTCCGAGCTGCTCTCCGAGCAGCTCCGGCGCCGCGGCATCCCGCACACCGTCCTGAACGCCAAGCCCGAGCACGCCGAGCGCGAGGGCGAGATCGTCGCCGAGGCGGGCCAGCCTGGCGCGGTCACGATCGCCACGAACATGGCCGGCCGCGGCGTCGACATCAAGCTCGGCGGCAACCCGGAGCACCTCACGCGCCTGGAGCTGGCCAAGCTCGGCCTGCGCCCAGGCGACCCCGACTTCGACGAGCGCTTCGCCGAGGTGCTGCCCTCGATCGAGGCGCGCGTCGAGGACGGTCGCGAGAAGGTCCTCGGCGCCGGCGGGCTGTTCATCGTCGGCACTGAGCGCCACGAGTCGCGGCGCATCGACAACCAGCTCCGCGGCCGCTCCGGCCGCCAGGGCGACCCGGGCGAGTCGCGCTTCTTCCTCAGCGCCGAGGACGAGCTCGTGCGCCTGTTCGCCGGCGACCGCATCTACAAGATCCTCGATCGCCTGGGCACCGTCGACGACGAGGGCCACGAGGAGCCCATCGAGGCGGGCATGCTGTCCAAGCAGATCGAGAAGGCCCAGCGCAAGGTCGAGGAGCAGAACTTCCTCATCCGCAAGCGCGTGCTCGAGTACGACGACGTCATGAACGAGCAGCGGCGCATCGTCTACGAGTACCGCGACCAGGTGCTCGAGGGCCGCGACATGGGCGACCAGGCGCGCGAGGAGATCGGCAGCGTCGTCGAGCGCCTCGTCGACGAGTACGCCGGCGGCGACTACGTCGAGGACTGGGACCTCGCCGGCCTGTTCACCGCGCTGGAGGACATCTACCCGGTCACGCTGACGGCGGCCGACGTCGCCGGCCAGAGCCTTGGGCGCGAGGAGCTCTCCGAGCGCCTGACCCAGGACGTCCTCGACCTCTACGACCGCCGCGAGCAGGAGCTCGGCGCCGAGCTCATGCGTGCGCTCGAGCGCTACCTGCTGCTGCAGATCATCGACCAGCGCTGGCGCGAGCACCTCTACGACATGGACTACCTGCGCGAGGGCATCGGCCTGCGCGGGTTCGCCCAGATCGACCCGCTCGTCGCCTACAAGAACGAGGCCTTCACGCTCTTCTCCGACCTGATGAACACGATCTGGTCGGACTACGCGCGGATGATCTTCCACGTCGAGGTGGAGGTCGAGGGCGAGAACGGCGGCGGCCCCGACCAGCAGCCGCTGCCCACGTGGGGCGCGGGCGGATCGTCGACGCGCTCGGGCCAGGTCTCCTACTCGGGCGGCGTCGGCACCGCGCAGCCCAGCGCGCTGACCGAGGCCGCGGCCGACGGCGAGGGCGACGGCGCCTACGCCGAGCCGCTGCCGGCGGTCGAGCAGCGCCGCGTGGCCGAGGTCGAGCAGACCGGGCGCAACGACCCCTGCTGGTGCGGGTCCGGCAAGAAGTTCAAGAAGTGCCATGGCGCGTAGAGCGACGACCCAGGTGGGCAGGCCGTGACGGTGTCGCTCGTCCACACGTGCGTGCGGGTGCGGGACGTCGACGCCTCGGTGCGCTTCTACGAGGCGCTCGGGTTCGAGCGCCGCGGCAAGCTCGACTTCGGGCAGGCCTACAACGTCTACATGGGCCTGCCCGGCGACGGCGACCGGCTGGAGCTCACGGTCAACGTGGGCCGCGAGGAGCCGTACGACCTCGGCGAGGGCTACAACCACATCGCCGTGACCGTCGACGACCTCGACGCGCTGCTGGCGCGCCTGGCCGAGCAGGGGATCGAGCCCGAGAAGCCCCCGTACGCGCCGGGCGGGCGCGAGGAGGTCGGCCGCATCTGCTTCGTCGCCGACCCCGACGGCTATCGCGTCGAGCTCATCGACGGCGGGAGCTTCCCGACGCCGCAGGACCCGTAGGACCGCGCGACCGGCCGCCGCGCGACCACTGGGAGCGCGCTGCGCGCCCGCGCGCGCCCGGCCCGGCGGGTCGGCCCCCTGCTAGCTTGGTTCGCCGCCATGGCCGGACCCTCCGACAGCCTCCCGATCGCCCAGCGCGTGCAGGCGCTCCGCACGCAGTGGGACCTCCTGCGCGGTGGCTTCGACGAGGACACGCTCGCCGCGCGCGCGGCCCAGCTCGAGGAGGCGATGCAGGCCCCCGGCTTCTGGGACGACCAGCAGGGCGCGGCGCAGGTCAGCGCCGAGCACGCCCGCACCACGCGGCGCCTGGAGCGCTGGCGCAAGCTGCGCGGCGAGGTCGAGGACCTCGAGGCGCTGGCCGAGATGGCCGAGGAGGACGACTCGCTGACCGACGAGGTCGGCGCGCAGATGACCTCCGTCGAGGCCGACCTGGCCGAGCTCGAGGAGGAGCGCCTGTTCTCCGGGCGCTACGACGCCGGCGACGCGCTGGTCACCGTCAACGCCGGCGCCGGCGGCACCGACGCCCAGGACTGGGCCGAGATGGTGCTGCGGATGATGATGCGCTGGGCCGAGCGCCGCGGCTTCGGCGTCGAGTTGCTGGAGGCCTCGCCGGGGGAGGAGGCGGGCATCAAGTCCGCCACGTTCCGCGCCGCGGGCGAGAACGCCTACGGCCTGTTCGGCGCCGAGAAGGGCGTGCACCGGCTCGTGCGCCTGTCGCCCTTCGACGCGGCGCACCGGCGCCAGACCTCGTTCGCCGGGGTCGAGGTGGCGCCGGTGGTCGACGACGTGTCCGACATCGCGATCGAGGACGACGACCTGCAGATCGACACGTACCGGGCCTCGGGCGCCGGCGGCCAGCACGTCAACAAGACCGACTCGGCGGTGCGCATCACGCATCGCCCGACGGGCATCGTCGTGCAGTGCCAGAACGAGCGCTCGCAGTCGGCCAACAAGGAGACGGCGATGAAGATGCTCCGGGCCAAGCTGCTCGAGCGCGAGGAGGCCCGCCGCCGCGAGGAGATCGCGGCCGAGAAGGGCGAGGCCCAGAACGTCAACTTCGGCTCGCAGATCCGCTCCTACGTCCTGCACCCGTACACGATGGTCAAGGACCACCGGACCTCCTTCGAGGTCGGCGACGCCCAGCGCGTGCTCGACGGCGACCTCGACGGCTTCGTCCGCGCCGAGCTCCTGCGGACCGCCGGCCACGCATGATCGAGCAGCCGGCCGCGCCCTACCTCGACGCCGTCATCGGCTACGGGGCGCGCGGCCCCGGGCGCTTCCACGTCCCCGGCCACAAGGGCGGCCCCGGCGCCGATCCGGGCCTGCGCTTCGGCGTGGGCGAGCGCGCGCTGTGGCTCGACATCCCGCAGGACATCTGGGGCGTCGACCTCGGCCCGTCGCCGACGCCCTACGAGGAGGCCGAGCGGCTGGCCGCCGAGGCGCACGGCGCGGCGCGGACGTGGTTCCTCACCAACGGCGCGACGCAGGGCAACCACGCGCTGGCGCTGGCGCTGGCGCCGCTCGGCGCCCGCGTCGTCGCCCAGCGCAACTCGCACGCCTCGCTCGTCGACGGCCTCGTGCTCTCCGGCGGCGTGCCCGCCTTCGTCCCGCCCGCGTACGACGCCGAGCTGGGCATGGCCCACGGCGTCGAGCCGGCGGCGCTCGAGCGCGCGCTCGCGGCGGCGCCCGACGCGCGCGCCGCGTTCATCGTCTCGCCCACCTACTACGGGATGGCCGCCGACGTGGCCGGGTGCGTCGAGGTGGCGCACGCCGCCGGCGTGCCGCTCGTCGCCGACCAGTCCTGGGGCCCGCACTTCGGCTTCCACGACGCGCTGCCGCCCAGCGCGCTGGCGCAGGGCGCCGACGCCGTCCTGACCAGCACGCACAAGATCGCCGGCGCGCTGACCCAGGCCGCCATGCTCCACGTCGGCCGCGGCGGCCGGGTCGACGCCGGCGCCGTCGCCCGCGCCATCCGCCTCGTGCGGTCGACGTCGCCCTCGTCGCTGCTGCTGGCCTCGCTGGACGGCGCGCGGCGCCAGCTCGCGCTCCACGGCGAGCAGCTCCTGCACGAGACGCTGCAGGCGATCGACGCCGCGCGGACCAAGCTCGCCGCGATCCCGAGCATCGCCCTCGTCGACAGCGCGTTCGTCGGGCGCCCGGGCGTGGCCGGCTACGACCCGCTGCGGATCGTCCTCGACGTGCGCGAGACCGGCCGCACCGGCTACGAGGTGGCCGACGCGCTGCGCCGCTCCTACGACGTCAACGCCGAGCTGGCCACGCAGGCCACGGTCGTGTTCGTCGTCGGGATCGCCGAGCGCGCCGAGACGCTGCTGCGGCTGGCCGGCGACGTCGAGGAGGTGGTCAAGCGGATCGCGCGGGAGGGGTCGACGGCGGCGATCGTGCAGCCGCCGGCCTCGCTGCACAACGAGATGGCGGTGCCGCCGCGCGACGCCTTCCTGGGCCCGGCCGAGGAGGTGGCGGTCGACGCGGCCGTCGGGCGCGTGTCGTGCGAGTCGATCGCCGGTTACCCGCCCGGGATCCCGGCGCTGCTGCCGGGCGAGCGCATCACGGCCGAGACCGTCAGCTACCTGCGCGAGCTGGTGGCCAGCGGCGCGCGGCTGCACGGCGCGAGCGACCCGCGCTTCGAGCGGGTGCACGTGCTGCTCGAGGAGGAGCGCTAGGCCGTCGGCGTCGCGGCGGGCGTCGACGTCGACGCCGTCGATGTCGTGTCCGTCGTGCTCGTGGAGAGCAGCGTCGCCGCGGCGTCGGGGGGCGGCGGGGTGACGGCGCCCGCGACCGGCGCGGGCGGGACCGAGGGGGCGCTGGAGGCGACCGGGGCGGTGCTCGCCGTGCCCGGCGGCGTCGTCGCGGCCGGGGAGGCCGCGGCGGGCGGCGTCGAGGCGGTGCCCGCGGCCGGCGGCTGGCTCGCGGTCGACGACGTCGGGCTCGTCGACGAGGTCGACGTCGAGGACGGCGGGGTCTGGCTGGAGTCGGCGGTCGTGGTCTGCGACGGGCTCGACGACGTTCCGCCGGCCGGCGTCGAGGACGTGCTGCCCGGCGCGGGCGCGGTCGAGGAATCGGTGCTCGTGGGCGTCGCGGGCGGCGCCTGTGCGGCGGTGCTCGCCGCGGGCGGCGTCACCGCCGCGGGGCTCGCGGCCGACGCCGGCAGGGTCGCGTGGATGGCGGGCGAGACCGCCGGCTCCGGGTCCGACGCGGCGGTCACGGGCTGGACGGAGACCTCGGTCACCGCGGGCGGGGCCTCGGGTGCGCCGGGCGCGACGACCGGATGTGCGGGCGCCGGAGGCGTGGCCGGCGGCGCGGAGCCGACGCCGCCGGCGACGGCGACGACGGTGAGGACCTTGGCCACGACGCCCTTCGCGCCGAGAGCGGCGAGGCCGCCGGCGGCCACGCCGCCCGCGGCGACGCTGCCGGCCCCGGTCCCGGCGGCGGCGGTGATGCCGCCCGCCGTGGCGCCCGCGCTGGTGCCGAACGCTCCGACCAGGCCGCCGGCGCCCAGGCCGCCTCCGGCGGAGCCGGCGCCCGCGGTGCCGCCGGCGACGATCGCTCCGCCGCCGCCCGCGACCGCGGCGGCTCCGCCGCCCGCGGCGACGCCACCGCCGCCGATCGAGGCCAGCACGGCCGACTTGAGCCCCAGGGAGGGGGCGACCGGCAGGATGAGCGCCATCGCGGCGCGCTGGCGGCCGACCTCCGAGCGGAAGGCGGCGCAGCTCGGGCAGCGCTCGACGTGGGCGCGCATCGTGCTGCGCCGCGGCGTCTTGCCGCGTGCGTTGGCGAGCTGCTCGCGGATCTCCTCGCACGGCGTGTCGCGCGCGTGGCGCGCGCGGACCAGGCCCTCGCGGGCCTGGAAGACCAGCGCCTTGACCTTCTCGCGGCGTACGTCGAGCACCTCGGCGATCTCGTTCTGTGCGTGGCCGCCGAGCTCGAAGAGGACGATCGCGGCACGCTGGTCGGGCGGAAGGCGGCGCAGGTCCTCGACCAGGTCGCGCAGGTCGGCCCGGCGCTGGACGGTGGCGGCGAGCCCATCGAACGTGCTGCCG
>JAXDHQ010000113.1:0-4691 GCA_034664395.1 Solirubrobacteraceae bacterium | reverse complement strand
CTGGCGCTCGAGGCGCTCGTGCAACTCGGCGGCCTCGGCCTGGCGCTTGAGCGGGCGCAACCGCGACCGCGCCTCGCGCTCGACGTCGAGCGCGCGGTCGAGGTTGTCCTGGGTGCGCTCGAGCTTGAGCTGCGCGCGGCGGCGGCGCTTGCGGTGCTTGCCCAGCCCCGCGGCCTCCTCGATGAGCAGCCGGCGGTCGCGGGGCTTGCTGGTGACGATGCCCTCGACGCGGCCCTGCGACACGACCGAGTGCGACTCCTTGCCCAGGCCGGTGTCCGACAGGACCTCGAGCACGTCGACCAGGCGGCAGCGCGCCCCGTTGAGGCGGTACTCGCCCTCGCCGTTGCGATCCAGGCGGCGGACGATCGAGACCTCGCCGACGGGCAGGTCGACCGTGCCGTCGGCGTTGTCGAGGACGAGCTCGACCTCGGCGCTCGTGCGCGCCTGCACGCCCTTGCCGCCGCCGAAGATGACGTCCTGCATCGACTGGCCGCGCACCGCCAGCGGCGACTGCTCGCCCATCGCCCACAGCACGGCGTCGGTGACGTTGGACTTGCCCGACCCGTTGGGGCCGACGACGACCGACACCCCGGGACCGAACTCGAGCTTCGTGCGGTCCGGGAAGGACTTGAAGCCCTTGAGGCTCAGCGACTTGAGGTGCATCTACTCCTCGTCCTCATGGGCGGTGTCGAACATCTCCAGCGCGACGCGCGCGGCCTCCTGCTCGGCGTGCTTCTTCGAGCGCCCCGAGCCGGTGCCCACCGGTCGCTCGCCCACCGACGCCAGCACCTCGAAGGTGCGGTCGTGCGGCGGCCCGAGCTCGGCGGTGACCCCGTAGCTGACGACCTCGCCGCGCTGGGCCAGGCGCTCCTGCAGCGTGGACTTGAAGTCGACCGGGTGGTCGAGCGCGTGGGTGATCTCGGGCGCGAAGGCCTCGACCACCGCCTCGGCCGTGCGCTGGTAGCCGGCGTGCAGGTAGCAGGCGCCGATGACCGCCTCGATGACGCTCGCGAGCACGCGCTCGGTCGCGACGAGCGTCGAGGCGCTCTGCCCCACGCCCGACGGCGCGGCCGCGGCCAGGCGGGCCGGGACGCCGAGGCGCTCGGCCACCGCCCGGCACGACGGCCCCGAGACGGTCTGGGCGCGGATCTTGGTCAGGCGCCCGGCGCCGTAGCGCTCGGCCTCGAGCCGCGGGTAGAGGTGGGCGGTGATCGCGAGCCCCAGCACCGAGTCGCCGAGGAAGGCGAGCCGCGAGTAGGAGTCGGCACGCCGGTCGGTCCACGACGCGTGCGTGAACACCTGCTGGCGCAGGTCCTCGGGAAGCTCGTCGAGCAATGAGTGCAGCCGTTGCAGGGTTCAGGAGGTGGTGGGCGCGTGCGCGACGACGAAATCGACCGCCTGGCCCACGGTGAGGATCCTCGCGGCCTGCTCGTCGGACATCTTCACGCCGTAGCTGTCCTCGAGCTCCTGCACGAGCGTGTACAGGTCGAGCGAGTCGGCCTCGAGGTCCTCCCGGAAGCGCGTCGTGTCGTCGATGCGCGCGGGATCGACCTCGAGCTCGTCACCGAGGTGCGACTGGATGAGCGAGAGGACCTCTTCGCGGGTCATGGCGATGCAACCGTAGACGGCGGCTCGGATGACGTCGCGTGCGCGGCGGGCCCCCGGCGCAGCGCGCCGGCGTCCTGGAGCGTCGCGTGCGTGCGCTCGACGATGTCGCCGCGCACGCCGCGCGCGGCGAGCAGGATCGCCTGCGCGATGCCGGCGCGCCCGAAGCGTCCGTGGGGCACGACGCCGAGCCGGCGCAGCCCGAGGAGGTAGGCGCCGCCGTTGCTCTCGGGGTCGATCACGTCGCGGAACTCGAGCAGCGCCGGGCGCAGCAGCATGCCCCCGGCCTTGGCCCGGCGCGAGGAGGTCGCGACGTCGCGGATGTTGCGCAGCATCGCCTCCGAGACGCCCTCCATGAGCTTGAGCGCGATGTTTCCCGTGAAACCATCGGTGACCACGACGTCGGCTTTGCCGGCCGGGACCTCGTTGCCCTCGACGTTGCCGACGAAGTCGAAGGCGCCGCCCTCGGCCAGGCGGTCGCGCAGCGCGGCGTGGGCCTCGACGACGAGCGGCGTGCCCTTCGTCGGCTCCTCGCCGATCGACAGCAGGCCGACGCGCGGGCGCGCGACGCCGAGCACCGTCTGAGCCAGCGCCGCGCCCATGAAGCCGAACTGGACGAGGTGCTCGGGGCGCACCTCGGTGTTGGCGCCGACGTCGACGATCGTCACCGGGTGATCGGGGATCGGGACGGGGATCGCGAGCGCAGGACGGTGGATGCCGGGCGCGCGCTTGATGTTGAAGAGCGCGGCGGCGAGCGCCGGGCCGGTCGAGCCGCCGCTGACGAAGGCGTCGGCGCGGCCCTCGGCCACCGCGCGCGTGGCGAGCACGATCGAGGCGTCGGGCGCCGCTCGCACGGCGCGCACCGGGTCGGGCGCCTTGGCGATCGAGATCGGGGCGTCGATGAGCTCGACGCCCTCCGGCACCTCCCCGATCTCGTCTGCGGGCGCAAACAGCAGGACCAGGACCCCCTGCTGCGCCGCGAGCGCCGCGCCCGCGGCGACCTCGGCTGGCCCGAGGTCGGCGCCGTTGGCGTCGACCGCGACCGTGACGGACATGCGCTAGAGGCTACCCAGCGCGCGGTCGGTCAGAGAACTAGTGCTCGTGGTCGTGGTCGTGGTCGTGCCCGACCGGCGCGACGACCTCGCGGCCGCCGTAGGAGCCGCACACCGGGCAGACCCGGTGCGGCAGGCGCGGGCTGTGGCACGTCGGGCACGCGTTGTACGTCGGCGCCGAGATCTTGTGCTGGGCGCGGCGCTTGTGGGTGCGCGAGTGCGACTGCTTCTGCTTGGGGACGGCCATGAGCGACGGCAAGGGTAGTGCATCGCCGCCCTGCTTGACTTTCGAGGCGATGCGCGACGTCGACATCCGACCCCTGCGCGACGAGGACGTCGACGCCGGCTACCGCCTCTGCGCCGAGGTCCTCTTCCGCGTCCAGTCCGGGGAGCACGAGGCCGTCCGCGCCGCGCGCCAGCACGCCCGCATCCGTCATCTGCTCGAGACCGACCCCGGCGGCTGCTGGATCGCCGAGCACGACGGCGGGGTCGCCGGCGTGGCCATCGCCCTGCTGCGCGAGGGCGTCTGGGGCCTCTCGCTCTTCGCCGTCGCCGAGGCGCTCCAGGGCCGTGGCGTGGGACGCGCGCTCTTCGATCGCTGCTGGGCCTACGGCGCCGACGCCCGCGGACACATCGTCCTCAGCTCCGAGCATCCGGCGGCCATGCGCCGCTACGCGCGGACCGGCATGCCGATCCGCCCGTGTGTCGCGGCCGGCGGCATCGCCGACCTCACGCGCGCGCCCGACCTCGACGGCGTGGAGGACGCCGGCGAGGCCGGGATCGGGCTTGCCGACGCCATCGGCCGCGAGCTGCGCGGCGCCGGCCACGGCCGCGACCTGCACGTCCCCCTCGCCGGCGGCGCGCGGCTGCTCGTCGACTCCGACCGCGCGTTCGGGCTCGCCCGCGAGGGCCATGTGATCCTGCTCGGCGCCCGCGACACGGCGGCGGCCCAGCGCATGCTGTGGGCGCTCTTCGCCACGGCCGGCCCGGGCGCAACGGTCGGCGTCGACTTCCTCAGCGCCGGCCAGGACTGGGCGCTGCCGGTCATCCTCGACGCCGGCCTGCAGCTCTCGCCCGACGGTCCGATGTTCGCCGGCGGCGCGCTGGGTCCGATGACGCCCTATGTGCCCAGTGGGGCGTACCTGTAGGGGGTGGCATCCTGGCGACCATGATCGAGACCGACCACGTCATCGAGGGCGAGCGCGTCGCCCTCGGACCGCTGCGCCGGGACCTCGCCGAGCGCTACCGGAGCTGGATCCACGACCTCGACGTGCGCCGCGGCGTCCTGAACCCCGGCGTCTACGCGCTGCAGGCCGAGGAGTCGTGGATCGACGAGTCGATCGCCAAGTGCGCTGGCCTGCAGCCCGAGCAGGCCAGCTTCACGATCTACGACCGCTCCGACGACGAGCCGGTGGGGACGTGCTCCCTGTTCGAGATCGGCTGGCGCTTCCGCCGCGCGACGTTCGGGATCCTCCTCGGCGAGCGCCGCGGCCAGGGCCTCGGGACCGACGCCACGCGCCTGGCGCTCGACTGGGGCTTCAACCTCCTCGGGCTGGCGAACGTCCTGCTCGAGGTCCTGCCCGACAACGCGGGCGCCGTACGCGCCTACGAGAAGGCCGGCTTCCGTCCCATCGGCGTCCGGCGCGGCTCGGTCTTCAACTTCGGCCGCGTGGGCGACGCGCTGCTGATGGACGCCGTGCCACAGGAGTTCGAGAGCCCGGTGCTGCGGGGGCGGGGCGCTAGGTAGCGCTCGCTCGTGGTTGGCCTGACGTTGGCGGCGCTGCGCGGCGAGGGCATCGAGGGGAAGCGAGCTTTGTGGCGCTGCGGGGCGCGAGCGGTCGTCCTCGCGGGAGCGTGCTCGGCGAAAATGTCACCTCCCAGGTGACATTTTCGCCGCTCGCCTGGCGCCGGGCGTGCTTCGCAACGGCGAGCCCCGCGACCGTCACGACTCTGCGCAGCCTCTGCGTTCCCTTCGCGGCCCGGACGCGCGGCACCACGCGCGCTGGAAGGGGGTGGACAGCGTTTGCAGCGACT
>JAXDHQ010000112.1:0-3416 GCA_034664395.1 Solirubrobacteraceae bacterium | reverse complement strand
CCGCCGACGATGACCGGGGCGTCGACGCCCTTCTCCCGCAGCGCGTCGACCACGGCCGGGATGAGCTCGCGGTGCGAGCCCGACAGGATCGAGAGCCCGACGACGTGGACGCCCTCCTGCAGCGCGCTGGCGGCGATCTGCGACGGCGTCAGGCGGATGCCCTCGTAGACGACGTCCATGCCGACGTCGCGGGCGCGCACCGCGATCTGCTCGGCGCCGTTGGAGTGCCCGTCGAGGCCGGGCTTGCCTACGAGGATCTTCAGCCGCCGTCCCATCGCCTCGCTGACGCGGTCGACCTCCTCCCGCAGCGCGTCGAGCGAGCCCGCGTCGCGCGGGGCCGAGGCGGCCTCGCCCACGCCGGTCGGCGCGCGGAACTCGCCGAAGGTGTCGCGCAGCGCGCCCGCCCACTCGCCGGTCGTGACGCCGGCGCGGGCGGCGGCGAGCGTCGGCTCCATGATGTTGCCGTCTCCGGCGGCCACCTCGCGCAGCGCGTCGAGCGCCGCGTCGACCGCCGCCTGGTCGCGCCCCGCGCGCCAGCGCTCGAGCGCCTCGCGCTGGAGCGCCTCGCCCGCCGGGTCGACGGTCAGGATGCCGCCGTCGGCGCCGGCCACCAGGGGCGACGGCTCGCCCTCGGTGAAGCGGTTGACGCCGACGATGACCTGCTCGCCGGCCTCGATGCGCTGGATGCGCTCGCGGTGCGAGTCGACGAGCGCGCCCTTCATGTAGTCCACGGCGTTGACCGCGCCGCCGTGCTCCTCGACGATCGCCATCTCGGCCCGCGCGCCCTCGAGCAGCTCGGCCACGAGCCCCTCCATGACCTTGGAGCCCTCGAAGATGTCGGGGTACTCGAGGAGGTCGGTCTCGTAGGCGAGGACCTGCTGGATGCGCAGCGACCACTGCTGGTCCCACGGGCGCGGGAGCCCGAGCGCCTCGTTCCAGGCCGGGAGCTGGACGGCGCGCGCGCGGGCGTCGCGTCCGAGCGTGACCGCCAGCGCCTCGAGCACGATGCGCTGGACGTTGTTCTCGGGCTGGGACTCGGTCAGGCCGAGCGAGTTCACCTGCACGCCGTAGCGGAAGCGCAGGCGGCCCTCGTCGCGCACGCCGTAGCGCTCGCGGCCGAGCTCCTCCCACAGCACGGCCATCGCCCGCAGCTTGGCGTGCTCCTCGACGAACCGGACCCCGGCGTTGACGAAGAACGAGATCCGCCCGAAGACCCGGTCCATCAGCTCCTCGTCGACGCGATCGCGCACGGCGTCGAGCACGGCGATCGCGTTGCTCATCGCGTAGGCGATCTCCTGCACCGGCGTCGCGCCCGCCTCCTGCAGGTGGTACGAGCAGATGTTGATCGGGTTCCAGCGGGGGACGTGCTCGACGGCGTAGGACACCATGTCGGCGATCAGGCGCATCGACGGGCCGGGCGGGAACGCGTACGTGCCCCGGGCCAGGAACTCCTTGATGATGTCGTTCTGGGTCGTGCCCTGGAGGCTCGCGGCGTCGACCCCGTTCTCCTCGGCGACGGTCACGTAGAGGGCCAGCAGCCACGCCGCGGTGGCGTTGATCGTCATCGACGTGTTCATCTCGTCCAGCGGGATGCCGTCGACGAGCGCGTGCATGTCGCCCTTGTGGGCCACCGGGACGCCGACCTTGCCCACCTCGCCGCGGGCGAGCTCGTGGTCGGGGTCGTAGCCGGTCTGCGTCGGCAGGTCGAAGGCGATCGACAGGCCGGTCTGCCCCCTCGCCAGGTTCGAGCGGTACAGGGCGTTGGACTGCCGGGCGTCCGAATGCCCCGCATACGTGCGCATCATCCAGGGGCGATCGGGCTCGGGCAGCCGGTGCTCCATGGCGGCGATCGTATAGCGCGTCGGGCCGAGCGCCTGCGGTCGGGGGCGGGCCGAGACGGCCCGCGCGGCTATCGTGAGGGCGTGGACCAGCCCCGACCGATCGACGTCCTGCACCTCGGCACCCCCGGCGTGATCTGCTGCTTCGAGCAGGACGACGCGATCGTCGATCCGGGCCCGGAGTCGGCCCGCCGGACGCTCTTGGACGCCCTCGACGCCGTCCCGCGGCGGATCCTGCTGACCCACGTCCACCTCGACCACTGCGCGTCGGTCGGAGCGCTCGTGCGCGACTGGCCCGACGTCGAGGTGTGGGTCCACGAGCGCGGCGCCGCCCACCTCGTCGACCCCAGCCGGCTCGTGTCCAGCGCCACACGGATCTACGGCGACGACATGGATCGGCTGTGGGGCGAGATCGTCCCCGTGCCCGAGGCCAACGTGCGCATCCTGCGCGGCGGCGAGACGATCGGCCCGTGGCGGATCGCGTACACGCCCGGCCACGCCTCCCACCACGTCGCCTACCTGCACGAGCCGACGGGCACCGCCTTCGCCGGGGACGTCGCCGGCGTGCGTGTCGAAGCCGGTCCCGCGCTGCCGCCGACGCCGCCGCCCGACATCGACCTCGAGGTCTGGCACGCGTCGCTGGACACGCTCGCGGCGTGGGATCCGGCTCGCCTGGCCATCACCCATTTCGGGATCTTCGAGGACGCGGCCGCGCAGGTCGAGGAGATGCACGTCAACCTGGATCGCTTCGGCGCGCTCGCCCGCGAGACCGACGAGGCCGGCTACGAAGAGGCGCTCGCGGCCGAGATGCGCCGCTCCGGCGCGGGCGAGGCGTTCGCCCAGGCGATGCCGCCCAGCGTGCAGTGGGCGGGCCTGGACCGCTACTGGTCCAAGCGCGCGGCCTGAGCGCACCGGCGGACGGCGAGCGTCCGCGAGCGATAATCGGAGGCCGTGAGCGCCACCCACGCCCGATCGCGATCGCCCGTCACGCTGCGCGACGTCGCGCGCGTGGCGGAGGTCCACCCGGGCACCGTGTCGCGGGCGCTGAACGACCGCACGCGGGCGCTGGTCAACGCCGAGACGGCGCGCCGCGTCATCGCCGCCGCCGAGGAGCTCGGCTACCGTCCCAACCCGATCGCGCGCGGGCTCAAGACCAACCGCTCCTACACGGTCGGCGTGCTCGTCCCCGATCTCACCAACCCGCTGTTCCCGCCGATCGTGCGCGGGATCGAGGACCGACTGGGCGCGGCGGGCTACACGTCGCTGATCGCCAGCACCGACAACGACCCGGCCCGCGAGCGCCTCGACGTCACGGCGTTGCGCGCCCGCCAGGTCGACGGGTTCATCAGCGCGACGGCGCGCCGCGACGACGCGATCGTCCGGGAGATGGTGGCGGCCGGCGAGCACGTCGTGCTCGTCAACGGCGCCACCCCCGGCGGCTCGGTCGCGTCGGTGACGACCGACGACCGCGCCGGCGCGCGCCTGGCGGTCGACCACCTCGTCGGCCTCGGCCACCGCGCGATCGCCCACCTCGGCGGTCCGCAGAGCCTCGCCACCGGTCACCGGCGCCTGGAGGGG
>JAXDHQ010000111.1:0-11951 GCA_034664395.1 Solirubrobacteraceae bacterium | reverse complement strand
CAGGAAGGTCGGAAGAGCGATGGCGGCCAGGATGCCGATGATCAGGATGACGACAAGGAGCTCGATGAGCGTGAAGCCCTGCTCGTCCTCGCGAAGCTGGTGGATCATTGATCCTCCCACGGGATCTGGGGTTGTCTTGAGCATCGGTGGAGAGCGGGAAGCGATGCCATGAGGCGAGGCGGGCCGCAGCCCGCCTCGCACTCGGAGGCGTCAGGTAGCCGTGGCTACCAGTTGGGCGTAGCGCTCGTGTTGCAGCCGCCGTAGGGGCTGCTCTTGCCGGTGGCGATCACGCAGGTGCGCGACGGCGCGCCGCCGGCGACCTTGGCGATCTTGAACTGGTTGCCGGACTTCGACACGGCGGTCACGGTGTAACCGTCGGTCGCCGCCTGCGTGACCGAGACCTGACCCTGCGCGGTGCCGAGGGCGAGGCCCGTCGTACCGAGCTGCGCCGCGGTCTGGCACAGCGTGTAGTCCTGCGAGTCCGCGAAGCAGGACTCGACCTGCGTCACGAGGTTGCGAGCGTCCGACTTGGCGGACGAGTCCTGGCCCTTCGTCTGCTGACCCAGGAAGGTCGGAAGAGCGATGGCGGCCAGGATGCCGATGATCAGGATGACGACAAGGAGCTCGATGAGCGTGAAGCCCTGCTCGTCGTCGCGCAGCTTGCGCAGCATTGATCCTCCTAGGATCGATATGGCTTCGTGCCAGCTCCCTGTTCGGCCTGAGGTCACGGCGGCTCGGCTTCCTCGTCACATTCGAGGCCCGTGGCTTTGCGTCCCACCCTCGCGAGTGGTTTGCCCTTGGCTCCGCAGGTCTGGCCTGTCTGGCCGGGGATATCGGGCGATCTCCGCCGGCCCTTCACCCCTCTGGACGAATGACCTAGGGCCTACACCCGAAACTCGTGACGGCCGGTTTCAGGGCGTGTATCGGCGACAATGGCGGACAGATGCCCGCCAGCCGGTTCCTGCTCCTCGCCGTGCTGCTGCTGATCGCGGCGGCGCTGGCGAGCACGATCGTCACGCGCGAGCGCCCCGACGCCGCCCGGGCGCCGGCGCCGATCGCCGCGGGTCCCGCCACGCCCGCGACCGAGGTGACCGCCCAGCTTCCGGGCGCGACGGTGCACGCGCGCGTGGGAGAGATCGTGACCCTCGACGTCAGCTCCGACACGCTCGACACGGTCGAGATCGTCGCGCTGGGGGTCCACGCCCCGGTCGAGCGCGGCATTCCCGGCCAGCTCGTGTTCACCGCCGACCGGCCCGGCCGGTTCGCGGTCGTCCTGCGCGACGCGGCCACGCGCGTGGGCACGCTGCAGGTCCTGCCCGCCGCCTAGGCACGGGCGTCATCCATCGGTCGAGGGCTCTCAAGCTCTCTCGCGCGCGGGCGATAGCGGTGGCATGACTTCGCCCGGCGCCCACTCCGGCACCTCCCTGCGCGACCGCTGCGCGGGCGAGGGCGGCTGGGCGCTGATCGAGACGATGGTCTCGGCGGTGCTGCTGATCGCCATCACGATCGCCGTCGCCGCCTCGCTGGACACCGCCTCGCGCGCCACCGCCGAGAACAAGGGCCGCTCCGTCGCCGCCACCCTGGCCGAGCAGGACCAGGAGCGCATGCGGGCGATGAACGTCACGCAGCTCTCCAACTACCACCCGGCCGCCCAGACGCTCACCACGCCGGAAGGCGCCGCCTACTCGGTCGCATCGCGCTCGGACTGGATCCGCGACTCGACCAACGCGCCGGAATCCTGCTCGAGCAACAACACGCAGCCCGACTACCTGCGCATCACGTCGACCGTCACCTCGCGCGTGGTGGGCACCGACATCCAGCCGGTGATCCAGCGCAGCGTCGTGGCGCCGCCCGTCGGCTCGCTCGGCCCCAACCAGGGGACGTTCTCGGCGAAGCTCCTCGACGGCGCCTCCAACCCGGTCGCGAACTTCGGGGTGACGGCCGCCAGCTCGGCCAACTCCTACTCGGACGTCACGAACAGCCTCGGCTGCGCGGTCTTCGGCTACATCCCATCCGGCAAGACGTACACCGCGACCGCCAGCCAGTCCGGCTACGTCAACCCGGACGGCAACGCCACCGCGACCGCCTCGGCCGTCGTGAACGCCGGCAAGGTCACCAACGTCCAGCTCTCCTACGACAGGGCGGGCTCGATCGCCGCGACGCTCACCGGGCCGGCTCCCTCGAGCTCCGGGATCATGATCGCGCAGTCCAAGTGGTCGTCGACCGCTCCGCGCGCGTGGCCCGTCCCCGCCGGTCAGACCAGCGTGACGGCCACGGGCCTGTTCCCGTTCAGCGCCTCGAACTACAGCGTCTACGCCGGCTCGTGCGCCGCCGCCGACCCCAGCCTCAACGGCGGCACCGCGCCGACCGCGCTGGTGACACCCAACGGCACCACCCCGGTCACCGTGAAGCTGCCCCCCGTGACGGTGACGGTCAAGAAGGGCTCGTCGACGCCCGCCTCGGCCGACATCAAGCTCACCGCATCGGGCAGCGGCTGCACCGACACGGCGATGGTCACGACGACGACCGGCAGCGCGACGATCAAGTTGCCCTACGGCACCTATGACATCTGCGCCGACGACAACTCGGGCCGGCGCGTCGGCAGCAACGGCAGCAACACGGTGACCAACAAGGACGCCGGCGCGGCCGTCACCGTCGACCTCAACTCGTCGTGGTGGAGCTCGGGATCGTGCTGAGCCGCCTGCGCCAGGAGGACGGCTTCACGCTCGTCGAGCTGCTGGTGGCGATGGTCATCGGCCTGATCGTCATCTTCGCCGGCTTCAACCTCATCGACAGCAGCGTGCGCGTGAACGCCAGCGTGGCCGGCCGCACCGACGCCGCCCAGCGCGGGCGTATCGGCATGGACGAGATGACCCGCGCCCTGCGCTCGCAGGTGTGCGCCAACGGCACCGCCCCGGTGACCACCGCCACGCCAACGCAGGTGACCTTCACCGCCGACCTCTCGAACGGGAGCCGGGTCGCCGACCTGCGCTCGCTGACCTACGACCCGACCGGGGACAAGGTCACGGAGACGATCACCCCCGGCAGCGGCACCGAGCCGAACGTCGTCTTCACCGGCACGCCGAGGTCGAGCGTGATCCTGACCGACGCCGACCCGGACCCCAGCGCGGCCGGCGGCGCCGTCTTCACGTACTTCGCCGCCACCGCCGGCTCCGGGGGCGCGCAGTTCACCTCGCTGGGCTCGACCGTGGCCGCCGCCGACCTCCCGCGCATCGCCCGCATCGACATCGGCGTGAGGGTGCGGCCGGCCAGGAGCAGCACCGGCGACCGGCGCTCCGCCCTCTTCGACGACTCCGTGATCGTCCGCTCCGTGAACCCCGACTCCGCAACCCCGGTGGCAACATGCCCGACCGCAGGCTCATGACCCGCCTTCGCGCCCGCCTCGGCGACGAGGGCGGCTTCTCGATGATCGTCGTGATGATCGCGCTGACCGTGGGGAGCCTGCTCTCGATCGCGGCGCTGGCGGCGGCCACCGGCGACTTCCCGTCGGCCCGGAAGTCCCAGGACCGCAAGGCCGCCTACGGCGCCGCCGAGTCCGGCATCCAGTACTTCAACTTCCGCCTGTCGCAGAACAACGACTACTGGAAGACGTGCGGCGACAGCGCCGCGGGGCGCATCAACACCCGCACGATCCCGAGCTCCAACCAGACCTACACCGTCGAGTTCCTGCCCGCCAACGGGGCGACGGCGTGCAGCACGACCCAGCCCGAGGCGACGATGATCAGCAGCGCCAACGGGACCTTCCGCATCCGGGCCACGGGCCGTTCCGGCAACGTCTACCGCAGCATCGTCGCCACCTACCGGCGCAAGAGCTTCCTCGACTACGTCTACTACACGACGTACGAGGTCCAGGACCCCGCGAGCACCTCGAACCCGCCCCTGTACACGCAGTACTGCGTCACCACCCGCTCGAACCGGCCCAACGGCTGCCCCGAGATCCAGTTCGCCAACTTCGACAAGGTCAACGGCCCGTTGCACACCGACGACGAGAGCGTCCTGGTCTGCCCCGGAGGTACCGGGCCGATCTTCGGGCGCGGGGTCAACGACGACATCGAGGTCACCGGCGACGACCCCGGCTACGTGCGCAACGGAAGCTGCTCCGGCAACCCGGTCATCCTGGGCACGCTCCAGACCAACGCCGAGAACCTCGGCATGCCGGCGTCCAACTCTGCGCTGGCCACGGCCGCGGCCGCGGCCTGGACGTTCACGGGCAAGACCACGATCGTCCTCAAGGACACGAGCATGAACGTGTACGACTCCAGCGGCGCCCTGGTCAAGACCGGCTGGCCGGCCAACGGCATCATCTGGGTCAACGACGGCTCGTGCAGCAACAACCCCGCGCCGCCGAAGACCGACTACTCCGAGTCCAGCGGCTGCGGCAACGTCTACGTCAGCGGCACGTACGCCACCGACCTGACGATCGGCGCCGCGTCGGACATCGTCGTGGCGCCGAGCGCGGCGACCGTGCCGGCATACACGCCCGCGACCAACGGCAGCATCACGCGCAGCGCCGACGTCGTGCTCGGCCTGATCGCCAACCGCTTCGTGCGCGTCTACCACCCCGTCGGGTGGAACAACGGCAACTGCACGTCGGTCAACGGGGCCAACGCCATGAGCACGGTGAGCATCCAGGCCGCGATCATGTCGGTGCAGCACTCGTTCCTTGTGGACAACTTCGCCTGCGGCTCGCAGCTCGGCGCCCTGTCGGTCACCGGCGCCATCGCCCAGAAGTTCCGCGGACCGGTGGGAACGAGCGGCGGGACCGGCTACTCGAAGGACTACAACTACGACGACCGGTTCCACTACCGCAACCCGCCGTTCTTCCTGGATCCGGTGACGGCCTCGTGGCACGTCATCCGCTCCAACGAGCAGGTCCCGGCCGCGCGGCCGAGCGGCCTGTAGCCCCTGGCTAGGCCGCGTCGTCGGGCGGCGGGCTGCGGCGCGCCGCCTGCGCGTCGTGGCCCGGGATCACGTGCCCGGTGCCCTCGCACCAGGGGCAGGTGACGGTCGCCGCCGAGCCGCCGAGGCGCGACACGACGCGCCCGGTGCCGCGGCAGGGCGGGCACGGCGTCGCGGCGTCGGCGCCGGCGGACTGGGCGTCATCGGCCATGGGCCGCGTGAGGCTAGAGCATGCGCTCATCGTCCGCGTGCCCGGGTGCGCCACCATGGAGGGGTGACCTCCGACGGGCGGTTCGCGCCCTCCCCCACCGGCTCGCTGCACCTGGGCAACCTCCGCACCGCGCTGCTGGCGTGGCTCTTCGCCCGCGCGCAGGGGGCCCGCCATCTCGTGCGCATGGAGGACCTCGACCGCGGCCGCGTGCGCGAGCGCTTCCACGACGAGCAGCTCGCCGACCTCGCCGCGCTCGGCCTCGACTGGGACGGCCCGGTCGTCCGCCAGTCGCGGCGCACGGCGCTCTACGAGCGGGCGCTCGCCGACCTGCGCGCCCAGGGCCTGGTCTACGAGTGCTGGTGCACGCGCGCCGAGATCCGCGAGGCCGCGTCGGCCCCGCACGGGGAGCTGCCCGACGGCGCCTACCCGGGCACGTGCCTGCGCCTGACCGCGGCCGAGCGGGCGCAGCGCGCCGCCGCCGGGCGTCCGCCCGCGCTGCGCGTGCGCGCCGAGGCGGCTCGCGTCGCCTTCGACGACCGGGTCGCCGGACCGGTGCAGGGCGTCGTGGACGACTTCGTCGTGCGCCGCAACGACGGCGCCTTCGCGTACAACCTGGCCGTGGTCGTCGACGACGCGCAGCAGGGCGTGGGAGAGGTCGTGCGCGGCGCCGACCTGCTCGACTGCACGCCGCGCCAGCTCTGGCTCGGCGCACGATTGGGGCTGCCCGCGCCGAGCCACGCCCACGTGCCGCTGCTCCTCGGTCCCGACGGGACGCGCCTGGCAAAGCGCCACGGCGCGGTCACGCTGGCCGAGCGCGCCGCCCGGGGCGAGAGCGCGAACGACGTCCGCGCCGAGCTCGCCGCGTCGCTGGGCCTCTGCGCGCCCGACGAGCGCCCGACCGCCGCCGACCTCGTTGGGCGCTTCTCGATCGACCTCCTCCGGGTAGAGGTGGCGGCATGAGCATGCGCTGGGTCCGGACCTGGCTGCCGCTCGCCATCATCGTGGCCGGCCTCGTCGTCGCCGCCGCGACCGGCTTCAGCGAGACCGGCCTCGAGGGCGGAGCGCTGATGATCTCCGCCGGACTCTCCGTCTGGCTGCTCAACCTCCTGTACCGCGTCGGCGTCCGCGGCGACCGCGAGCGCGACGCCGAGGACAGCGCCCGCGCCTACTACGCCGAGCACGGCGTCTGGCCCGACGACGCGCCGCCCCCGACTCCGCCGCCCCCGCGCGCGGAGCCCGAGCACCGCGGTCCGCCCCCCCACGGCGGCAAACCCATAGATTCCGGGGATGGCCGACGGCGTCGTCGCTGAGCTCGCCGCCCGCGCCCGCGCCGCGGGGCGCTTGGGTATCGACACCGAGTTCATGGGCGAGGGCCGCTACCGGTCGCTGCTCTGCCTGGTCCAGATCGTCGTCGAGGAGGACGACGGCGTCCGGGTCGAGTACCTGGACCCGCTGACGCAGGAGTTCGACCCCGCGCCGCTGGCGGCCGTGCTCGCCGACCCCGACATCCAGGTCGTGATGCACGCCGGCCGCCAGGACGTCGCGCTCCTGCGCCGCGAGTGGCAGACCGAGGTGCGCTCGGTCTTCGACACCCAGGTGGCGGCGGGCTTCGCCGGCCTGCGCGCCCAGCTCGGCTACGAGGCCCTGCTGCACGAGATGGTCGGCGTGCGCCTGCGCAAGACCGCCTCGTTCACGCGCTGGGACGCGCGCCCGCTCAGCGAGGAGCAGCTCGGCTACGCGCGCGAGGACGTCCTGCATCTGCTCGAGGTGGCCGACGCGCTCCAGGGCGCGCTCGCCGACCGCGGGCGGCTGGAGTGGGCGCTGGAGGAGTGCCGTGTGCTGGAGAGCGCGTCCGACGAGCGCGAGCCGGAGATGGTCTTCAACCGCCTGCCGCGCGTCAACTCGCTCGATCCCGGCCAGCGTGCCGTCGCCTTCGAGCTCGTCGAGTGGCGCGACGCGACGGCGCGCGAGAGCGACCGTCCGGTGCCGAGCATCCTCGCCGACGCCCCGCTGATCGAGGTGGCCAAGCGCCGGCCCCCCTCGCTGGAGCGCCTGGCCCAGATCCGGGGCCTGAACGAGAGCACCCTGCGCCGCCGCGGGCGGGCGATCATCTCCGCCGTCGAGCGCGGACGCGAGCGCGACCCGATACCGGTCGACGGCGAGCGCCCCCCGCCGACCGACACGGCCGACGCGCCCCTGATCGCGCTCGGTGAGGCGCTCGTGCGCGCCCGGGCGGCCGAGGCCGAGCTCGCCTACGAGCTCATCGCCGCCCGCGCCGACCTCCAGCGGATCGTCACCGCCGTGCGCCTGAACGGCGACGATCCGGACGTGCGCACCCTCCAGGGATGGCGGCGCGAGGTCGTCGGCGGCGAGCTGCTCGAGCTGCTGCGCGGCCGCCGGGCGCTGCGCGTGGGCCCTGGACGACGCATCGAGGTCGAGTCCTCGGAGGGGTAGCCTCTGGCTCATGCGCCGACCGCTCTCCATCCTCGTCGCCGGGCTGATCGCCCTCGCCGCCGCGGGCTGCGGTGCTCAGAAGAGCGCTCAGAACGCCGTCCAGAACGCCGTCGATCCGGTCGCGCAGGCCGCGACGCGGACCGCGAGCGCCGGCAGCGTCGAGGTCACCATGACCGGCAAGGTCAGCGCCTCGGGCCAGGAGATCCCCCTCTCGGGGACGGGCGCCTTCGACCTCAAGGCCAAGCGCGGCCACTTCGATCTCACGACGACCGTGCCCGGCCAGGGCGACCTGAAGATCCAGGAGCTCGTCGACGGGCTGACGATCTACCTGCGCAGCGACGTCTTCGCCCGCTTCCTGCCGGCCGGCAAGCACTGGCTCAAGCTCGACCTCAAGGCCCTCGGCAAGAAGGCCGGCATCGACCTCGGCCAGCTCCAGCAGCTCGGCGCGGGCACCGACCCGACGCAGTTCCTGAGCTACCTGGCGAAGACCGCCGACGTGCAGAAGGTCGGCGACGAGGACATCGACGGCACGCCCACGACGCACTACCGCGCCACCATCGACCTCGACAAGCTCGCCGCCGCCAGCGGCGACCCCAAGCTCGCCGAGTCCGTGCGCCAGCTCCAGAAGACGACGGGGATCAAGCAGATCCCGACCGAAGTGTGGATCGGCAAGGACGGCCGCGTGCGCCGTCAGAGCCTGGACTACACGTCGACGGGCGCGACGCCGACCCGGGTGTCCTTCGTCATCGACTACAAGAACTACGGCGTGCCGGTCGACGTCCAGACGCCGGACGCCGGCGACACGCTCGACGCGGCCACGCTGCTCGGCGCCCTCGGCGGCACCGGCGGCTGATCACTTCCCGCGGACGCGGCCGCGATAGGCCATCGGCGCCTCGCCGTGGTGGCGCTTGAACGCGCGCGAGAAGTACAGCGGGTCCGCGAAGCCGGTCGCGTGCGCGACCTCGCCGACCGTGAGGTCGGTGTAGCGCAGCAGCCGCGCCGCCTCGAGCATGACCCGGTCGGTGACGAGCTCCTTGGTCGAGCGCCCGGTGACGTGCGTCAGCGTCCGCGACAGCGCCGCGGCGGGGACGCGCAGCGCGTCGGCGTAGTGGCCGGCGTCGTGGTGGCGGGCGAAGTCGGCCTCCACCACGCGCGAGAAGCGGCGGTGGAGCTGGACCTCGTCGTCGTCGGTGTCGCGGCGCTCGATCCTCGCCGCGTCGTACCAGCGCTCGATCCACAGCAGCAGCACCGAGATGAGGTGGCGCTGCAGCTCGGCGCTGCGCGTGTCGGGCGGGCGCGCGACCTCGTGAGCCAGCGCGCCGACGATGCCCTCCAGGCCGGCCTCCGCCCCGTCGGGGACGGGCACCGTGCGCCCGCCGCGGCCGGCCAGCAGCCAGCCGGGCGCCGCGCGCTGCGACGCGCCGGCCACGAGCTCGTCGCCGAAGCGGACGACCGCGCCGCGGATCGCGCGGGCGTGCTCGAACACGTGGACCTGGCCGCGCCCGATGATCGTGATCGTCCGCGGACGCACCGGGACGGGCTCGCCGTCGAGGCTGTGCCGGCCGCTGCCCGATCGCACCCAGACGAGCTCGTGGTAGTCGTGGCGGTGCGGCTCGCGCGCCTCGCCCCCGTCCATGTCCATGCCCTCGACCCACACGACCTCGACGGGGTCGCCGGGATCGGGGAGCTGGTCGAGCGTCAGGCGACCGCCGGCGCCGTCGGCTGACGGGTCGCCGGTCAGTCGGCGAGCTCCTTCTTCATGACCTTGCCCATCGCGTTGCGCGGCAGCGCGTCGACGTAGCGCACGACGCGCGGGCGCTTGTGGGGCGAGAGCAGCTCGGCGACGTGATCGATGAGCTCGTCCTCGGTCGGGCGCGGATCGCCCGACGCCACGACCCACGCGACGATCCGCTCGCCAAGGTCGTCGTCGGGCTCGCCCGTGACGGCGCTCTCGGCCACCCCCGGGTGCTCCTGCAGTGCCGCCTCGATCTCCCCCGCGCCGATCTTGTAGCCGCCGCTCTTGATGAGGTCGGTGGCGCGGCGCCCGACGATCCGCACGTAGCCGTCGTCGGCCTGCGTGGCGACGTCGCCGGTGTGGAACCAGCCGTCGCGCATCACCTCGGCGGTCGCGTCGGGGCTGTTGAGGTACTCGAGGAAGAGGTTGGGGCCGCGCACCGCGATCTCCCCCACCGTCTCGTCGTCGCGCGCCTCGATCGTCGCGCCGTCCTCGTCGACGAGCCGCAGCTCGACGCCGTCCAGCGGCGGGCCGACGGTGCCGGGCCGGCGGTCGCCGGACGCGCGCACCGCGCAGTTCATCAGCGTCTCGGTCATCCCGTAGCGCTCGGCGATCCGCTGGCCGGTGACGCGCTCGATGCGCTCGTGGTCGGCCGCCGGCAGCGCCGCTGAGCCCGAGACGAGCAGTCGGGCGCGGCCGATCGCGCGCGCGACGTCCTCGTCTCCCTCGGCGTCGGCGGCGAGCCGGTGGTACATCGTGGGCACGCCGAAGAGCATCGTCGCGTCGTCGCCCAGGGCGCCGGCGGCCGCCTCGGTGGAGAAGCGCCCGAGGTGGCGCACGCGCCCGCCGCGGCGCAGCGGCCCGAGGATCCCGATGACCAGCCCGTGGACGTGGAAGAGCGGCAGCGCGTGGGCGAGGACGTCGTCGCCGGTCCACTCCCACGCCTGCGCCAGCGCGTCGAGGTTGCTGGCGATCGCGCGGCGCGGGAGCACGACGCCCTTGGGCATGCCGGTGGTCCCGGACGTGTAGACGACGACGGCCGGCGCCTCGGGCCCCGGCTCCGGCGGCAGGTCGCCACCCGTGGCCGCGAGGTCGACGTCGAGGCGCTCGACGCCGCCCAGCTCGGCGGGAACCTCGGCGCCGGGCCCGGCGAGCAGCAGGTCGGGCGCGGCGTCGGCGGCGATGTGCTCGTGCTCGCGCCGGCCCGACTTGGGGTTGATCGGGACGACGGCGACGCCGGCGGCGAGCGCGCCGACGACCGCCGCGCACGTCTCCAGCTCGGAGACGGCCCAGACGGCCACCCGCGAGGAGCCGGCCACGCGCTCGACCACGTGGGCCGCGACGCCGCGCAGCTCGCGGTAGGTCAGGGCACGGTCGCCGAAGCGGATGGCCTCGCGATCCTCGCCCGCGACGACCGCCGGCAGCAGGGCCTCGCTCATGGGGCGGGGGTGGAATCGGGGCCGGACACCGGGCCCGGACTGTAGTCAAGCCCGCAGCGCGGAGCTGCGAGATCTCGCGCCCGACAGATCGTCTGAGTTGCCACGCGCCAGATCGCGGCGGCGGCGCGCCTCCGGCGGACGTAGGATCCGCTGATGCAAGCCAGCCAGCAGGACCGCCGCAGCGCGCTCGTGTTCGGCGCGCGCAACCTCGGGCGGGCGATCATCGATCGGCTCGTCGACGAGGGCTGGGCCGTCGCCGGCGTTGCTCGCTCGGACGACACGCTGCGTGGCATCTCCGAGGCCGGCGCCCTCGCGCTGCGCGCCGACGTGACCGACGCCGAGAGCGTGCACCAGGCGCTGCGCGACACCGCCGACGCCCACGACGGCCACGTCGACCTCGTGGTCAACGCCGCCTCGGCCTACGGCGGCACGCGGACCGGGCCGTTCGGCGGCGGGCCGATCGCCGAGGCGCAGCCCGACGGCTTCGACTCGTGGGCCGCGGCGCCGGCGCGCTCGGCCTTCGCGTTCCTGTCGGGCGCCGGCCGCTTCGCCGTCGCGCAGGACCGCCCCGCGACGCTGATCCAGGTCACCGGCGGCTCGTCGCGCCGCGCGATGCCCGGCCGCGGGCTGTGGGCGGCCGGCGCCTTCGGCGTGCGCGCGATCACGCAGGCGGCCGCGCTGGAGCTGCGCGAGCAGGGCATCCACGTGGCGCTGCTCATCGTCGACGCCGGGATCGAGCCACTCGCGGGCCCGCGCGAGGGCCAGTCGCGCGAGGCCAGCGCCGACCCGCGTCAGATCGCCGTCGCGGTGCGCTTCCTCGCCGACCAGGGGCCCCGCGCCGCCACCCACGAGCTGCAGGTCACGCCGCTGGGCGAGAGCTGGGTGCCCTGACCCACCGTCCGCGAGCGCTCGGCGCCCTGCTCGCGGCGGCGCTGCTGGCGGCGAGCTGCGCCGCCGCGACGGCGATCTGGTCGCCCGCCGTGTCGGACGGCTCGGGCGGCGCGGGGCGCGTCGTCGACGGCTCGTACGGCTCGCGCGCGCTGAACGGCATCGAGCGCTACGCCGTCTACCTGCCCGCGGGCTACGCGCGCGGGCACGAGCGCTACCCGGTCATCTACGCGCTGCACGGCCTGCCCAGCGACGCGCGCGGCTATCGCAGCATGGGGATCGCGAGCTGGGGCCGCGACGCGCA
>JAXDHQ010000110.1:0-6109 GCA_034664395.1 Solirubrobacteraceae bacterium | reverse complement strand
CTCCTGGCCGACGTAGCAGCCCTTGGAGAAGCTGACGACGCGCTCGTTGAGCCCGGCCTCCTGGGGGATGGTGGTCTCGTCGGCGTCGATGCCGTAGCGCGGGCGACCGGACTCGACGCGCAGCACCTCGGCCGCCGCCTCGGGAGCCTCGGGGACGCCCAGGGCGTCGCGCACGCGCTGGGCGTCCTGCGCGGCGCAGACGACGTCGACGCCGAGGTCGGTGGCGACGAGCACGACATCGGCGCCGCCGACCTGCGCGCGGCGGTTGTCGTGCTCGGTGCCCGACCAGCCGGCGGCCTCGCCCGCCCGCGGGCCGACAAGCGACAGCAGCGCCTGCTGGACCGTGCGCTTGTGCAGCTCTGCCTGCCAGCCGACCATGCCGCGGCGGACGGCGTCGAACAGCGCCTGCAGCGCGACGCGCTCGGTGTCCAGCCACAGCTCGGGGGCGGGGTCGCCGACGGCGAGGACGCGCAACTCGGCCAGCATCTTGCCCTTGTTGGTCAGCAGCGCGGCCATGCAGCCGGTCCCCGGCGCGAGCGCCTCGACGTCGTTGCTGAGCTGGCCGTTGAGGAGCTCCGCGGCCTGGGGGCCGGTGAGGGCGAGCTTGCCGCGCTCGGAGCGGTCGACCAGGGCCACGTCCCCGGTGAGCAGCCGGTCGGCGACGGCGGGGTCGGCGAGGGCGGCGGCGGTCATGCGTCCAGGGTAGTGGCATCGATGGTTTAGGCATGCCATAATCCATGTTTCATGGTGAGATCGTCTGCGGTTGAGGATTACGCGAAGGCCATTTACGCCCTGCAGCAGCGCGCGCAGGGCGCGCCGGTCACGACCAACGTGCTCGCCGAGCGGCTCGGCGTGACCGCGGCCTCGGCGTCGGGCATGTGCAAGCGCCTCGGCGAGCTCGGCCTCGTGACGCACGTGCCCTACAAGGGCGTGCAGCTCACGGCCGAGGGCGAGCGGATCGCGCTCGAGGTCCTGCGCCACCACCGGCTGCTCGAGCTCTACCTGGCCGAGCGCCTCGACGTCCCGTGGGATCGCGTCCACGACGAGGCCGAGGTCCTCGAGCACGTCCTGTCGGAGGAGCTCGAGGCGCTGATCGCCGCCAAGCTGGGCGACCCGACGGTCGATCCGCACGGCGACCCGATCCCGACCGCCGACCTCGTCATCGAGGAGCGGCCGACCGAGGCGCTGGCCGACCTGCAGCCCGGGACGAGCGCGATCTTCGTGCGGATCTCGGACTCCGATGCGGAGATGCTGCGCTACCTGGCCGAGCGCGGCATCGCGCCCGGCGACGCCTTCGAGGTCGTCGACAAGCAGCCGTTCGACGGACCGATCTTCGCGCGCTTCGGCGACGCGGTGCAGGTCCTGGGCGGCGACCTCGCGCGGGCGATGCGCGCCGAGGTGAGCGCGTGAGCGAGCAGGGCCTCGCCCTGCCGGCGCCGAGCAGCATGCAGCGCCTGCACGCACGCGGTCGCCTGCGCGGCACGCTGGCGATGCTCGGGCCTGCCTTCGTCGCCTGCGTCGCGTACGTCGACCCGGGCAACTTCGCCACGAACATCGCCGGCGGCGCGCGCTACGGCTACCTGCTGCTGTGGGTCCTGCTCGCCGCCAACCTCATGGCGATGCTGATCCAGAACCTGTCGGCCAAGGTCGGCATCGCGACCGGCCGCAACCTGGCCGAGCTGTGTCGCGAGCGCTTCCCCCGCCCGGTGGCGTGGGGGCTGTGGGTGCAGGCCGAGATCATCGCCATGGCCACCGACCTGGCCGAGTTCGTGGGCGCGGCGATCGCGCTGAACCTGCTCTTCGGGGTGCCGCTCTTCCACGCCGGGCTGATCACGGCGGTGGTGGCCTTCGCCATCCTCGCCCTGCAGTCACGCGGCCACCGGCGCTTCGAACTCGTCATCGCCGGGCTGCTCGGGCTCATCATCCTCGGCTTCCTCTACGACACGCTGCGCATTGGCTTCGACCCCGGCGAGGCCGCCCGCGGCTTCCTGCCCGGCTTCGCGGGCACCGACTCGGTGCTGCTGGCGACCGGCATCCTCGGCGCGACGGTCATGCCGCACGTCATCTACCTGCACTCGGCGCTCACGCAGAACCGCATCCCCACGCACAACGACGGCGAGCGGCGGCGCCTGCTGCGCTTCCAGCGCCTGGACATCGTGCTCGCCATGGGCCTCGCCGGGCTGGTCAACATGTCGATGCTCGTCATCGCGGCCTCGCTGTTCCACGGCACCGGCCTGACCGGCGTCGACTCGATCGAGTCCGCCCACGCGCAGTTCGAGCGCCTGGCCGGCGGCGCCGCGGCGCTCGCCTTCGCCGGAGCGCTGCTGGCGTCGGGCCTGGCGTCGTCGAGCGTGGGCACCTACGCGGGCCAGGTCGTGATGCAGGGCTTCATCGGCCGGACGATCCCGCTCGTGCTGCGGCGCGGGGTGACCATGACGCCGGCGCTCATCGTCCTGGGGATCGGCCTGGACCCGTCGCGCTCGCTGGTGATCTCGCAGGTCGTGCTGAGCTTCGGGATCCCGTTCGCGCTCGTCCCGCTGGTGCTGCTCACGCGCAACCGCGACGTCATGGGCGCGCTCGTCAACCGCGGGCTGACGACGGCCGTGGCGAGCATCGTCGCGGCCCTGATCATCGCGCTCAACGCGTTCCTGCTGATCCAGACCCTCGGGTAGGCTGCGGGGGATGGCCCTGGCCGACACCTTCCAGCAGGTCGTCGACTCGCTGCCGGACGACTGGACCGACCTCGAGTTCGACCTGCGCATCGACGACGAATCGCGCTACATCGACGCCGCGGTCTACTTGGTGACCTGCAACGCGCAGCCGTACTCCAGGCACGACTGGCACTGGCGCGTGCTGGTGGCCCACCGCTTCGGCCACGCCGCGGCCGCGCCGGCCGTCCACGGCACGCTGAAGCTGCTCGACGACGCCGCGATCACCGGCGAGATCGCCGTGCGCGAGGTCCGCAGCGGCCGGGTCGAGGTCGTCCAGATGTGGGGCCGGCCCGAGTCCGTGCGCCGCGAGTTCCGCCGCAGCCGCGCGCAGTGATGGCGCGCGTCGCCGCGCTGATCCCCGACCTGCTGTTCGGCTCGAAGGTCCAGGGGGCGCTGCGCGCCGCCGGTCACGACGTCGCGCTGGTCACGGCCGCGGAGGCCGTGGGGGACGTCGACGTGCTCGTCGTCGACCTCACCGCCGACGGCGTCGATCCCGGCGAGCTCGTGCGGACGCTGGCCGGGGGCGAGGTGCGTACGCTGGGGTTCTTCGCCCACGTCCAGCCCGAGGTCCGCGAGCGAGCGCTGGAGGCGGGATTCGACCAGGTGGTGCCGCGCTCGCGCATGGCCCGCGATGGCCCCGAGCTCGTCGCTGCACTCACCCGCACCGCCTGAGCGTCCCGCGCGTGGGAACATATCCTGACAACTCAGGATGCTCCACCGTTGAGTCCCGGTTCTTTGTCTGCGCGCCGCACTGCCATCCGCCTCCTGGAAGTCGACGTCGAGCTCGGCGACGGGCTGGCGCCCGAGGAACGCGCTCTCGCCGAGCGTGCGCTCCTGGTGCCCACGACCACCCTCGACACCGGCCCGTGGGATCCGTGCCGCGAAGAGTCGCGCCCGATCGCCGGGCTGCTCGTCCTCGACGGGATCCTCACGCGCGAGATCGTCTTCGCCGGCCGGGCGACCACCGAGCTGCTCGGGTCCGGCGACGTCCTGCACCCATGGGACGACGACCTGCAGTTCGAGGCGCTGCCGTTCACCGTGAGCTGGCACGTGCACGCGACCTGCCGCTTCGCCCTGCTGGACACGCGCTTCGCCGTCGCCGCCGGCCGCTGGCCCGCGCTGCTGGGGGGGCTGGGCAGCCGGCACATCCGCCGCGCGCGCAGCCTCGCCTTCCAGCGGGCGATCTCCCAGCTCCCGCGCGTCGACGACCGCCTGCTCGTGCTCCTCTGGTCGCAGGCCGAGCGCTGGGGCCGCGTGGGGCGCGACGGCGTGCGACTTCCGCTCAACCTGCCCCACCGCACGCTGGCGACGCTCGTCGGCGCGCGCCGTCCGTCGGTGACCACGGCGCTGACCGGCCTGGCCCGCGACGGCCTCGTCGAGCGCACGCCCGACGGCTGGCTGCTGCACGGCGACCCCAGCGTGGTCCTGCCCGCGCGCCTGCAGACGTCCGATCCGGCGCTCGCCTAGAAGCCCGGCGCGAAGGCGCGGGCGACGTCGGGCGGGCGCTTGGTGATGCCGAAGCGCGCCTCCCAGGCCGCCCAGGCGCGCAGTTGGGACGGATCGAGCTCGCCGTAGCGGGTGACGCCCTCGGTGAACGCGGGCGAGACCGCGTCGAGCTCGCGCGCGGTGGCCGCGCGGTCGACGTGGGTGGCGTCGACCAGCGCCTCGGTCGCCGACTCCGGGTCGGCGATCGCCTCCTCGTAGCCACGGCGCAGTGCGCTGACCGTGTCGGCGACGAGCGAGCGGTCGTCGCGCAGGGTCTCGCGGCTGACGCAGAGCACGAGCTCGGGATAGGGCGGGGCGCCGTAGTCGTCGACCTTGAAGTCGTGGAAGCCGGGTCGCCGCGCGCTCAGCGCGACGCCCTCGGCGTTCCAGAACGCCGTCGCGCCGTCGACGCGCCGCGACAGCAGCGCTGAGACCGCCTGGAAGCCGATCGTCACCTCGTGCACCTTGGTGGGATCGCCGCCGTCGCCCCGGACGATCGAGCGCAGGACGGCGTCGTCGGACGGCAGGCCGGTCACGCCGACGCGCTTGCCCTCCAGGTCCCGCGGGCGCTTCACGGCGGGCTGGGCGAGGATCGCCGCCAGCGGGCGCTGGACGATCGCCATGACGCCGACGATGTCGCGGCCCTGCTCGCGGGCGATGGCGAGGTCGTGGATGTCGAGGATCGCGAACTGCGCCCGATCGCTGAGCAGCAGCTTCACGCTGTCGGTCGACGACGACGGGACCTGGACGTGCAGGCGCACGCCGTTGGCGCCGGGATAGTCGCGCTCGAGCGCGAGGTAGATGCCGACGTGGACCGCGTTGGGCTGGAAGTCGAGGACGAGCGTGGCCGGGCGCTCGGGCTGGTCGTCGGACCCGGTCGAGCAGCCGGCCGCGCCGAGCGCGAGCAGGCACAGGGCGAGGACCTTCAGCCTGCGCAGAGCCAAGGCCGAGCAGCATAGATCGCCGTCCGCCGGCGGGCGTCAGGCCGGCGAGCCGGCCTCGGTAGGGTCCAGTGGGTGCGTCGTCGCGTCACCTTCTCGCGCAACGTCACGCTCTCGTTGTCGCGCACCTGCGTCTCGCATTGCAAGTACTGCGCGTTTGCGACGCACCGGACCCACCTGCACGATCCGGACGAGGTCTTGGCGCTGCTCGACGGCGCGGCGCGGCGCAACGTCAAGGAGCTGCTGGTGCTCACGGGCGACGACCCGGGCCATCACCCCGGAGTGCGCGCGCGGCTGGCGGAGCTGGGCTTCGCGGACTTCGTGGCCTACGTGGCGTGGTGCTGCGAGCAGGGGCTCGAGCGCGGGCTGCTGCCGCACACGAACCTCGGGGCGCTGTCGGGTGCGGATCTGGCGCGGTTGCGCGAGGTGACGGCGTCGCAGGGGCTGATGTTGGAGTCGCTGCGCGACGATCTCGTGGCCCACGCGGGGTCGCCGACGAAGGATCCGGCGGTGCGGTTGGAGACGATCCGGGCTGCGGGTGAGCTGCGGATTCCGTTCACGTCGGGGATCTTGGTGGGGATCGGGGAGTCCGCAGGCGATCGGGTGGCGGCGTTGGAGGCGTTGGCGGCGGTGCACGGGGAGTTCGGGCATCTGCAGGAGGTGATCCTGCAGAACTTCGTGCCGCATCGGCGTTACTACGGTGAGGAGCCGGCGGAGATCGCGTCGGTGGCGGCGGAGCGGTATTGGCGCACCGGGATCGGCGACGCGCCGCACGGCGATCTTCCGGCGTGGGCGTCGGCGGTGAGCATCGAGGAGATGAAGCGTCTGGTCGGTGTGGCGCGTGAGTTGATGCCTGATGTTGGGGTGCAGGTGCCGCCGAACCTGGCTGATTGGTGGCCGGAGTTGGTGGCGGCGGGCGCGACGGATCTGGGTGGGTTGTCGGCGAATGGCGATCACATCAGTCCGGAGCAT
>JAXDHQ010000109.1:0-5015 GCA_034664395.1 Solirubrobacteraceae bacterium | reverse complement strand
AGCTCGTCCTCGGGGCGGTATTCGTGCAGGTCGAAGGCGCGCTCGACGTGCGTCTCGGGCATCCCCGAGCCGCCGCAGATCCGGCGCAGCGCGTCGCGCCCGCCCTCGGGCACGAAGAGCCGCGGGCGCGCCGGGGCGTCGGTGCCGGGCCAGCGATCGACCGGGACCGGCTGCTGGCGCGGCGCGTAGGTCAGCGCCGAGGCGAACGGCACGAGGTCGAGGATGTGGTCGGCGTGCAGGTGGGAGATGACGACCGCGTCGACGTCGACGTAGTCGTGGAAGCGCCGCAGCTTGGAGAACACGCCGTTGCCGCAGTCCACGAGCAGGCTGTGGCCGTCCTCCTGCACGAGATATCCGCTGCAGGCCCCGTCGGCGTCCTGCCAGGCCGGGGACTTGCCCAGCACGGTGATGCGCACCCTCGTCGATCCTCCGCGACGCTTTGCGTGTGGGACTGTACCCCGATGACGTCGTTCGAGACGGGGGTCACGGTGCTCGGCGCGCTGCTGGTCGTCGGCGCGCTGATGTCGGGCATCGCGCGCCGGTCGTTCCTGTCGCTGACGGCCGTGTTCGTGCTCGTCGGGATGGTGCTCGGGCACGGCGGCCTGGAGGTCCTGCAGATCGATCCACGGTCGGCGTTCGTGCAGGACCTGGCGCTCACCGCGCTGGTGCTCATCCTGTTCCGCGACGGCCTGGAGGTCGAGGCCGAGATGCTCCAGCGCGCCTGGCGGCTGCCGCTGCGCAAGCTCGTGCTGGCGATGCCGATCACGGCCGGGATCGTCGCGGTGGCCACGAAGGCGCTGACCGACCTGACCTGGACCGAGGCGTTCCTCGTCGGCGCGCTCCTGTCGCCCACCGATCCGGTGCTGTCCTCGAGCGTGGTCACCAACCCGCGCGTGCCGCGCGTCATCCGCCACTCGCTGAACCTCGAGTCCGGGCTCAACGACGGCCTTGCGCTGCCGCCGGTGCTGGCCCTCACCGCGGCGCTGTCGGCCAACCACCACTTCGTCTGGTGGAAGTTCGTGCTGCAGGACGTCACGCTCGGCGTCGTCTACGGGCTCGTCGTGGGCTACCTCGCGTCGCGGCTGCTGCCGCGCGGCTCGGCGATGGAGGAGTCGATCCCGCCCCACCAGCGCGCGCTGTACGCGCTCGGCGTGGCCTTCCTGACCTACGGCCTGACGACGCTGCCGCCGCACGGCAACGGCGTGATCGCCGTCTTCGTGTGCGCGATCGTGCTCGGCATCCGCCGGCCCGACGTCCGCCGCTACTTCGAGTCGCGCGCCGAGGACATCATCGAGATCGTCAAGCTCGGCGTCTTCGTCGTCTTCGGCTCGCTGCTGACGCTCGGCGGGCTGTTCGGCGACGGCTGGGCCGCCGTCGGCGTGGTCGCGGTGACCCTGCTCGTGGCGCGGACGGCGGCGGTGTGGGTCGCGCTCGCCGGCACGCGACTGGACGCCGCGTCGAAGGCGTTCATGGCGTGGTTCGGGCCCAAGGGGGTGGCGACCATGACCTTCTCGCTGCTCGTCCTCGGGGCGGCGATCCCGCACGCGGAGCGCATCTTCAACCTCGCCGCCCTGGTGGTGGTGTGCTCGGTCGTCGTGCACGGCCTGACCGACACGCCGGGCGCGGAGTGGATCGCCCGCCACGCGGCGCGGGCCGAGCGCGAACCCGAACCCGAGCCCGCGTCGGCGTGAGCGCCGGCCACGCGGTCAGCGCGCCGGGCTAGCGGTGCAGCGCCGCCTGCTCCTGGGCGGTCGGGAACGACCACGTCGACTGCGTGCGCCGCTCCTGACGGAAGTGGAACCGGAGCTGGCGCGGCGGTCGCAGCCCGTCCGGATGGTCCGGGCGGAACGTCGCGCACGGTTCGTCGAGGTTGAGCGCACACAGCAGGTTGCACCGGAAGTAGCACTCATCGCACGAGACCTTCTTCGCTGCGCCCCGACCATTCGCCATTGCCCTGACCTGCTCCCCTGTGGTGCTTCGCTCGCCGGACGTCCGGCATGCAAGCAGGAACGCACGAGAGCGTGCAATCTCGCTTCCCGCAAATGGCGCTCTTTTCGTCGTCTTCTCCGAAGAGGCTGCAAAACACGCACTTTTGCCCCCCTGAGACGCAAAGAGCCCGCATCGTGGGCGGATTTCGCGCACCCGCGGCGAGGAAGCGTCTAGAACGCGAACGCGGCTCGCGCGCGGTCGGCGATGAGCTCGCCCAGCGCCATCGCCGAGGTCGCGGCCGGCGACGGCGCGTTGCGCACGTGCAACGTTGCACCGACGTCGTGCAGGACGAAGTCGTCGACCAGCGTCCCGTCGCGCCCGACGGCCTGCGCGCGCACCCCGGTCGGCCCGCCCTGCACGTCGCCCGGGTCGAGCTCGGGGACGTAGCGTGCGCACGCGGCGACGAAGGCGCGCCGGCTGGCCGCCATGTGCAGCTCGTGCAGGCCGGTGCGCCAGAAGCGGCGCGCCACGCGCCAGGTCCCCGGCCACCGCAGGCCGCCGCCGAGCAGCGCCGACGGGCCCAGCCAGACGTCGCCGGAGATGTGGCGCGTGAGGTGGACGCCGAGGAACGGGAGCGCGGGATCGGGCACCGGATAGATCAGCCCGTGCACGAGGCGACGCGCATGGGGGCGCAGCCGCAGGTACCGACCGCGGAACGGCACGATCCGCGGCTCGGCCGGCGCGCCCGCCGCCTGCGCCAGGCGGCTGGCCTGAGCGCCCGCGCAGAAGACGGCGTGGCGCGCGACCGTCGCCTCGCCGTCGCCGTGGGCCAGCCGGACCTCGCCCGCGCCGCGGCGCACGCCGGTGACGGCGCGGCCCAGCGCGAGCTCGCCGCCCGCGGCGCGGACGTCGTCGGCCATCGCGCTCGCCACCGCCCCGAAGTCGACGATGCCGGTGTTGGGCGAGTGCAGCGCCGCGACGCCGGCGCAGTGGGGCTCGAGCTCGACGATCTCCTCCGCGCGCAGCCGCCGCAGCCCGGCGACGCCGTTGGCCTGCCCGCGACGCTCGAGGTCGTCCAGGCGTCCGAGCTCGCCGGCGTCCAGGGCGACGATGAGCTTGCCGCAGCGCTCGACGGCGATGCCGCGCTCCTCGCAGTAGGCGTACAGGCGCGCGGCGCCCTGCACGCACAGGCGCGCCTTCAGCGACCCCGGCGCGTAGTAGATCCCGGCGTGGACCACGCCGCTGTTGTGGCCGGTCTGCCCGGCCCCGACGTGGTCGGCGCCGTCGATCACGACCAGCCGCAGGTCGGGCCGGCGGGCGAGCAGGTCGCGCGCCGTCGCGAGGCCGACGATCCCCGCTCCGACGATGGCCAGGTCGTAGGGCTCCACGGGGGCGCAGGGTAGTGGTCGTCCCGGCCCCGGCCCTCGTAGCCTGGGGGCGTGCGCGTGCTCGTAACCGGAGCCAGCGGCGCCATCGGCGCCGAGCTCGTCCCCCGCCTGGCGCGGGGCGGCCACGACGTGCGCGCCTTCGGGCGCGACCCGGCCCGGATCGTCGCGCCGGGCGCGAGCGAGGTCGTCCGCGGCGACGCGATCTCGGGCGCCGGACTCGACGCGGCGCTCGACGGGATCGACGTCGCCTACTTCCTCATCCACTCGATGGAGACCGCCGTCAACGGCGCGGGGTCGTTCGCCGATCGCGACCGCCGCGCCGCCGAGCGCTTCGCCGCCGCCGCGCGCGCCGCCGGCGTGCGGCGGGTGGTCTACCTGGGCGGCCTCGTTCCCGCGGGCGCGCCGGCCTCGGCCCACCTCGCCAGCCGCCTGGAGGTCGAGGCCGCGCTGCTGCAGGCGGCCCCCGAGGCGGTCGCCCTGCGCGCGTCGATCGTGGTCAGCGCCCGCTCGCGCTCGTTCCGCTTCCTCGTGCGCCTGGTCGAGCGCGTGCCGGTGATGGCGCTGCCGGCGTGGCGCGTGCACCGCACGCCGCCGATCGACGGGCGCGACGTCATCGCCTTCCTGCACGCGGCGGGCACCAGCGGCGCCGTCGACGGGCCGCTGTCGCTGGACATCGCCGGACCCGACGTCCTCACCTACGCCGAGATCGTCGAGCACATCCGCGACGCGCTCATGCTCGGGCGTCCGCGACTGGACCTGCCGCTGACCATGACGCCGGTGGCCAGCCGCGTCGCGGCGGCGATCGCCGGCGAGGACCACGCCCTCGTCGGTCCGCTCATGGGCTCGCTCACCGGCGACCTGCTCCCCCGCGACGACCGCGCGCCCGCGCTGCTCGGCGTGCGCCTGCACCGCTTCGACGCCGCCGTCGAGCGCGCGCTGCGCGAGTGGGAGCGCGTCGAGGACCTGGCCGCGCGGTAGCGTCCCCCGCTCGTGAGCGAGGTCAGGACCAGCATCCAGATCGCCGCCCCGCCCGAGCAGGTGTGGGCGCTGATCATGGACCCCAAGCGCCTGGTCGACTGGGTCACCATCCACCGCGGGCTCGGCGAGCACGACGACGGTCGCGCGCGTCGCGGCTATGAGATGGAGCAGACCCTGTGCCTGCGCGGCGTGAACTTCAAGGTCCACTGGCAGCTCGTGGCGTGCACCGAGGGACGCCACGCCGAGTGGCACGGACGCGGCCCCGCGCGCTCGCACGCCGAGACCGAGTACGAGCTGACCGCGGTCGACGGCGGCACGCGCTTCGATTACCGCAACGAGTTCAAGGCGCCGCTCGGCCCGCTCGGCGCCATGGCCAGCCGTGCCATCGTCGGTGGCCTGCCGCGTCGCGAGGCCGACACGTCGCTGCGCCGTCTGAAGGCGCTCGCCGAGCGCCGCTGACGCCGCCCGGCGGACCCTCGCCAACACCTGGTGGGGGAAATCGCTGCGGCCTGTGATACTTACTCATCATGGCCGACTTCCTGGAAGAGAAAAAGCGTGAGATCGACGCCCGATTGAAGGAACTGCGACCTTTAGTTGAAGAGTTTCACCGGTTGGAGGCGGCGGCAGCCGCGCTCGGCGGACTTTCTGGCACACCGCCGCGCGCGTCGGCTCCGGCTCCCGCTCCGGCGCGTCGCGGACGGCGCGGCGCCGGCGCGGCGC
>JAXDHQ010000108.1:0-38455 GCA_034664395.1 Solirubrobacteraceae bacterium | reverse complement strand
GACGTGCCCCTAGCCCACTGGGAGCGCGATCAGGCTGCTGAAGTTCGCGGTTCCGTTGGCGACGGCCACGCTGCACTGAAGACTCAGCTGTGTCGGCGATGTCGTGGTTACTGCCTGAACCGACATCGGGGTCGCGGCGAGCGCGGGAAGCGTCTTCATCGAGGCTTCGTCGATTGTGGTTGTGCCTGCCTTCAGCAGACAATCGACGGTGTCGCCCGCACCGGTCTGAGAGACCTGCGTCTTGGCGAACACGGCGTAGTTGCCAGCGGGCACGGTCAGGCTGACCACCGTGGTTGCTGGGACGGCGGTCGGCAGCAGGGTGAGTCCCCCGGTGCTCGCCAGCGGCCCGAGCACCCCGTCGGCGCCGTTCGTGCCGTTGGTGCCATTGGTGCCGTCGAGGCCCTTCGCGCCGTTGGCGCCGTTGGCGCCGTTGGCTCCGTTGGCTCCGTTGGGGCCGTTCGCTCCGTTTGCGCCGTTCGTGCCGAGGCCCGTGCCGCTACCGAGCGAGGTGCGCGTCTTGGCCTGTAGGTCGGCGAGTGTCACGCTGCCGTTCTTGATCTTGGCGCTCGTGACGGCGTCTGGGGCGATGTCCTTGGTTTGGATCAGGTGGGTGGCTGCCACGGCCGATCCACCGAGAGCGACGAACAGCGCCGACCCGGCGACAAGCATCGAGGGGGTCGGCCAGTACCGCCGACCAGGGCCGCGGTCTCCCGCACGGTTCAACATGGTTTCGCTGCTTCGGCGGACATGTCCGCCTCCTCGTGCCGTCTCTGAGGGCTATCCGAGCGAGAGGAAGAGAGGGTAAGAACCCAACGGCCGGTATCTGAGTATCGACACCTCTGAAGGGCATCTTGAGCGATGGGAGCCCAGGCCGGACCTGGCCGATGTTTCGGTCCTTGCACGGCCACGCAGGTCGGCGAGGCGCACCGGGTTGCCGTCCTGGTCGGGAAGCTCGAAGTCGGGCGCGGGTTGGCCGGGCTCGATCATCGCCCTATTTCAGCAGCCGTGACAGCCGGCGGTCCTTGAGCACGCGACCGCCCGTCTGCTCGGCGGGGCAGTAGCACATGACGTAGTCCTCGTAGTGGACCGCCTCGATCGTCGCGCCGCAGCTCGGGCACGGCTCGCCCTGGCGCCGATGCACCTGCAGCGGCATCGGCATCTTGTCGGGGATCGGCAGCGACACCACGCGCTCGTAGTGCTCGATGGCGCCGTCCAGGCACGCCACGCACGCATCGCGCAGCGCGTGCGCCTCGTCGTCGTCGAGGTCGTCGGCGCGCTTGAACGGCGAGAGCCTCGCCGTCCACAGGATCTCGTCGACCCAGGAGCGACCGATGCCGGCGATCACGCGCTGGTCGCGCAGCACCGTGTGCAGCGGCCGCGCGCCCTGCGCGGCGAGCAGCTCGCGCAGCGGCGGCGGGTCCGGCCACGCCTCCGGCCCGAGCGTGCTCAGCGCGTCGTCGGCCTCGACCTCCTCGGCGCGCAGGACCTTGACCCAGGCGGCCTGACGGGTGCCGAACTCGCGCAGGCGCAGCTCGCGGCCGTCGGCGAGGCGCACGAGCAGCCGCGACGTCCGGTCGCGCAGCGTGGCGCGCTTGTCGTAGAGCTGCAGGCGCCCGGCCGACATCAGGTGCACGAGCAGCGCCAGCCCGCCGGCGAGCTCGACCACCACGTGCTTGCCCCGCCGCCGCACGTCGGCGATCGCGGCGCCCTCGATCGCCTGCAGCGGCGGGTCGAACGTCTTCAGCGCGTTGAGGCCCGGCGCCAGCGCCGACTCGACCACCGCGCCGACGAGCGCCGCGTCGAGGCGACGAGCGGTGATCTCGACCTCGGGCAGCTCGGGCATGCCCTCATGCTACGAGGCGCTCAGAGCAGCGTCAGGAAGGCGCGGATGACGGCGGGGTCGAACTGGAAGCCGGCGGCGGCGCGCAGGCGGCGCATCGCCTCGCGCCGGTTCAGCGGCTTGCGATAGGCGCGCTCGCTCGTCATCGCGTCGTAGGCGTCGCAGACCGCGACGATGCGCGCGGTGAGCGGGATCTGCCGGCCGGCGAGCCCGTCGGGGTAGCCGCTGCCGTCCCAGGCCTCGTGCGTGGCGCGCACGGCCGGCGCGAGGTGCTCGAGGCCGGCGGTGCGAGTGAGCAGCTCCTCGCCCTCGATCGTGTGGCGGCGCAGCCGCTCGCGCTGGCGGTCGTCGAGCGGACCCGGCCAGTCCAGCAGCGACGGGTCGATCGCCAGCTTGCCGACGTCGTGCAGCACGGCCACGAGCTCGACCTCGGTGGCCTCGAGCGGATCGAGCGACATGCGATCGCCCAGCGCGCGCGCGAGTTCGGCCAGGCGGTGGCTGTGATCGGCCGTCGGCGCGTGGTGCATGCGCAGCTCTTCGGCGAGCGCCGTGACGGCGTACGCGAGCCACGGTGCTTCGGCAAGCTGCGCTGAGTTCCCTGCCATGCCTCCGGAGACGATGACATCGGGTTGGAATCGTGGTGTCAACGGGTCGGCGAGCGGTCGAGAGCGCCGGACGAGCGGTGCGGGCGCCCTTGCGGACCTGGGTAGCGTGCGGGAGATGGCACAGCGTGTGGCGATCGTAGGAGGCGATGCGGCGGGGATGAGCGCGGCGAGCGCCGCACGGCGCGAGGACGAGCGCCTCGACATCGTGGCTTTCGACCGGGGACCGTATACCTCCTACTCGGCCTGCGGCATCCCCTACTACGTCGGGGCCCTGTTCGACGACGCCGAGCGCCTGATCGCGCGCTCGCCCGACGAGCACCGCGCCCGCGGCATCGAGGTGCACACGCGCACCGAGGTGACCGAGATCGACCTCGACCGCCGCGAGCTGACCGTCTGCGACCAGGCCGGCGACGAGCGGCGCGAGGGCTTCGACGTGCTCGTGGTGGCCACCGGCGCGGAGGCCGTCGCGCCGCCCGTGCCCGGCGCCGAGACGGCCGAGCCGGCGCGCACGGTGGGCGCGGCCCAGCGCTTCCGCGCCGCGCTGGAGCGCGGCGGCGACAGCGCCGTCGTGGTCGGCGGCGGCTACATCGGCCTGGAGATGGCCGAGGCGCTCGTCGGGCGCGGCCTGCACGTGACGCTCGTCGAGCGCGACCGCCAGCTCATGGCCACGCTCGACGAGGACATGGCCGCCCACGTGCTGGACGCCGCCGAGGCCGTCGGGATCGACGTCCGCCTCGGCGCCGAGCTCGACGAGGTCCGCGACGGCGCGGTGATCGTCGACGGCGAGGAGCTCGCGGCCGACCACGTCGTCATGGCCACCGGCGTGCGCCCGGCCACCGCCCTCGCCGAGGCGGCGGGCCTCGAGCTCGGCGACAGCGGCGCCCTGCGCGTCGACGACCGCCAGGCGTGCCCGGGACACGAGGGCGTCTGGGCCGCCGGCGACTGCGTCGAGTCGTGGCATCGCGTCCTGCAGCGTCCGGTGAACGTCCAGCTCGGCACGCACGCCAACAAGCAGGGACGGATCGCCGGCGTCAACCTCGCCGGCGGCGACCTCGCCTTCCCGGGCGTCATCGGGACGGCCGCCTCGAAGCTCTGCCGCAACGAGGTCTCGCGGACCGGCATCGGCGAGCGCGAGGCGGCCGGCGCCGGGATCGAGGTCCGCGCCGTGACGATCGAGGACCGCACGCGCGCCGGCTACTACCCCGGCACCGGCCCGATCTGGGTCAAGCTCGTGGTCGCGCCGGACGACGGCCGCGTGCTCGGCGGGCAGATCGTCGGCACCGAGGGCGCCGCCAAGCGCATCGACGTGCTCGCCATGGCGGTGTGGACCGGCATGGCGGTCGACGAGCTCGCGCTCCTCGACCTCGCCTACGCCCCGCCGTACTCCAACGTCTACGACCCCGTGCTCGTCGCCGCCCGCGCGGCGGTCAAGGCGCTGTGACGGCGATCCGCTCGATCTCGCGCGGGCGCAGCAGCACGATCAGCTCGCCGCTGGCGCCGTGCAGGCGCACGGCGGCGATGCCGCCCTTCTTGAGGTCGATGCGCCCGCCGGTGAGGTCGTGGACGACCTGCGAGAAGTCGGGCTCGTGGCCGACGACGAGCACGCGCTGCTCGGAGCCCGCGGCCGCCAGCAGCTCGCGGGCGTCGTCCGCGTCGAAGCCCGAGGCGAGCGCCTCGTGCTCGATCGGCTCGACGCCGAGCTCCCGGCAGGCGAGCACCGCCGTGTCGCGCGCGCGGGCCTTGGGGCTCGTGAACGCCAGGTGGATCTCGACCTGCAGGGCGGCGAGCGCACGGCCGGCGGCGACGGCCTGAGCGCGCCCGCGCTCGGTCAGCTCGCGCTCGGGGTCGGGTCGCGCGTCGTGCGGCTCGGCCTCGCCGTGCCGCAGGAGCCAGAGCTGGGCGGCCATCTGGCCGCCCAGGCTACCCGGCGTGCGCGCGCGTCGCGGTCCCGTCGAAGACGGTGCCGTCCGGCGCCGTCCACTGCAGTCGCCACCGGCGCCCCGCCTTCAGGGCGGCCGAGCGCTTGAAGTAGCCGCGCGCGTCGGTCTGGACCGTGGTGAGGGTCCTCCAGGTGCGCCCGTTGGACGAGATCTGGATCGTCGCCTGCGTCGGACCGGTCGCCGGCCGCACGAGGCCCCACAGCGAGACCTTCGAGCCGGTCTGGCGCGCCACCAGCGGCAGGCGGAACCCGTCGAAGGACGGCTTGTGCCCGCCCGCGGCGGTGAACAGCCCGGTCTGGAAGCCCGACCACTTCTGCAGCCCCTTCGCGCCCGGGACCGGCGGGTCGTCACGCAGCAGGTACTGCGAGAACGACTTGACCCGCGGGTTCTCGTAGCCGATGCGCTCGGAGATCGAGCGGAAGTCGGACTGCAGCGCCAGGCTCACGCCGCGGATCGGATCGGGCGTGCTCTCGATGCCGAACTCGGTGAGGTAGAGGTTGAGCTTGGGCGTCACCGCGCCGGCGCGTCCGGCGCGGTCGAGCGCCGAAGTCAGGCGGGAGAGCACGCCGATGGTCACGTCGTTGGGCTGCGTGGGCTTGAACGTCGGGCCCTGGCCCGTGGTGTAGGCGTGGTGGGCGTAGCCGAAGGCCGTGAGCTTCGCGCACGTGCCGACCTTGCGATAGCGGTCGTTGAGGCAGAGCATGCTGCGCAGGAAGGTCAGCGGCGCGACCACCTTGCCCGTGCCGCGCGGGGACGTCTCGCCCACCAGGACCTTGGCGTCGCCCATCCCGGCGTCGCGCAGCCCCGCCTGGGCGGCGAGGTAGAGGTTGCGGTAGATCTGCGGCGACAGCGGCTGGTGGCGCGCGGAGTACTGGGGCAGCAGGAACTGCGGCTGGTTGGGCTCGTTCCAGACGCTCCACATGTCGACCTTGGAGCCGTAGTGGGCGGCCACCGCGTGCACGAACTGGCGGAACTCCTTGGGGCGCGGCCGGGTGAGCGTGTCCCGGGCGCCGTTGGTGGCCCACCGCGGCACCGGCCCCGAGACCGTGAGGAGCAGGTTCCAGCCGCGCTGCTTGGCCTCGTTCACGACGGCGTCGTAGGGCCCCCAGTTGTAGGCCTCGGGATTGGTCGCGTCGAAGTTCGGCTTGACCCGGGCGTCGGGGTCGGGTGCGACGTCGTGCCAGAAGAGGACCAGGCGCAACGAGTGCACCCCGAGCGAGGCGATGTCCTGGAAGGCCTGCTCGCGCGTGGCGGGGTCCTTGAGGTCGGCCGGGGCCTCGAAGGTCATCGACTGCGTGGGCGAAGCCTGGGCGGCGGCCGGCGCGAGCAGCGCGGCGACCGCGCAGAGGGTGACGATGAGTGTCGGAAGACGTCGCATGAAGGGGGGCACGTCGGAGGTAACCGCCCGGGGACCGCAAAGGTTGTGGTCCTTCGCTCCATCCGGGCACATCGAAACGCGGGCGACACCCTAACAACTAGGGTTCCGCCCGGTGACAGGGGACCTGCCGCCCGACGACGTCGTCGCCACCCACGAGGAGGGCGCTGCCAACGACCGCGAGCCGCTGCTCGTGCTCGAGCCGCTGCGCGCCTTCCTCGACGAGCACGGGCTCGGCAGCGGCGAGCTCGACATCTCCGCGGTGGGCGAGGGGCACTCCAACGTGACCTTCCTCGTCCGGCGCGACGGCGCCGACCTGGTCCTGCGCCGCCCGCCGCGCGGGCCGCTGCCGCCCAGCGCGCACGACGTCCTGCGCGAGGCGCAGGTGATGCGCGCCCTGGAGGGCCACGTCCGGGTGCCGCGGATCCCGGCGGTGTGCGACGACACGTCGGTCATCGGCGTGCCGTTCTTCGTGATGGAGCGCGTCGACGGCCACGTGATCACCGGCGAGGTGCCGCCCGCGCTGGACTCGATCGGGGACCGGCGGCGCATGGGCGAAGAGCTGGTCGACGCGCTCGTCGAGGTCCACGCCGTCGACTGGCGGGCGTGCGGCCTCGAGCGCCTGGGCAAGCCGACGGGCTACCTCGAGCGCCAGGTCCGCCGCTTCCTCGGGCTCTGGGAGCACAACCGCACGCGCGAGCTGCCGACCGTCGAGTCGGTGGCGCGGTGGCTGACGGACAACCTGCCCGAGTCGCCGCCGGCGACCGTCGTCCACGGCGACTACCGCCTCGGCAACACGATGATCGGCCCCGAGCCGCCGGCGCGGCTGGCGGCGATCTTCGACTGGGAGATGGCGACGATCGGCGACCCGCTCGCCGACCTCGGCTACCTGGCGGCGACGTGGATCGATCGCCACGACCCGCCGCTGGGGCGCTTCGAGCTCTCGCGCGTCACCCGCGAGGAGGGCTTCCCGCTGCGCGAGGAGCTCGTCGCGCGCTACGAGGAGCTGTCGGGCCGGTCGGTCACCGACCTGCGCTGGTACCGCACGCTGGCGCTGTGGAAGTCGATCGTGTTCATGGAGGGCAACTACAAGCGCGCGGCCGCCGGCACGACCGACGACCCCTACCTCAAGGACTTCGGCGAGGGCGTCGTCGAGCTGGCCGACCGGGCGCAGGCGCTGACCCGTGGCGGCTGACCGCCACGCCGTGCTGTTGGACTGGGGCGGCGTGATGACCGGGGACCTCTTCGCCTCGTTCGCCGCGTTCTGCGCGCATGAGGGCCTGGAGGCCGACCGCCTGGCCAACCTCTTCCGCCACGACCGCGACGCGCGCACCCTGCTCATCGACTTCGAGTGCGGCCGCCTCGACGAGGCCGAGTTCGAGCCGCGACTGGCCACCGCGCTCGGCGTGGCCAGCCACGAGGGGCTCGTCGACCGCCTGATGGCGGGCTCGCAGCTCGATCCGGCGATGGTCGCCGGCGTGCGCGCGCTGCGCGAGCGCGGCGTGCGGACCGGCCTGGTCTCGAACTCGTGGGGCGAGGCGCGCTACCCGCGCGAGCTGCTGGCCGAGCTCTTCGACGGCGTCGTCATCTCCGGCGCCGAGGGCTTCCGCAAGCCCGACGCGCGCATGTACGAGCTCGGCGCGCGGCGCGTGGGCGTGGCGCCGGAGACCTGCGTCTTCGTCGACGACCTGCCGTTCAACCTCGACCCGGCGCGCGAGCTTGGCATGGCGACGATCCACCACCGGACGGCGGCGGCGACGCTGGCCGAGCTGGACGAGCTGCTGGGCCGGTAGGCGCAAGCGCTCGCGGCGCCGCACGGCCACGATCGCTCGCGGCGCTGCGCAGCCAGGGCACCGAGGGGCGTGAGCCTGCGCAGAGTCGTGACGATCGCGGTGTCCGCCGTCGCAGGTGGCGCCCAGTCGTGGGGGTGGGCTCGTTTGACCCCGTATAGCGAGGTCAAGAGCGCCCACCCCCCTCTGCCACCGCCGTGGATGTCACGACTCACTCCCCCTGTGCATCCGGACTGACATGTGAGGGCCGCGCAGAACGCGCTACATCGCGCGCCGGGGAGGACGACCGCGCCGCCCCGCGGCGCCGCCCAGCTCGCTTCCCCTCGGTGCCTCGCCGCGCAGCGCCGCCAGACGCCACGCGGACGACGAAGCGCACCGCCACGACCGCACCGCCTACCCGCCCCCCGCCTCGATGCGCTCGCGCAGCTCGCCCCCGCGGCCGGCCGCGACCGCGCGCGACGCGCGCGCCTCGGTGAGCTCGACCCCGCGGGCGGCGGCGAGGTCGAGCAGGTCCTGACGCTCCTCGCCCTCGCGGGCGGCGCGCAGGAACAGCCACCCGAAGAGCAGCAGCGTCACGAACGAGCCCTCGATCATCATCACCGCGCCCGCGGCGCTCTGGTCGCCGCCCGGGGTGACGCCGTGGGCGCGCTCGCCGGCCCCGTACACCGGGAAGAAGACGTGGGTGCCGAAGACGAGGACGTTGCCCAGCACGGCGCCGGCCAGGCGCACGGCGATGATGTAGCCGAGCCGGGCGAGGTTGCCGAACCACGCCGGCTTGGGCAGCGGGCCGAGCAGCGCCATCCACATGTTGGCGCCGAAGACGACGAAGCTCGCGTGCTGCAGGGCATGGACGGCGCCGTGGCGCACCGCGCTCTCGTGGAGGAGCGGGAGGTGCCAGAGGTAGAGGTCGATCGCCCACAGCGGGAAGGCGACCGCCGGGTGGGCGAGCACGCGCAGCCGGTCGAAGGCGCGGATGCGCAGGACCGGCGCGAGCACCGGCCCGGTGAGGCCGAGGACGAGCAGCAGCGTCCCGATGTCGCCGACGAGCAGGTGCTCGACCATGTGGACCCAGAAGAGCTGGTCGGCGAGCGACCCGACCGACGCCAGGGTGACGACGATCAGCGCCAGGCCGCCGAAGAAGCATGCGCGCCGCCAGCCGGGCACCGCGCGAGGCGTCCCCGCCAGATGGTGCGCGCGGACCGCGTAGAGGATCCCGGCGATCGTCGCGGGCAGGAACTGGAGCCCGAGCCCCATGCCGTCAGGCTATTCCTGTGGCGCCGACTTGGCGGCAGCGCCGGCCGCCCGGCGCCGGGCCGGAGCGGTGACGGTCGATCCGCGCGGCACGACGATCGACGGCACGATGCGCTGGCGGTCGTCCGGCTCGCCGCCCTCGATGACGTCGATGAGGAGCTCGACCGCCTCGCGCCCGATCCGCTCGGGGTTGAGGTTGAGCGCGGTGAGGGCGGGGCGGGCGGTGCGGCTGGCGTCGCTGTCCGTGCAGCCGGCGATGCGCAGGTCGGCGGGCACGCGGATGCCCTTCGCCTCGGCGGCGAGCAGCACCCCGAGGGCGAGCCGGTCGAGCGTCGAGTAGATGGCGTCGGGCGGGTCGTCGGACTCCAGCAGCTCGGTCGCCACCGCGTAGGCGCCGCTCTCGCTGAGCGACTCCGAGAGGCTGGAGACGAGCGGTTCCTGGCCGCGCTCCGCGCACCAGTCGCGGTAGGCCTCCAGCGCGTCGATCGTGTAGGACGAGATGACCGGGACGGTGAGCAGCGCGACGCGCCGCGCGCCCTCGGCGGCGAGGTGGTCGAGCATCGCGCGCGTCCCGACGACGTGGTCGTTGTCGACCCAGCACGCGTTGGCCGGCCCGTCGGGCTGGCGCCCGGTGGTGACGACCGGCACCTTGCGCCGGCGCAGCCGCCGCATGATCGGGTCGCCGCGCACCGGGTCCATGACGATCGCACCGTCGAGCGGCAGGCGGTCGAGGATCGCGCGGCGCGACTGCGCGGGCAGCAGCGTCAGCGAGTAGCCGCGCTCGAGCGCCCGCGACGTCGCCGAGTTCATGACCTGCATGAAGTAGTCGAAGTCGGCGACCGGCAGCGGGTTGTCGACGAACGACACGGTGAAGGCCAGCATCCCCGTGCGGCCGCCGGCGAGCCCGCGCGCGAGCGCGCTCGGGTGGTACCCCATCGAGGCCGCCATCTGCTGCACGCGCATGCGCGTCTCGGGCGTCAGCCGCCCCTTCCCGTTGAGCGCGTGCGACACGGTGGTGATCGACACGCCCGCCGCGGCGGCGACGTCCTTGATTCCGACAGTGCGTCCCATGGTCCCGGCGCGACTTTAGACCGAGTGGCCTTGACCGGGAAGAACAGCCATGGGAAGGTGCGCCCTGGTTGAAAAAGCGCTTTTGCACTTTTCCAGGGAACGAGGCCGATGACCTCCGCACAGCCGCCGTCAGTGGACCATACGATGTGGACCAGCCTGCTCCACGCCGGGCTGGCGGGCTCGTTCATGCGCTTCCCCCACGTCGCGCCGGAGACCGAGGCGCTGCAGGCCGCCGGCGCCCGCGCCGCCATCTACGGCATCCCGTTCGACGCGACGAACATCAGCCGGACGGGCTCCAACTACGGGCCCCGCGGCATGCGCGACGTCTCGTGCCAGTTCCTCACCTACAACGCGATGCTCGACTTCGACGTCGCCGACGCGCTCTCCCCCGTGGACTGCGGTGACTGCGCCGTCGTCCCCGGCGACCCCGAGCGCACCTTCGAGCGCGCCCAGGCCGACATCGAGCAGATCCTGCGCGCCGGCGCGCTGCCGGTCACCCTCGGCGGCGAGCACTCGGTGACGATCCCGGCCGTGCGCGCCGTGAGCGCCGTGCACGCCAACCCCGGCCTCGTCCTCGTCGACACGCATCTCGACACGGCGCCCGACGTCGGCGGCGAGCTGCTCAGCCACTGCTGCCCGATCACCCGCGCGGTCGACGCCGGCTTCGACCCGGCCGCCATGGTCCTGATCGGCATCTCCGGCTGGATGAACCCGCGCACCGAGCTGCAGTACTGCCGCGACCACGGGATCACCGTCATCTGGCTGGAGGAGATCTGGGAGCGCGGCACCGCATGGGCCGTCGAGCGCGCCCGCGAGATCACGCGCGCCGGGACCGACGGCGTCTACCTGACCTTCGACGTCGACTCGCTCGACGGGGCCCACGCGCCCGGCACCTGCTGCCCCACCCCCGGAGGGCTCACCAGCCGCGAGGCGCTGGAGATCGTCCGCGGGGTCAGCGCCGGCGGGCTGCTCGGCGTCGACGTCGTCGAGGTGGCGCCCAGCCTCGACGCCACGCCGGTGACCGCCCTCATGGGCGCGCGCATCGCCCTCGAGGCGATGGCCTACCACGCCGGGGCGGGAGTCTGAAGCGTTGACCGTTCGAGCATCGTCGAGAGCACCAGGAGGCACCACCAGATGAGCACGGAGACGGCGTCCGCCAGCGCGGCGCCAGGCCTGTTCACCCGCAAGGCGACGGGACTCGTCCGCGAGGCGCGGACGACCGACGCGCTCTTCTACAACGTCATGTGGGCCAGCGTGGCGCTGTCGTTCGCCTTCTTCTGGCTGCTGTACCCCTTCTACTACCAGGGCTCCAACGCCCTGATCGCCTTCCTCATCGCGGCGGTGCTCGGCATTCCGGGCGCGTTCCTGTACGCGATGCTGGCGCAGATCATGCCGCGCACCGGCGGCGACTACGTCTTCAACAGCCGCGCGCTGCACCCGTCCGTCGGCTTCGCCGGCAACTTCAGCTACTGCTTCTGGCTGGGGATCATCTACGGCGTCTACACGACGTACCTGGCCGCGTACGGCTTCGGCGCCTTCGGGCGGATGATGGCCGGCTTCACCGGCTCGTCGGGCTGGCTGGCCTTCGGTGACTGGTTCTCCAAGGACTACGCGCTCTTCATCACCGGCACCGCGGCCATCCTCATCTCTGCCGGCGTCTTCATCGCCGGCGGGATGACGCTCTTCCTGCGCCTGCAGGTCGCGGCGTTCGGCCTCTACATCGTCGGCGCGTTCCTGGTCCCCGTGCTCGTCGGCCTCTTCCAGAGCAAGGCCGGCTTCCTGGGCAACTTCAACGACTACGCGGCCAACCTCGGCACCCAGAACGCCAGCAGCGCCCTGACCGCATCGGCGCAGAAGGCGGGCTTCGCGCCAGCCGGCTTCGACCTCACGACGACGCTCAAGTCGGTGTCGGTGTTCTGGTACATCTTCGGCTTCCTCTACTCGAGCAACTACTTCGCCGGGGAGATCCGCCTGCGCAAGCGCACGCACTTCGTCTCGATCCCCGGCGCGGTGCTCGTGTCGGCGGTGTGCATCGCGCTCGTGCTGCCGGCGTACCTGCACGTCACCGGCTACACGCTCAACGGCCAGCTCGGCCTCGCCGACCCCGCCGCCTACGGCTTCGCGGCGGGCGCGCCCGCCTACCCGGAGATCATGAGCATCGCCTCGGGCACCTGGGTGCTGGGAGCGATCATGATCATCGGCTTCACGGTCGGCCTGCTGATCTGGCTGCCGCAGACGATGCTGCTCGCCAGCCGCAGCATGTTCGCGTGGTCGTTCGACCGCGTCATGCCGGCGCGGCTGTCCTACGTCGACCCGCGCACGCACTCGCCCGTCATCGCCATCGGGATCGTGAGCCTGGTCGCCATCGCGAGCACGGCGATCTACGCGTTCACTACCTGGTTCAGCACGCTGTCGGTGCTGCTCGGGCTGTCGCTGACGCTGATCATCACGGCCATCGGCGGCATCGCGCTGCCCTACCGCCAGCGCGCGATGGTGGAGAACTCGCCCTACGGCGGCACCATCGCCGGCATCCCGAAGGTCACCTTCGTGGCGATCCTGGCCCTGATCGGCTTCGGCTGCGGCATCGGGATCCTGCTCTGGGACCAGGGCTCGGGCGCGAGCCTCAGCGCCAACCCCGGCAAGCTCTTCCTCGGCCTCGGCGTCCTGGCCCTCGGGTTCGCGATCTACTTCGTGTCCGCGGCGGTGCGCCGGCGGCAGGGCATCGACCTCGCGCTGACCTACCGCGAGCTCCCGCCGGAGTGAGGCGAGTGAGCCTGTTCCGCCGACGCGAGGGAGGGGGCGACGACGGCGCTGACCTGCGCCTGTACTACGCCTCCGACATCCACGGGACCGAGGTGCTGTGGCGCAAGTTCCTGCACGCGCCGCGGGTCTACTCCGCGCGGGTCATCGTCATGGGCGGCGACGTGACCGGCAAGGTCGTGATCCCGCTCGTCGAGGACGGCGGCGAGGTCGTGGCGGAGCTCTTCGGGCGGCCCGAGCGCGCCGCGACGCCCGAGGAGCGCGCCGAGCTCGAGCACCGCATCCGCTCCAACGGGATGTACCCGCACGCGATGACGCCGGAGGAGGTCACGCGCGTCGCCGCGCTCAGCGAGGACGAGCGCGAGGGCTGGTTCGCCGAGGTCATGCTGGAGACCTTCGAGCGCTGGATGTCGCTGGCGGGCGAGCGCCTCGAGGAGGACCCGGACGTGCGGTGCTTCGTGATGCCCGGCAACGACGACCCGCCGGGCGTCGACGTCGCGATCGAGCGCGCCGAGCGCGTCGAGGCGTGCGACGAGCGCCTGGTCGAGTTCGGCGGCTACACGATGCTGTCGCTGGGCTACTCCAACCGCACGCCTTTCGACTCGCCGCGCGAGCTCGACGAGGACGAGCTGTTCCGGCGCATCGAGCGCATGGCCGAGCAGGTCGACGACCTCGGCCGTTGCGTCTTCAACCTCCACGTGCCGCCCTACGACTCGCAGCTCGACACCGCGCCGCAGCTCGACGACGACCTGCGCGTCGTGATCTCGGCGGGCGAGCCGAAGCTCATCCCGGTGGGCTCCACCGCGGTGCGCGAGGCGATCGAGCGCTTCCAGCCGCTGCTCGCGCTGCACGGCCACGTCCACGAGTCGCGCGGCGTGACCCGGATCGGCCGCACGCTGTGCGTCAACCCGGGCAGCGACTACCACACGGGTCGCATCTCGGGCGCGCTGCTGCACCTGCGGCGCGACCGCGCCGACTACCAGTTCGTCGTCGGTTGACGCACGCCGTGGCCGAGCGGACTCCGATCCGGGCCGACCTCGAGCAGGAGGCGCTGCGCCTGCTGGACGAGATCGATCGGCGGGGCATCGCGGCGCGCCTCATCGGCGGGATGGCGATCCGCCTGCTCGCCGGCGATCGCCTGCACCCGGCGTTCGTGCGCGAGGTCAAGGACCTCGACTTCGTGGTCCGCCGGGGCGCCCCGCGCCAGCTCGAGGCCCTGCTGGGCGAGGCGGGCTACGTGCCCGACCGCGAGTTCAACGCGCTCAACGGGGCGCGCCGCATGCTCTTCCACGACCCGGTGCACGGCCGCCAGATCGACGTGTTCGTCGAGACGTTCGAGATGTGCCACGCGCTGCCGCTGGCCGAGCGCCTGGAGGCTCGGGCGATGACGCTGCCGGCCGCCGAGGTGCTCATGACCAAGCTCCAGATCGTCGAGCTCACGGCCAAGGACCGCACCGACCTCTACGCGCTGCTGCACACCCACGAGGTCGCCGACGGCGAGGGCGAGCACCGGCTCGACCGGTCGCGCATCGTCGAGCTGAGCGGCAACGACTGGGGCCTGCAGCACACCTTCGAGCTCAACCTCGAGCAGCTCGACGCCGGCCTGGCGGACGTGCCGGTGGCCGACGCCGACCGGGCCGCGATCGCCGCGGGCCTGAGCGCCCTGCGCACCGCGATGGACGAGGCCCCCAAGACACGCAGGTGGCGGTTGCGCGCCCGGATCGGAGAGCGCAAGCGCTGGTACGAGGAGCCCGAAGAGGTGCAGCGCGGGGCGTGAGCCCGCCGACGCGCCCTCGACGGGAACAGCCAACAGGGAAGGTGACATGCAGGCCAGCACGCAGATCCAGCCATCCGTCGCACCGGCCATCCCGGCCGCCGAGTACGCCGAGCGCCGCCGGCGCCTGCGCGAGCTCGCGGCCGAGCGCGGCCTCGACGGGGTCCTCGTCGTCAGCCGTGGCGCCAACGGCGCCGACTGGGGCGCCGACGTCCTGTACCTCAGCAACCACTACTCGGCGTTCCCGCAGATCCCCGACCGCCCCGGCCAGTGGTCCGGGCGCGGGCACAGCGGGCTGGTCATGCCGGCCGACGAGGACGGCACCCTCGTGGTCGAGATCCCCGACTGGCGGCGCGACCTGGTGGCGATCGACGACGTCCGCGTCGAGCTGGACCTCTGGGGCGGCCTGGCCGGCGCCCTGCGCGACCGCGGCCTGGCCGCCGGGCACGTCGGCCTGATCGGTCGCGAGAGCCTGCTGCACATCGCGATCGACCGCATCCGCGAGGAGCTGCCGGACCTGCAGCTCTCCTGGGCCGACGACCTCATCGAGGGGCTGCGGCGCTACAAGTCCGAGTCCGAGATCGTGCTCGTGCGCGAGGCCACGCGGGTCGGCTGCGACATGATCTCGGCGTTCTCCGAGGCGGCCGTGCCGGGCGCGACCGAGGCCGATTGCGTGCTCGCCGCGCTGCAGGCCGGGATCCCCCAGGGCGCGTTCCCGCTCGACATCCCCGTCGCCTCGGGGCCGCGGGTCGACCACTTCCTCTGGGAGCGGATGCCGTCGTGGAACACGGTGCGCCGCCTGGAGGAGGGCGACATGATCCACCCCGACATGTACGGGACGGTCAACGGCTACTTCTACGACCTGGTCCGCACCACGGTGGTCGGGCGCCGCGCGACCGACGCCCAGCGCGAGGTCCTCGAGGCGTCCGTCGCCGTCGTCGAGCACATCGTCGAGGCCATGCGCCCCGGCGTCGCCTGCGGCGAGCTGTTCGCCCGCGGCGCGGCGTGGCTGGGCGACCACGGGTTCGACGCCCCCGGCGCCGAGCACTCCGATGGCGTGGCGCTGCTCGGGCAGAGCTACCCGTCGTTCGGGCACAGCCTCGGGTTGGCATGGGAGAACCCGTCGCTCGTGCCGGGCGAGACCGCGGTGCTCGAGCCGAGCATGGTGATGGCGGTTGAGGCCGAGGTCGGGCGCCCCGGGGCCGGGACCGGCGCGTTCGAGCACAACGTGCTCATCACCGACGGCGGCGCCGAGATCCTCACCACGCGGGCGAAGAACGTCTGGTGGGAGTGATCGACCGGTGCGGGTGGCGCTGACCTCGGACGTGGGCTGGGAGCAGGCGATCGGCGACGCGCGCGAGCGCGGCGCCGACGTCGTCTGCCTGCCCCACCTGAGCTTCGCCCCCTACGTCGCGGCGACGCGCGACCGGGCCGGCCTCGAGCGTGCCGAGCGCGCGCCTTCGTCCGCGTTCCGGCGCGCGCTGGCGCTGGCCGGCGGAGCGTGGCTGGCCGCCTCGGCGTACGAGTCCGAGGGCGAGGGCGTCTTCTACGTGACCGCCCTCGTCGGCGGCGCCGAGGGTCCGGTGGCGGCCTCGCGCCAGCGCCACGTCGACGCGGAGCACGGCCGCTACGAGCAGATGTTCTGGTCGCCCGGGCACGAGCCGCCGGAGCTCGCCGAGCTGCCTTGGGGCCCGACCGCGGCGCTCGTCGGCGGCGACCTGCGCGCCCCGACGGCGTGGGCCGAGGTGGTCGCGCGCGGCGCCCGCGTCGTCCTCGGCGGCGCCAGCGATCCCGCCGAGCTGTGGGCGACCACCGCGCGCGTCGCCGCGGGCATGGCCGCCGCCCACGGGCTGACCGTGCTCGTCGCCAACCGCTCGGGCGCGCAGGACGGCGTGACCTTCGCCGGCGGCGGGGCCGCCTTCGCGCCCGACGGCGCGCCGCTGGCCCCCGGCGCCGACGGGTTGATCGACGTCGAGGCCGGGGCGTGACCGACGCCGTCCCCGCCCCGGGGCAGATCGAGGGCCTCGGCTCGCTCGAGCACGGCTACTACTCGCGTGAGGATCCGCTCACCGGCGTCGTCCTGCTCCCCCACCAGGAGCGCCACGACACCGGCGAGCACCCCGAGAGCGTGCGGCGACTCCCGGGCGTGGTCGAGCATCTGCGCGCCGCCCCGGAGTGGGATCGGCTGTTCGTGCTGCACCCGCGCTACGCGCGCGAGGAGGACGCCGCGCGGGTGCACGACGCCGACTTCCTCGAGGCGCTCGAGGCAGCGTGCGCCGGCGCCCCGGTGTGGCTGGACACCGACACCCGCGTCTCGCGCGACAGCCTGCGCCAGAGCCTGCTCGCAACCGGCGCCGTGCTCAGCGCGGTCGACGCCGTCGCGATGGAGGCCTACCACCGGCCCGACAGCCTGTTCGCGCTCACCCGGCCGCCCGGCCACCACACCGGCGTCGACAAGGCGATGGGCTTCTGCCTGCTCAACCACGTCGCCATCGCCGCCCGGTACGCGCAGGCGCAGTACGGCCTGCGGCGGGTGGCGATCCTCGACTGGGACGTCCACCACGGCAACGGCACGCAGGAGATCTTCTGGCGCGACCCGTCGACGCTCTTCGTCTCGCTGCACCAGTGGCCGCTGTATCCGGGCATCGGCTGGGTGGACGAGGTCGGCGCGGGCGACGGCACCGGCAGCACCGTCAACGTCCCGATGCCGCCGGGGTCGGGCGACCGCGAGCACCTCGAGGCGCTCGACCGCGTGGCCCTGCCGATCCTCGAGGCCTTCGCGCCCCAGCTCCTGCTCGTGTCCGCCGGCCAGGACGGCCACGCCGCCGACCCGCTCTCCAACCAGCTCCTGTCGCTCGACGGGTTCCGCGCCATGGCGGCGCGGGTCGCGGCGCTCGGCCGGCGCCTGGGCATCGGCGTCGTGCTCGTGCACGAGGGCGGCTACAACGTGTCGACGCTGCCCGCGATCGACCGCGCGATCCTCGCCGGGCTCGGCGGCTTCGAGGTGCCCGTCGACGACATCTTCGTACCGCCGGACGCGCCCGTCCCCGAGGGCTGGGACGTGCGCCTGAGGGCGGTGCTCGAGGCTCAGCGGCGCCACTGGCCAGACCTGCGCGCGTGACCGCGCTGCGGCTCCTGGCGTGGCCCGGGATGCCGTCGCCCGAGGCGCTGGCCGAGGCGGGCCGGCGCCTCGGTGCGGCGGTGGAGGTCGACGTCGTCGCCTCCAACGAGCTCCTGGAGGAGCGGATGGCCCGGCGCGGCCCGTACGACCTCGTCTGTCCGTCGGACTACCTGGTGGCGCGGCTGCGCGCGGCGGGCCGCCTGCTCGACCTCGACGGCTCGGCCCTGCCGCTGGATCGCCTCGCCCGCTGGGCGATGGAGGCCGAGCACGACCCGGGCTGTCGCGCGTCGGTCCCGCTGGCGTTCGGGACCACCGGCTACCTGTGCGACGAGCGGCTGCCCGGAGCCGGCTCGTGGCGGGCGCTGCTGGAGCCGGGCGACGGCGTGCGCGTGGGGATGCTCGACGAGGTGCGCGAGGTCGTCGGCGCGGCGCTCATCGCGCTGGGCCACTCGCCCAACGCGACCGGCGACGCCGAGCTGCGCGCGGCGCGCGAGCTCCTCGAGCGCCAGCGCCCGCGCGTGGCGCGCTACGACAGCGACGACTTCGTCGGCCCGGTGGCCGCGGGCGAGGTCGCCGCCCACCACGCGTGGAGCGGACCGGCCTCGCGCGCGGTGCGCGCCGACGCGCGCCTGCGCTACGTGGTGCCGGTCGAGGGAGCGATCCTGTGGGTCACCACCGGGGCGATCCCCGCCGACGCGCCCGATCCCGACGCGTCGCTGCGCCTGCTCGCCGAGCTCATGGACCCCGTGCTGGCGGCGATCACCACGACGGCATTCGGCTACGCGACGCCCAACGCGGCGGCGCGGGCGCTGCTCGTCCGCGAGCTGCGCGACGACCCGGCGCTGTTCCCCGACGAGCTCGCCCTGCGCCGCTGCCACGCGCTGCGCGACCTCGGCGCCGAGGAAGCACGCCTCGCCGCCGTGTGGACGGCCGTGACCCAGCCGCCCGTGTAGCGCGGATCAGGTCGCGCGCGGCAGCATCGCGACGGGCGTCGCGGACGCCCGCGCGCCGGTTGCGGCCAGCGGCAGGGCGACGGTGACGTCGAGCCCGCCGCCGGGCCGCGCGACGACGTCGACGCGCCCGCCGTGGGCCTCGGCGACGGCGCGGACGACGGCCAGCCCCAGGCCGTAGCCGCCGGTCGCCCGGGCGCGCGAGGACTCCAGGCGTCGGAAGGGCTCGAGCAGGCCGTCGGCCTCCTCGGGGTCCACGCCCACCCCGGCGTTGACCACCCGCAGCCGGGCCTCGCCCCCGTGGACGCCGGTCGTCACGCGGACCCAGCCGCCGGCGACGTTGTAGCGGACCGCGTTCTCGACCAGGTTGGCGGCCAGGCGCTCGAGCAGGACGGCGTCGCCGAGGACCGGGGCGCTGTCGAGCTTGGCCTCCAGCCGCAGGCCGCCGCCGGCGCCGGCGCCGAGCGCCTCCTCGCGCTCGAGCACCGGGCCGATCCCCTCGACGAGGTCCACGGGCGCCGGGTGGACGATGCCCGCCTCGCTGGAGGCCAGCGCCAGCAGCGACGCGATCAGCCGCTCCATGCGCTCGTTGGCGTCGCGGATGACGACGCCCATCGCGCGCAGGTCCTGCGTCGTGGCGTCGGGGTCGTCGAGGGTGACGTCGAGCTCGGTGCGGACGATGGCCAGCGGCGTGCGCAGCTCGTGCGACGCGTTGGCCACGAAGCGCCGCTGGCTGTGGAAGGCGCCCTCCAGGCGCCCGAGCATCGAGTCGAACGTGTCGGCCAGCTCGCGCAGCTCGTCGCGCGGGCCGTGCAGCGCGATGCGCGCGTCGAGCGTGCGGTCGGAGATCGAGCGCGCCGTGGCCGTGATGCGGCTGATCGGCCGCAGCGCACGGCCGGCCACCATCCAGCCCGCGGCCACCGACGCGAGCGTGACGAGCAGCAGCGCGCCGCCGAAGGCCGCGAGCACGTGGCGCAGCGCGCGATCGTTGGCGACGCGCGACTGCGCGACGTAGACGTTGCGCGCCTGGCGGTAGGCGTCGCGCTCGGCGGCCGTCAGCCTGCGCACCGGAGCGGCCGTCTCGCCCGGGATGCCCGGCGCGATGCGCACGCGCAGCGTCCGCTGCGACGTCCCCGACTTGGCCGGCGTGATCTCCTCGACGGCGACGTGGACCTTCGCCGCCTCGTTGCGGAACTCGTGGCGCACGACGGCGAACGACACCGCCAGCAGCACGATGCCCATCGCCATGAAGATCGTCGCGTACCACGCCGTCAGGCGCAGGCGGATCGACGGGCGCGGGAGGGGCATCTAGGCCACGCGGTAGCCGGTGCCGATCACGGTCTCGATCACCGCGGGCTCGCCGAGCTTGCGCCGCAGGTTCATGACGGTGACGCGGACCGTGTTGGTGAAGGGGTCGACGTGCTCGTCCCAGACGCGCTCGAGCAGCGTCTCGGAGCTGACGACGGTGCCGGCGGCGCGCAGCAGCACGGCGAGGACGCCGAACTCCTTCGGGCTCAGCGGCACGGGCCGCGCGTCGCGGGTCACCTCGTGGCGGGCCGGATCCAGGCGGATGCCGCGGCGCTCGAGCACCGGCTTGGTCGCCTCGGCGGGGCGGCGCTGGAGCGCGTGCAGGCGCGCGACCACCTCGGCGAAGGCGAACGGCTTGGTCAGGTAGTCGTCGGCGCCGAGGTTCAGCCCCTCGACGCGGGCGCTGACCTCGGCGGACGCGGTGAGCATGAGGATGCGCGGCGGGCGCTCGCCGCCGACCAGCCTGCGGCAGACGTCGTCGCCGTGGACCGCCGGCAGGTCGCGGTCGAGCACGACCGCGTCGTAGTCGACGACGGCGGTGCGCCGCAGCGCCTGGTCGCCGTCGAGGGCGATGTCGACCGCGAAGCCCTTGCGCCGCAGGCCGCGCGCGAGCGCCTCGGCGAGCCGGGGCTCGTCTTCGGCGATGAGGACGCGCATGGACATGTGAACGTAGTGTGGCTCAGGCGAGGGTCGGGGTGAAGCCGCGGTGGACGAGCAGCGCCTCTTCGCAACCGCTTGATATCCGGATATCTCCGAACTATATTCGGCGCCATGCCCAAGCAGCGCAAGCGCCGCGACGACGACACCGCAGCGCTCTTCGTCCGCCTCCCGCTGCAGGACGCCGAGAAGCTCGACCGCTTCGCCTTCGAGCAGCGGCTGCCCAAGCGCGACGTCGTCCGGCTCCTCGTCTCCCAGCGCCTCGACGAGGCCGACGTCCTCTGGCGCCAGCCGCTGTCGCCGCCGCAGCCCGTCCCGACGTTCCCGTCCGCCCCCGGCGACCTGGTCGTCGGCCGCGCCGACCTCGCGCCCGCCGAGCCGGCCGAGGTGCTCACCGTCGAGCAGGCGGCCGAGCTCCTGCAGGTCGAGCCCGACGCCGTCCGCGCCCTGGCCGAGTCCGGCGAGCTCCCGGCCCGCCGCATCGGCGAGGAGTGGCGCTTCTCGCGGCGGGCGGTACTGGGATGGCTCGGAGGCGCGGCGGCTGGGTAGGGCGGCTTCCGCGGGCCGCTCTTCGCGGCCTGGCGGTCTTCGCTTCGCCGCGCGGGCGCTGCGTGGCAGGCGCGCTCCGCCTTGCCTCGCCGGCGCTCTCCGCCTTGCCCTCGCCGGCGCTCTCCGCCTTGCCTCGCCGGCGCTCTCCGCCTCGCCTCGCCGGCGCTCTCCGCCTCGCCTCGCCGGCGCTGCGCGGCCAGGGCACCGAGGGGAAGCGGAGTCGCGCAGTGTCGTGACGCTTGGCGTGTCCGCCGTCGCGAGCTGGCGGCCGCCGGGGCGTGGGCTGCACATCACGGATCGTCCGCGCAAGTCGGCTCACCCCTGTCCCGCCAGGGGTGTGCGCGCAAATCCCTGACATGCAGGGAAAAGTGCGCACACCCCCCGTCGGCGAGCGACTCGCGAAGGACTCTCGGCACAGTGTCGTGACGCTCGGCGTGTCCCGCGTCGTGGGTTGCCGCCGGCGCCAGGGGGTGTGCGCGCAAACCCCTGACATGCAGGGAAAAGCGCGCACACCCCCGCCAAGCGGCCCACCTCCCCTCGATGCCCGGCCGCGTACCGCCGACACGCCGGCGGACGGCCGCGCGCGCACGCACCGCGCCGGCGCTTTCCCTCGGCGCCGTGCTGCGCAGCGCCGGCGGTCTCCGCCTCGCCTCGCCGGCGCTGCGCGCCCAGGGCACCGAGGGAAAGCGGAGTCGGCGCAGTGTCGTGACGCTCGGCATGTCCGCCGTCGCGAGCTGGCGGCCGCCGGGGCGCGGGCTGCGACATGACGGATCGTCCGCGAAAGTCGGCCCACCCCTGTCCCGCCAGGGGGGTGTGCGCGCAAACCCCTGACATGCAGGGAAAAGTGCGCACACCCCCGCCGAGCGGCCCACCTCCCCTCGATGCCCCGCCGCGTACCGCCGGCACGCCGGCGGACGAAGCGAAGAGGCGCCCCGACCGCCGCAGACCGCCGCCACGATGTCATCGCCCGGTCGTCCACCACCAGGCCGCGACGCGGAACGGGTACGACGCCGCATGCGCTCACGCCCCGATTACGTGCCACCGACCTGGAGGAACGGCTCGATGAACCGCTGGTTCGCCGCCCGTCCCGGCCGAGCGCTTGTGTTCTTAGGCGCGGGGCGCGGCCGTCCCCTCAGTCCCGCCGCCCGCGCCCGTAGAACACCCGGATGAAGCGCCCGAGGCCCTTCGTGATCCGGGCGCGGTACGGGTACATGTGCGGCTCCTTGCGGGGGTGCAGCCGCGAGACGAGCAGCGCCTGCTGCTGGGTGTACTTGCGGATGCCGCCGGCGCCGTGGCGCGAGCCCATGCCGCTGGCCTTCGCGCCCCCCATCGGCAGCTCGAGCGCGTTGTAGTTGACCAGCGCGTCGTTGACGCAGACCGCGCCGGCCTCGATGCGCCGGGCCACGGCCTCGCCGCGGGCGACGTCCTTGGAGAAGACGCTGGCGCCCAGGCCGTAGGGCGAGTCGTTGGCCAGGCGGATCGCCTCCTCGGCGTCGGCCACCTTCATGATCGGCAGCGTGGGGCCGAAGGTCTCCTCGGTCATGCACTGCATGCCGTGGTCGACGTCCGCGAGGACGGTCGGCTCGTACCAGTGCCCCCCCTCGCCGTCGTGGCCGCGGCGGCCGCCGACGAGGACGCGGGCGCCCTTGGCGCGGGCGTCCTCGACGTGGCGCTCGACGACGTCGACCTGCGGCGGGAAGGTCATCGCGCCGACGTCGGCGGTGCCGGGACCGGTCGAGCGCTGGTTTCGCAGGCCGCGCGCCTTGTCGGTCACCCGGGCCACGAACTCGTCGTAGACGGGCGCCTCGACGTACACGCGCTCGATGCTGACGCACGTCTGGCCGCAGTTGAACATCGCGTAGTAGACGGCGTGGTTGGCGGCGCGCTCGAGGTCGGCGTCGGCGAGCACGATCATCGGGTCCTTGCCGCCGAGCTCGAGCGAGACCGGCGTGAGCGTCTGCGCCGCGCGGCCCATGACCTTCCGCCCCGTGGCCGTCGAGCCCGTGAACATGATCATGTCCACCTCGTCGATCAGCGCCTCGCCGGTGGCGCCGCGGCCGGTGGCGACCGCGAAGACGCCCTCGGGCATGCCGCTGGCGCGCAGGCCCTCGACGAGCAGCAGGCTGGTGAGCGGCGTGACCTCGCTGGGCTTGAGGATCACCGCGTTGCCGGCGGCCAGCGCCGGGATCGCGTCGCCGAAGGAGTTGGTCAGCGGGTAGTTCCACGGCCCGATCACGCCGACGAGGCCGAGCGGCCGATGGCGCAGGACGAGCTTCTTGCCCTTCAGCAGCGGCATCGCCGTCCTGACGCGCTCGTCGGCCAGGTACCCCGGCGCGCGCTTGGCCCAGAAGCCGAACGCGCTGACCCCGTACATGTAGTCGGCGAGCTGGGCGTCCTCGTAGGCCTTGCCGGTCTCGGCGACGATCGTCTCGATGACGCGCTCGGAGTGGTCGACGAGCCACTTCTGCATCCGCCGCAGGACGCGCCCGCGAGCCTCGAAGCCGAGCGCCTCCCAGGCCGGCTGCGCGGCCCGCGCCGCGCGGGCGAGCTCGGCGACCTGCGCCGCCGTCATGTCCGGCACGTGGCCGATGACCTCGCCGGTGGCGGGGTTCTCGACCGCGATGTCGCCGCCGGGTGGCGGCTCCTGCACCCTGGCCTCCTCGCGCTCGCGCACGGCGGTCTCGTCGACGCTGGCCACCTGTCCACGCTCCAGGCTCGTTTGACGGTGTGTCGAACAGTAGCCGACGACCCCGCACCGCCGGCGCGGATCGGTAGGTTCCGCGGCGTGAGCGCGACGACTCACGCGGACGGCCGGGCGCCCGACCTGGTGACGCCGGTCGTGGCCTTCCGCGCGTGGCGGATCGTCGACGGCCGGCTGCTGTCGCCGTACATCCCGTGCCGTTGGGAAGGGCCGGTCATGCACGCCGAGTGCTATCCGGCGAACCGCAGCCTCGTCTTCGGCCAGGGCTGGCTCGACGCGCCGCACGACCCGCCCCACCGCGACTGCCAGTGCGGCATCTACGCCTACCACCGCCCCGGCGTGCAGGCCTACTACGGCGAGTTCGAGTGGGTCGAGGGAGTCGTCGCGGTCTGGGGCCGGATCGAGTCCCACCGCGGCGGCCTGCGGGCCGAGCACGCGCGCGTGTGCGCGCTGGCCCGGCGCCCCGGCGTCGAGGCGATCGCCGCCGGCCTCGGCGTCGACGTCGTCGAGCGCGACGAGCTCGAGGCGGCGGCCGGGCGCTACGGGGCGCCGCTGCCGCCCTCGCTCGTGCCCTAGTGGAGCGTCAGCGACTCGATCCGGATGTCGTCGACCGGCCGGTCGCGGCCGTCCGTCGCGGTGGTGCCGATGCGCTCGACGACGTCCTCGCCGCCGGTCACGCGGCCGAAGACCGTGTGCTTGCCGTCGAGCCACGAGCACTCGTCGGCGGTGACGATGAAGAACTGCGAGCCGTTGGTGTTGGGGCCGGCGTTGGCCATCGCCAGCGCGCCGCGGACGATCTTGTGGTCGTTGATCTCGTCCTCGAACGTGTAGCCCGGACCGCCGGTGCCGGTCCCCTGCGGGCAACCGCCCTGGATCATGAAGTCGGGGATGACGCGGTGGAAGACGAGCCCGTCGTAGAAGCCCTGGCCCGCGAGCTGCTTGAAGTTGCCGACCGTCTTGGGCGCGTCCTCGTCGAACAGCTCGAGGGTGATGTCGCCCTCGGTCGTCTTCATCACGGCCTCGGACATGAGGTCTCCTTGCGTCGTCGGGGGGTGGAACGCGGCGCGATCAGCCGAGGAGCTCGAGCTCGCTCAGGCGGATGCGCGTGCCGTCGGTGGGCGGCTTGGTGAACCACAGCAGGAGCGTGCGGTACTTGCTCGTGCCGGCGCCGAGGACGATCCTGCCCTTGTCCTTGACCTTGCCGGAGGCGTCCTTCGTTCCGACGTCGGAGGCGTCCTTGATGTGGCTCCAGCGCGTATCGAGGATGTTCGGCGGCGCCGTCGCGGCATCGGTGGCGTAGATCTCCACGCCGAAGCCCGGCGTGGGCGTCGTGAGCTGGATCTCGCGCACGCCCTGCAGCTTGCCGAGGTCGATGACGAAGCCGACGTTCGGCTGAGGCGGGTTGATCGGATCGACGTACCACGAGGTCGAGCGGTCGCCGTCGACCGCCTTGGCCGCGTCGCCGCTGGCGGCGGCCCGCGTGTACGGGTCGTAGATCTTGGTCGCGCCGTCGGCGAGCTTTATCGCGACCGGCGCCGGGACCGTCGTCGTCGTGGGCGTGCTGACGGCCGGCGTCGTCGTCTTCGGCGTCGTCGTCGGCTTGACCGGGATGACCGGGGTACCCGTCGACGTCGAGGACTTCGGCGGCGTGACCTTCGGGAGCTTGGTCTTGCCCGGCGTCGTGCTCGGCGCGGTCGCGGTGGCGGCCGGCGGCGTCGTCGCCGGAGGCGCGGCGGCCGGCGGGGGCGTCGCCGGGGCGGTGGCCGCCGGAACGATCGCCTGGCCCTGGCCGGGCGCGGTGTTGGCGACCTGAGCCGGCCCGTGGTGCGTCAGCGCAGCGTAGCCCGCGGCCACGGCGCCGAGGACGAGCAGCAGCGTCAGGCCGACGACGGTCGAGGCGGCCCGCCAGCCGGGGCGCTCGCCAAGGCGGCCGGGGCCGGCGACCCCGCACGACAGGCACCAGTCCTGCTCGGGCTCCATCGGAGCGCCGCAGGACGGGCACAGGATCCCGCCCTCGGGCGGCGCCGGCGGCTGCTCCGGCGTGGCCTGCGGAGCGGCTTCCGGAGCGGCTTCGGGCGCGACGACGGGCTCTGCCTCGAGCAGCTTCACATCACCAGGGTTGCACAGACGGCGCGCAGCGCGCAAAGCGCCGCCGTCGCCGCCGTACGCCCGGCCGTCAGCCGGGCGCGATCTGCAGGCGGATCGTGGTGCCGTTGACCGGCGTGCCGTCGACCGCCTCGACGATGCGCTCGGCCTCGCTGCGCGGCACGCTCAGGAACGAGAAGCGCTCGAGCACGCGGACGTCGCGCACCGCCTCGCCGTCGATGCCGGCGGCGCCGGTGACGGCCTGGACGAGGTCGGCGACCTCGATGCCCTCGGCCCGCCCGACGCCGGCGATGAGCTTGGTCTGGGGCTCGTCGCCGTTGCGCGACAGGCGCGGCTTGGAGTGCCGGCGCGGACGCTCGGCCACCGGCGCGGGCGCGGTGCGGGCGCCCTCCGCCCACGGCGCGATGTCGGTGCCGATGTGGCGGACGATCGCGGCGAGCTCGCGCTGCTGGCGGGGCTCGATGAAGGTGATGGCCCGCCCCGAGCGCCCGACGCGGCCCGTGCGCCCGATGCGGTGCACGTAGATGTCCGGGCTGGTGGGGACGTCGAAGTTGACCACGTGGGTGACCGTGGAGATGTCCAGGCCGCGGGCGGCGACGTCGGTCGCGACCAGGATCGGCACGCGGCCGCCCTTGAACCCGAGCATGACCCCGTCGCGCTGGCCCTGGCTCATGTCGCCGTGCAGCGCCTTGACGTTCATCCCGCGGTCGCGGAGCTTGCGATAGAGCTGATCGCAGCGGATCTTCGTGCGCGTGAAGACGATCGCCTGGTCGGGGCGCTCGGCGCGCAGGACCTCGACGAGCTGGTCGGGCTTGTCGGTCTGCTTCACCTCGACCGAGAACTGCTCGACGCTGTCGACCGTGAGCGTCGCCGTCTTGACCTTGACCGTGACCGGGTCGTAGAGGTAGCGGTCGGCGAGCCCCCGGATGGGCGGCGGCATGGTCGCGCTGAACAGCGCCGTCTGGCGGCTGTTGGGCGTCAGCGAGAGGATCCGCTCGACGTCCTCGAGGAAGCCGAGGTCGAGCATCTCGTCGGCCTCGTCGAGCACCACGAAGCGACACGAGTGCAGGATCAGCGAGGCGCGCTGGATGAGGTCGAGGACCCGCCCGACGGTGCCGACGACGATCTGGCCGCCGGCGCGGAGCTGGGCCTGCTGGGAGCGGATCGGCGCGCCGCCGAAGACCGCGACGACGTCGACGCCCTTGCGCTGGCCGTAGGTGCGCAGGGCCTGCGTGACCTGGATGCAGAGCTCGCGCGTCGGCGTCAGGACGAGCGCCTGCACCTCGTTCTCGCTCGGATCGACGTGCTCGATCATCGGCAGGCCGAAGGCCGCGGTCTTCCCCGAGCCGGTCTGGGCCTGCCCGATCATGTCCCGTCCCTCCATGAGCACGGGGATCGCCTGCTCCTGGATCGGACTGGGCTGCTCGTACCCCACGTCCTGCAGGGCTTGGAGGGTGGGCTCGGACAGCCCTAGGTCAGCGAACGCGGTCATCTGCATCGGAGACTACGCGAGCGGAGCTCCCGTGCCGCGCTCGCCCTCACACCTGGCCGTTCGGAGGGGGTCCGGGAGCCGCGGGGCACGAAGCTCACCCAGCCTCGCCGCCGGCCTCCCCCACGGCACCGGCGAACCTCACCGGCGGCGACCGTCACATTTCCCCCGTCGCCCTCCCGCCATGGCTCCAACATCTTGCCCATTGGTGCGGCCGGGGGGTCCGGTCGCCGGGGGAACGACACGGGCCGCACGATGCGGCGCCGTAGTGAATTTGGGGGCAGCATGACCATAGGGATCGTGGGGCTGGGCTACGTCGGCCTGCCACTCGCCGTCGCCTTCGCCGAGGCGGGCGAGCGCGTCATCGGGCTCGACGTCGACGCCCGGCGCGTCGCGGCGTTGCGCCGCTGCGAGTCGCACGTCGAGGACGTCGCGCCGGACGCCATCGCGGCCGTCGCGCATCGCTTCGAGCCGACGACCAGGTCCGCCGCGCTGGCGCAGGCCGACGCGATCCTCATCTGCGTCCCGACGCCGCTGACGCCGAACCGCGAGCCCGACCTCTCCCCGCTGGTCGACGCGGCGCGCAGCGTCGCCGCCGTCCTGCAGCGCGGGCAGCTCGTCGTCGTCGAGTCGACGACGTACCCGGGCACCACCCGCGAGCGCGTGCTGCCGATCCTCGAGGAGTCGGGGCTCACCGCCGGCGAGGACTTCTTCCTCGGCTTCTCGCCCGAGCGGGTCGACCCCGGCCGCGAGGACTACACCCTGCGCACCACGCCGAAGATCGTCTCCGGCGTCACCGACGCCTGCGCCGACCGCGTCGAGGAGCTCTACGGCGCGATCTGCGACCGCCTGGTGCGCGTCTCGGTGCCCGAGGTGGCCGAGATGGCGAAGCTCCTGGAGAACATCTTCCGGTCGGTCAACATCGCGCTCGTCAACGAGCTGGCCGAGCTCGCCGACCTCATGGGCATCGACATCTTCGAGGTCGTCGACGCCGCCGCGACCAAGCCGTTCGGCTTCATGCGCTTCGACCCGGGCCCGGGCATGGGCGGCCAATGCCTGCCCGTCGATCCGTTCTACCTGAGCTGGAAGGCGCGCGAGTACGACTTCACCGCCGAGTTCATCGAGCTGGCGGGCAAGGTCAACCAGCACGCGCCCTACGTCAGCGTGGAGAAGGTCCAGCGCGCGCTCAACGACCTGGGCCGGCCGGTGCGCGGGGCGCGGATCGCCGTGCTCGGCGTCTCCTACAAGGCCGGCGTGGGCGACGTCCGCGAGTCGCCGGCGCTGAAGATCGTCGGGCGCCTCGGGCGCCTCGGCGCGTCGATCGCCTACCACGACCCCTACGTGCCCGCGCTGCCGAGCTTCGGCCTGCAGGGCTCGAGCCTCGAGGACGCGCTCGACGGCGCCGACCTCGCGGTCATCGTCACCGCCCATCCGGGCATCGACCACGTCGGGATAGCCCAACGGCTGCCGACCGTCGACCTGCGCGGCGTCACGCGCGCGCGCCGCGCCGAGGCGAGGCCTGTGGCCCGCCTGCATTCCATCGAGACCGAGGCCGCCTGAACATGAAGCGCCTGCTCATCGTCGCCGACCACTCGCTCGTGGTCCACGCCATCCGCCTGGCCCTGCGCCAGACGGCCGGCTTCCAGGTCGTCGGCTTCGTCGACGGCCGCCGCAACGCCCACCAGGCCGTGCTCGAGGCGCGCCCCGACGTCGTCCTCGTCGACGACATGCAGCAGCGCGAGCACGCGCTCGAGCGGCTGCGCGAGGTCGCCGACGCCGCGCCCGACGCCAAGTCGCTGCTGCTCACCGTCGACATGGACGACGAGTGGCTCGAGGACGCGTTCGACGCCGGCGCCGGCGCGGTGCTGTCGAAGTCCGTGCATCCGGTCGCGCTCGGCACGCTGCTGCGCGAGGTCGTCAAGGGACACGTCGTGCACCGTGCGCGCCGCCCGCGCGCCGCCGCCACCGCCGACGACTGCCCGCTGACCTCGCGCGAGCTGGAGATCCTGCGCCTCGCCGCCCAGGGACTCACGAACGGGCGCATCGCCCGCGAGCTGTGGGTCACCGAGCAGACGGTGAAGTTCCACCTCTCCAACACGTATCGCAAGCTCGGCGTCGCCAACCGCACCGAGGCCAGCCGCTACGCCCACCTCAACGACCTCGTGGTGGAGCATGAGCGTCTCGCATCCTGACGCGGCCACGGTCGACGGCGCGCTGCGCGTCGGGTCCGCTGCGGCGCGCACCCGGACGCGCCGGCCGGGCGGCCTCGACGCCGGACGCGTGCGCTCGCTGGTCGCCGCCGACCTGGTGGCGATCGCGCTCGCGCTCGCCGGCACCTACGGGCTCGCCGAGCTCGTCGCGCCGCCGGCCGCGCTGGCGCCGTCGGCGATCGTCGTCGTCGGCGCGGTGCTCGCCGCGGCGGCGTGGATCGTCATCTTCGCCGCGTATCGCCTGTACGAGGGCCAGAGCAGCTCGATCGCCCCGGCCACCCTCGACGAGGTCGCCCACCTGTTCCACGCGCTGCTCGCCGGCTCGCTGCTGCTGCTGGTCGCCGGCCAGGGCCTGCGGCGCACGGCGGGGTGGTCGATCTATACCCCGGTCGAGGCGATGTTCTTCCTCGCCCTGGCGATCGTGGCCGTGCCGCTGCTGCGCAGCGCCGTGCGCACGTGGGTGCTGCCCAGCGTCATGCGCCCGCGGCGCGCGCTGATCGTCGGCGCCGGCCCGGTCGGCCGCCTGCTGCGGCGCAAGATCGAGGCCCACCCGGAGTACGGCCTCGAGCTCGTCGGCTTCGTCGACGACGGCCCGCAGTCCGACGAGGCGGTCCTCGGCTCGACCGAGCAGCTCACGCGGCTCGTCGACGAGCTCGACGTCGACTGGGTCGTCCTCACCGAGGCGGGCTCGGCCTACGAGGCCACGCTCGACCGGGTGCGCGCCGTGCGCCGGCCCGACGTCCACCTGTCGATCGTCCCCAGCTACTACGAGCTGTTCGCGTCGAACGCGACGATCGAGGACATCGAGGGCATGCCGGTCGTCAGCCTGCCGCCGATGCGCTTCTCGCGCTCGGTGCGGGCGATGAAGCGCAGCTTCGACCTCGCCGCCTCGGCCGCCGGGCTGCTCGTGCTCAGCCCGCTGCTGGCGATCGTCGCGCTGGCGATCAAGCTCGACTCGCGCGGCCCGGTCATCTTCCGCCAGCCCCGCCATGGCCGCGCCGGCCGGGAGTTCCACATCGCCAAGTTCCGCACGATGGTCGACGGCGCCGAGCGCCACCGCTTCGACCTCGCCGACGAGAACGAGATGGAGGGCGACGGCCCGCTGTTCAAGATCCGCGAGGACCCGAGGGTCACGCGCGTGGGCCGCGTGCTGCGCGCCTGGAGCCTCGACGAGCTGCCGCAGCTCTGGAACGTCCTGCGCGGCGAGATGAGCCTCGTCGGGCCGCGCCCGTTCGTCGTGCACGAGTCGGCGCAGATCACCGGCTGGGCCGGCCGGCGGCTGGAGACGACGCCCGGCATCACCGGCCTGTGGCAGGTGCTCGGGCGCAACGACATCCCCTTCGAGGAGATGGTCAAGCTCGACTACATCTACGTGACCAACTGGTCGCTCTGGTGGGACGTCAAGATCCTCTGCCAGACGGTCCCGGTGGTCCTCGGGCGGCGGGGGTACTGATGCACGTCTTCGTCATCCCGGCCTACAACGAGGAGGCCAACGTCCCCCGCCTGCTGGGCGACCTCGAGCGCCGGCCGGGCCTGTGGGCGGGCGGTCACGTGCTGATCGTCGACGACGGCTCGACCGACGCCACGGCGTCGGTGGTGGCCGCGTACGACGGGCCGGTCCCGGTGGTCCTGGTGCGCTCGGTGCGCAACCAGGGCCCGGGGCGGGCCTTCGACCGAGGCTTCCGCCTCGCGCTCGACCTGGCGGGCGTCGACGACCTCGTCGTCACGCTGGAGTCGGACACCACCAGCGACCTCGATGCCCTGGAGGCCATGCTCGGTCGGGCGCGGGCGGGAGCCGACGTCGTGCTCGCGTCGGTGCACGCCGGCGGGACGCTGATCGGCGCCGGCGCGCACCGGGTCGCGCTCTCGCGCGCTGCGTCGTTCGCGATCCGGCGCGCGGCGGGACTCGACGCGCGCACGGTCTCGTCGTTCTTCCGCGTGTACCGCGCGTCGATCCTGCGGGCCGGCTACGCGCGCCACGGCACCGCGTTCATCCGCGAGCCCGGGTTCGCGTGCAAGGCCGAGATCCTGGCCAAGCTCGACCGCCTCGGCGCGATCGTCGAGGAGGTGCCGGTCGACCTCGACGCGTCGCGGCGCATCGGCGAGTCCAAGCTGCGGGTCCTTCCCACCGTCGGCGGCTACACGCGCCTGATGGCGCGTCAGGTGCTGGCCCGGATGAAGGCTCCGGCGTGACCCGGCCGAGCGTCGGCATCGTCGGCGGCGGCCTGCTCGGGCTGACCGTCGGCTACCGCCTGGCCTGCGCCGGCGTCGAGGTCAGCGTCTACGAGCGCGACGCGCAGCTCGGCGGGCTCGCCGGCACGGCCGAGCTCGGCGGGCGCCACGTCGACCGCTACTACCACGTCGTCCTGCCCACCGACGACCGCGTCCGCGACCTCGCCGGCGAGCTCGGCATCGGCGAGCGCGACTTCCGCTTTCGTCACACGCGCGTGGGCTTCTACCAGCACGGGCGCCTGGCCTCGATGTCCTCGGCGCGCGAGCTGCTCACCTTCCCGGGCCTGTCGATGGCCGATCGGCTGCGGCTGGGCGCGTTCGTCGCGCGCTGCCAGGTCACGTCGCGCCACGACCACCTCGAGACCACCTCGCTGGAGGACTGGCTGCGGCGGACGTGCGGCCAGCGCCTGTGGCGCGAGCTCTGGCGGCCGCTGCTGGACTCGAAGTTCGACGGGCGCTTCGACGACCTCCCCGCCACCTACCTGTGGGCGCGCACGCGCCGGATGTCGAGCACGCGCGACGCCTCCTCGCGCGAGGTCATGGGCACGATCGACGGCGGCTACCAGGTGCTGGTCAGCGCCCTGGCCCGGGCCATCCGCGCCGGCGGCGGCGAGGTCCTCACCTCGACCCCGGTGCGCTTCGTCCCGTCCTCGGGCGGGCGCGCGTTCGGCGTCGCGCTCGACCGCGGCCTGCGCCGCCACGACCTCGTGGTCACCACGCAGCTTCGCCCGCACCTGCAGGGGCTGCTCGCCCCCGACCTCGTGCGGGCGCTCGGGCCCGACCCGTGCCGCTACCTCGGCGTCGTCTGCCTGGTGGCCCGCGTGCGCCGCAGCGTCAGCCCGTACTACTCGCTGAACATCACCGACCGGCGGGTGCCGCTGACGACCGTGGTCGAGAGCACGCACGTCGTCGACCCCGAGCGCGTCGGCGGGACGCTGCTGTACGTCCCGCGCTACGTCGACCCCGACAGCCCCGAGCTCGAGCGCTCGTCCTCGGAGATCCGGAGCGAGTACCTGGCCCACGTGCGGACGATCTTCCCCGCGCTCGGCCCCGACGACGTCATCGCGTCCCAGGTGGCGCGGGCGCGGGTGGCCGAGCCGGTGCACGTCATGGGCGGCGCGCGGCCGCAGCCGGGCGACCTGTTCCCGGCGCCCGGGCTCGCCGTGGCGTCGTCGGCCGCCGTCTACCCCGACCTCGTCAACGGCCAGGCGATCCTCGGCGTGGCCGAGCGCGTCGCCGCCGGCGCGCTCGAGCGCGTCGGCGCGCCGATGAGCGAGGAGCGCGCGGCGTGAGCGCCGTCGACGTCCGCGCCGCCCACGTGCGCCCGCGCGTCCGAGCGCTGTCGCTGAGCGCCGACCGCGTCGCCGTGCTCGCGCTGGCGGCCCTGGCCGTCGTGCTCACCGCGGTGACGTGGAACCGGTGGGGCGACCTCGGGCTGGACACCGGCTACGACCTGGTGGCCGGCGCCAAGGTCTCGCACCTCGACGCGCCCTACCTCGACTACGTCTACTTCTACGGGCCGCTCGGGCCGTTCCTGCTCGGCGCCGTGTTCGAGGTGCTCGGCATCGGCGTCGGCCAGTCGGTCGTGCTCGGCCTGGCGCTCGCCGCCGCGGGCATCGGCCTGGCCTACGCGCTCGCGCGCCAGCTCGTCGGCCCGCTCGCCGCGGCCTGCGTCGGCGCGCTGGCGGCCGTGCCCGCGCTGTCGAGCTCCAACGTCTCCTACGTCCAGCCGCACACGCTCGCCGCGCCGGTCGGGATGGTCGTGGGACTGGCCACCGTGCTCGCGCTGCTGCGGTTCGCCCGCGGCGGCGGCCGCGGCTGGCTGGCGGCGGCCGGCGCCGGCGTCGGGCTGGCCGCGCTCACGCGCCCGGAGAGCTTCGGCGCCGTCGCGCTGGCGGTCGGCGGGTGGCTGCTCGTCCGGCTGCTGCGCACGCCCGCGCCGCGCCGCGCCGCCTGGCGTGACGCCGCCGCGACCGTGCTCCCGGCGGCGGGGGTGGCGCTCGCCGGCTACGGCGCGTTCTTCCTCGTCGGCGCCTTCCACAACGGCCTCACGCTGCACGAGCTGCTGCGCGAGAACCTCTTCCCCGCCGGCCAGATCCGCGAGTCGGTGTCGGTCGTCTACGCGCAGCTCGCCCCGATGACGGCGACGAGCTTCGCCGCGCTGGGGGCGAAGCTCGTGCTCTACGGCGCCGGCATGGCGGCGATGGTCGCCGTGGCCCGGGCGCTGCACCGCCCCGGCCCGTGGCGCATCGCGGCGATCGCGCTCCTCGGCCTTGGGGTCGTCGCCTTCCTCGGCGTGCTCGCCGGGCGGCCGGACACCGTGCGCTACTACCTGCGCTTCGCGTTCGCGTGGCTGCCGGCCGGCTCGGCGATCGCCGCCGCCGCGCTCGCCTGGCGCGCGGTGCGCGGGCGCGAGTGGGGCGTGGCCGCCCAGCTCGAGCTGCTCGTCGCCCTGCTGCTCGTCGGCTTCTCCTACAGCGCGTACGCGCTGTACGTGCCCTACCCGAACCCGGCGTTCCCGCAGGAGACCGCGTACGCGATGCCCGTCATCGCCACCTTCCTCGCCTGGCTGCACGTGCGCGTGCTGCCGGCCAGCGGGCTCGCCCCTGCGCGCACGCTACGCGCCGTCGGGGCGGGCTGGATCGCGCTCCTGGCCGTCGCCTGCGTGGCGCTGCTCGTCCACGACGCGCGACGCGAGACCTTCATGGTGCACGGCCCCCGCGGGACGATCGCGGCCACCCCGGCGGAGGGCCCGGCGTTCCAGGGCGCGATCGACGCGATCGAGCGACACACGCGCCCGACCGAGCCGATCCTGCTCGCGCCGCAGATGTCGGCGCTGTACGTGATGACCGGGCGCACCGACCTGCTGCCCGAGCTCTCGCTGCTGCCCGGATCGCTCGACGGGCCCGCCGCGCAGCGCGCCGCCATCCGGACGATGGACGAGCGCGACCTGCGCCTGGCCATCACCGACCGCGCGCCCCTGGAGCGCTACGGCAAGGGCCCGTTCGGCGTCGGCTACGACCGCCTGATCGGCGCCTGGCTGCGCCGCGACTTCATCCACCTCACCACCCTGCGCGGCACCGCCGGCGGGGGCGACCAACGACGGGCTCTCGACGTCTGGCTAAGGAGAACGCAATGACCAGGCCTTCCAAGATAGGCGTGACCGGAGCCGCCGGGTTCATCGGATCGAACCTGTGCGAGCGTCTGCTCAACGAGGGCCGCGAGGTCGTCGGCGTCGACGACCTGTCGCGCGGAACCCTGCGCAACATGCAGGGCTACCTGCACGACCCCAGGTTCGGCTTCCACCAGGTCGACTGCCGCGACGCGCTCCCGCTGCGCCGCGCCTTCGCCGGGTGCGACGCGATCGTGCACCTCGCCGCGGAGAAGATCCCGCGCTACGGCAACGCGCTGCGCACGCTGCAGGCCAACGTCGCCGGCGCCGAGTCGGTCTACGAGGTGGCGCTGACCATGGACGTGCCGGTGGTCGTCGCCTCGACCTCCGACGTGTACGGCAACGCCACGCCGCCGTTCGCCGAGGACGGGTCGCTCACGCTCGGGCCGCCGACCACGCGTCGCTGGGCCTACGCGACGTCGAAGCTCTACGACGAGCACATGGCGCTCGCGCTCGCCTCCGAGCAGGGGCTGCGCCCGGTGATCCTGCGCCTGTTCGGCTCCTACGGGCCGCACAACCACCCGAGCTGGTGGGGCGGGCCGCAGGCGGCGTTCTTCGAGGTCCTGCTCGACGGCAAGCTCATGGAGATCCACGGCGACGGCCGCCAGGTGCGGACGTTCACGTTCATCACCGACACGGTCGACGGCTTCGTCCGCGCGCTCGACACGCCGGCGGCGGTCGGCGAGATCATCAACGTCGGCGGCGACGAGCCGACGACGATCTTCCGCCTGGCCCACGAGGTCCAGGCGGCGCTGGAGATCGCCGGTCCGCTGAGGGCGACGATGGTCCCCTACGAGCAGATCGGCGGTCGCTACCAGGACGTCCGCTGCCGGATCCCGGACACGCGCAAGGCGTCCGAGCTCCTCGACTTCCGCGCGACGGTGTCGCTCAACGAGGGGCTCGCGATCACCGCGGCGTGGCACCGCGCCCGCCGGGTCGAGCTCGAGACGGACGGCGTCGCCAGCGTCGCTTAGGCGCTGACGACCACCGGATCGAAAGGAAACGAGATGCGTACGAGCAGGATGCTCCGGTGGTCGAGGCTGGCGCTGGCGGTGTGCGCGTTCACGGCGCTGCTGGCGCCGTCGATCGCCCACACCGCACCCACCGCGCCGGCGGGCGCGACCGCCTTCGCGCTCGACGGCCGCGTCGCGCTGGCATGGAAGGCCAGCTCGGGGGCCACGAGCTACAAGGTGCTGCGCGGCACGTCCGCGACCGCCGTCACCACGCAGGTGGGGACGAGCACGTCGACGTCGTTCACCGACACGACCGCCGTCAACGGCACGACCTACTTCTACGCCGTGCAGAGCTCCGACGCCTCGGGCGACTCGCCGGCCTCGACGCCGGCGCAGGCCAGGCCCGTGGCGCGCGGCTGCTCGACGGGCAACGCCGTCGTGCTCGAGAACTGCTACCCGGGCTCGCCGAGCTGGCAGGCCATCGGCGCCGGGCCGGCGTCCTCCACCGGTGGGATCGAGGGCTTCGCCACGGCGACGAGCGTCAGCGTCGGCAACAGCGTCGACCTCAAGGTCAACGCGTCCGACAACGCGCCGTACCACATCGACGTCTACCGGATGGGCTACTACGGCGGCGCGCACGGGCGGCTCGTCTCGAGCCTCCCGGGCCTGCGCGGCGTGCGCCAGCCCGGCTGCCAGGACGGCCCCGGCAACACCGGCCTGGTCGACTGCTCCAACTGGGCGACGACCTCGACGCTGACCACGAGCGCGAGCTGGCCGAGCGGCGTCTACATGCTCCACCTCATCCGCGACGACGGCCTCGGCGACAACGAGATCCTGCTGACCGTCCGCGACGACTCCAGCCGCTCCGACCTCCTCTACACGGTGCCGATCAGCACCTACCAGGCCTACAACAACTACGGCGGCAAGTCGCTGTACGACTTCAACTCCAGCGGCGCCGTCACGGTCGCCGGGACCACCCGCGCGGTCAAGGTCTCCTACGACCGCCCCTACTCGCAGACGTACACGACCGAGCAGAACTGGTTCGGCTTCGTCGACGTGGCCAACGTCGGGTTCCTGGAGGAGCAGGGCTACGACGTCAGCTACGACACGAGCACCGACCTGCACGCCGGCGGCGCCCTGGTGGCCAACCACGCGGTCTACGTGTCGGCCGCCCACGACGAGTACTGGTCGGCCGAGATGCGCTCGGCGGTCACGTCGGCGCGCAACGCCGGCACGAGCCTGTTCTTCCTGGGCTCCAACCAGATCTATTGGAAGATCCGCTTCGAGGCCAGCCCGTTCTCGGGCGCCGCGAACCGCGTCCAGGTCGCCTACAAGACGACCCAGGGCGGCGCCACCGACCCGGTCAGCCCGACCGGCACGTGGCGCGATCCCGCCGGCGCCAACCAGCCCGAGAACGCGCTCGTGGGGCAGATGTACATCGGCGACAACGACTCGAGGTCGTTCCCGATGGTCGTCACCGCCGCCCAGGGCAAGAGCCCGGTCTGGCGCCACACCGACCTGGCGAACCTGGCCGCGGGCACGTCGGCCACGCTCGGCTCGCGACTCGTGGGCTGGGAGTGGAACGACCGCGTGGCCAACGGCCTCGAGCCGGCCGGCGTGCAGACGTTCTCGTCCTCGCCGGTGACCGGCGAGCTCATCCAGGGCAACGGCGCCAGCTACCTGGCCAACCAGTCGGCGACCGTGACGAGCACGATCTACCAGGCCCCGAGCGGCGCCGACGTCGTCTCCACCGGCACCAACCAGTGGAGCCGCGGCCTCGACCTCGACGGGAACGGCTCGGGCGAGCCCAACGCCGCCATCCAGCAGGCGACGGTCAACATCCTCGCCGACATGAACGCCCGGCCGGCGACGCCGTCGACCGGCATCGTCGTCGACGGCGCCCCCGCCCCGCTGGCGGTCACGGGCCGCTCGCCGGCGGCGCAGGCCACCGGCGTCGCGCCGAGCACGCTCGTGCGGGCGACGTTCTCCCGAGCGGTCGACCCCACGACCGTGACTCCCCAGACCTTCACCGTGTCCCCCCAAGGCGGCGGCGCGGTGGCGGCGACCGTGTCATACGACGCGACCACGACGACGGCCACCCTCACCCCGAGTGCCCCGCTCGCGCTGGGCACGACCTACACGGTCCGGGTGGCAACGGGCGTCAAGGCGGCCGATGGATCGGCGCTGCCGTCCGACGTCACGTGGACGTTCGCCACCGCGTCGTCGCCGCCCGCCGCCCCAACCGTCAGCGCGACGTCGCCGGCCGACGGCGCCGGCGCGGTGACGCCGACGGCGAACGTCACCGCGACGTTCGACCGCGCCATGGACGCCACCACGCTGACCGGCCAGAGCTTCGTGCTCCGCGACGCCGGCGGCACGGCGGTGGCCGCGTCGGTCAGCTACGACGCGACGTCGCGGACCGCCACGCTCAAGCCGACGGCGACCCTGGCCGTGGGCAAGGGCTACACGGCCCAGCTCACCACCGCGGTGCGCAGCGCGGACGGCACGCCGCTGGCGAGCGCCGTCTCGTGGAGCTTCACCACGGCGGACTGCCCGTGCTCGCTCATGCCCGACAGCCTGGTTCCGCAGACGACCGGCCTG
>JAXDHQ010000107.1:0-7856 GCA_034664395.1 Solirubrobacteraceae bacterium | reverse complement strand
GACTGGCATCCGTCGACGTGCGCTACTCCAGCGACCCGGCGACCATCAAGAAGGCGGACGGCAAGGCGCTGATCGCGGCGGGCGAGACGGCCCAGCCCGCGGTCGAGGTCGAGGCGCGTGGCGCGCTGATCGACCTGGCGTCCAAGCAGGACGTCCCCGTCGGCGAGCTCATCGGCGTGCTCATCGCGATCGTGTTGCTCACGCTGCTGTTCCGCTCCGCGGCGGCGATGGGCGCGACGCTGATCGGCGCGCTGATCGGCGTGATGGCCGGGCAGCTCCTGCTGGCCTGGCTGTCGGCACCGCTCGGCCTGCCCACGTTCGCGGCGGTGATCGCGATGATGCTCGGCCTCGGCGCCGGGATCGACTACTCCCTGCTGATCATCGGCCGCTACCGCGAGCAGCGGGCGGCGGGCGACGACATGCAGGACGCGGCCGCACGTGCGGCCGCCACGGCCGGAACCACGGTCGTGGCCGCGGGGCTGATCGTCATGCTGGCGATCGCCGGCCTGCTGGTGGTCGGCGTCCCGTACGTCGGCAAGATGGGCATCGGTGCAGCGATCGCGGTCGGCGCGGTGGTGGTGTCGGCGCTGACGATCCTCCCGATCATGGTCGGCGCCTTCGGCCGCAAGCTGGTGCCCAAGCAGCCCGGCCAGGTCCAGACCTCGCCGGCCTTCGCCCGCTGGGGCGAGATCGTGACCCGCCGGCCGTGGGCGTCGATCGCCGCGGGCGTCGCGCTGCTGCTGGTCTTCGCCGCGCCAGTCACCCAGATGCGCCTCGGCCAGCCCGACGACGGCAACCAGCCCGCGTCGCGCACGCAGCGCGTCGCCTACGACCAGCTCACCCAGGCGTTCGGCCCGGGATCGAACGGCCCGCTCCTGCTCGCCGTCGACACGCCGAAGGGCGCGCCGGGAACCGAGCGGCAACTCGGAGCCCTCCAGCAGGCGGTGGCCGGAACGCCCGGAATCGCCACGGTGCCTCCCGCGTCGGTGAGCGAGGACGGCGAGATGGCGACGATCATCGCCATCCCCACCACTGCGCCCCAGGACGCCAGGACCTCCGACCTGCTCAACCGCCTGCGCGATGACGTCATCCCGCGCGCGACCGCGGGCACGCCGCTGAAGGTCTACGTGGGCGGCAACACCGCCGCCTTCGAGGACATCACGGACAAGGTCGCCGGGCGCCTGCCGCTGTTCATCTCGGTCGTGATCGGCCTCTCGGTGCTGCTGCTGGTGATGGTGTTCCGCTCGCTGTGGATCCCGCTCGTCTCGGCGCTCTTCAACCTGCTGTCCGTCGCGGCTGCCTACGGCGTGGTCGTGGCGGTGTTCCAGCAGGGCATCGGCGCGAGCCTGATCGGCGCCGACTCGGGCATCCCGATCATCTCCTTCCTGCCGGTCATGCTGTTCGCGATCCTGTTCGGGCTGAGCATGGACTACAACGTCTTCCTGCTCAGCCGGATCCACGAGGCCTACAACGAGGGCGACCGCCCCCGCGAGAGCGTGATCCACGGGATGGGCCGCATCGGCAAGGTCGTCGTCTTCGCCGGCCTGATCATGGCCGGGGTCTTCCTGAGCTTCGTCACCGGGAACGACCCCATCGGCAAGATGTTCGGCCTCGGCCTCGGCCTCGCGATCCTGATCGACGTGCTGATCGTCCGCATGGTCGTCGCACCCGCGGTGGTGACACTGCTCGGCGACCGCGCCTGGTGGCTGCCCGCGTGGCTTGACCGCGTGCTCCCCAACATCTCGCTGGAAGGGCGTCGGGAGACCGTCGCGGTCGAACCGGAGCGCGAGATCGAGCCGGAGCGCGAGACGGTCCCCGCCTGAGCGGCTCGCCCCGAACTGGCGCCTCGCGCGCAGCCACGCACCAGGCGGCCTGGCACGATGCCCCGCATGCGCCGCGTCAACATCGCCGATCCGACGTTCAAGTACTTCCCCGAGGACCCGAAGGGTTCGGGTCCGGTACGGCTCGCCTCGGCCCGGACCTGGGTGCGCGGGCGACCGGGACGAGCGTCTACGAGCTGCCGCCGGGTCAGGCCCTGTGCCCGTACCACTACGAGTACGGCGAGGAGGAGTGGGTCCTCGTCCTCGCCGGACATCCCTCGGCGCGCACGCCCGAGGGGACCGAGCAGCTCGACCCGCTCGACCTCGTCTTCTTCCCCACCGGCCCGGAGGGCGCGCACCAGATCCGCAACGACACCGACGCGCCCGCGCGGATCCTCATGTGGTCGAACGTCGTGCTCCCGACGGCGACCGCGTACCCCGACAGCGACAAGGTCGGGGTGTGGACGGGCGACAAGGCCGAGGACGTCATCGTCGTGCGCTCCAGCCGGGTGGACTACTTCCACGGCGAGGTCGAAGGCGCCTGACCGCGCCTGGCGGCGGGTGCGGCGGCGATACACCTGGGGGGTATCTGTCCAGGCCCCGGTACGGAGAACCCCACGGGGGTATAGTGGAGCGCATGGCTTCCACGACGACGCCGACGCGGGGCTACACCGCGACCAAGGACCAGCTTCTCAAGCGGCTCAAGCGCATCGAAGGTCAGGTGCGCGGCATCGAGGGCATGGTCGAGGACGACCGCTACTGCATCGACGTGCTCACGCAGATCTCCGCGGCCCAGGCCGCGTTGGAGAAGGTCGCGCTCGGGCTGCTCGACGAACATGCCCGCCACTGCGTCATGGGCGCCGGCCAGGAGGACCAGGCCGACAAGACCGACGAGCTGATGGCGGCCGTCGGGCGGCTGATGCGCCGAGGCTGAGCGGCGCGATCGCCATGCAGGCTCACGCCGAGCACGAGCACCGCCACGGCGGCCAAGGCCCATCCGAGCCGAGCCTGAACCGCACCGCCATCTCGGCGACGTTGCACTGCCTCACGGGCTGCGCCACCGGCGAGGTCCTCGGCCTGGTCCTGTCGACGTGGTGGGGCTGGAGCAACACCGGCAACGTCGTGCTGTCCGTCGCGCTCGCCTTCCTCTTCGGCTACGCGTTCACGATGCTGCCGCTGCTGCGCGCCGGCCTGACCCCGCGCCGGGCGATCCCGCTCGCGTTCGCGTCCGACACGCTCTCGATCGCGACGATGGAGCTGCTCGACACGCTCACCATCCTCGTCGTGCCCGGCGCCATGAACGCGGGACTCGGCGACCCGCTGTTCTGGGGCGCGCTCGCGGGCGCGCTGTTCATCGCCTTCTGGGCCGCGCTCCCGGTCAACCGCGCCCTCATCGCCCGCGGCAAGGGCCACGCCGTCGTCCACGCCTACCATCACGCCCATTAGCGTTCGGGACCGTCGAAGCGTTCGGGACCCTCGAAGTTTTCTCCCGCGGGGGACGGGCCGTCGGCTAGATTCGGGCCGTGAGGCAGTACCTGCGGCGTCGCACGGGTCGCGTGGTTGCCATCGGGACGTTGGCGCTCGTCGCCTGCGGCGCAGCGGCCGGGTCCGCGAGCGCGCAGCCCTTCCCGCAATGCCCCGCGGTCGGCTCGGACACGAGCTGCCAGTTCCTCGTCGTCGTGACCGACAGCGGGGCGACGGCCCAGCAGGACTCGACCCAGGGGCCGTACGAGGCCTCCGACGACTCGCTCATCGGGGTGCAGAACGACTCGTCGCGGGCGCTGACCGCTCTGCCGCTGTCCGCGGCCGGCCTGTTCGGCTTCGAGCAGGACGGCATCTGCAACCCGGGCAGCGGTCCCATCGCCCCGGGATGCCTCCCGGCCGCCGGCTCGCCGCCGGGCACGATGTGCGGACCACAGAACGGGTCGTGCTCGTTCCCCCGTCCGCCGGGCCAGCCGACCACGTACACCGAGCCGGGGTCTCCCGCCGGCACCACGCAGAACGGCTACGAGGGCCCGACGACCTGGTTCTCCAACGTGGCGCCCGACGGCAGCAGCGGCCAGGTCGAGTTCTCGCCCGCGCTCGCCCCCCATGCCTCGACGTACTTCTCGCTGGAGGCGCCGCCGAGCCTCCAGGCGCTCACGCTGGGCACGCCGGTGAGCTCGGCTCCCCCGGCGGCGACCCCGCCGGCGTTCGGGGCGGGCGGCGTCATCAGCATCCCCTCGGCCAGGAAGTGCCTGAGCCGGCGGACCTTCGCCATCCGCATCCGCAAGCGCGCCGGCCTGCAGTACCAGGAGGCCATCGTCCTGGTCAACCACAAGCGCGTCGGCGTGCTCAGAGGAGCCCGGCTGACCGCGCCGGTCGACCTGCGGGGGCTTCCGGTCGGGCTGTTCTCGGTCCAGATCACCGTCATCACGACGGACGGGCGCATCATCAGCGGCACCCGCCGCTACCACACGTGCACCCGCCGGCTGCCCGGGCACGGGCCGCCGCGTCTCTGACGCGCGAGGATGCGGCCGGCTGACGTCCGGGAATCGGATGGAGCTGGCGCCGCGGGCGCCGCGCCCGCATAGCATCAGGAAGGTCTTGACGAGGTGGCTCTCCAGCGCGATCCGGAGACCGCGGGCGGCGATCGTCGTCGCGGCGATCGCGGCGGCGTGCGTGCTGGTCGTGTTCGCGAGCGCCTGGAGCAAGACGCGACCGCCGTCGGGCCTGAGGGCGGTGGCGGACACGTACGTCAGCGCGCACGCGCGGCACGCCAACTTCGGACGGCGCCACGAGCTCCGCATCGCCGCGCGGCCCGCCGACCGGGTGCTGATCCGGTTCGACCTGCGATCGGGCGCGGCGGCGCTCCGGAGCGCCGTCCTGTCCGTCGATCCGCTGCAGGACTCCAAGACCGGGTTCGAGGTGGCGCCGATCCTGTCCGGCGGGTCATGGGACGAGCGTCGTGTGACGTTCGCCAGTGGCGTGCGCGTGGGCGCGCCCGTGGCGCGCTCGGGCCCGCTGCGGCGCCACCACCGGACGCGCGTCGACGTCAGCCGCCTGCTCGGCCATGGGCGCACGCTGCAGCTCGCGCTGGTCGCCACCGGCCGCCGCGCGGTCGTCCTCGCCAGCCGCGAGGCGGGCGGGCTGGGTCCGCGCCTGCTGGTGGGGACGACCGCGCCGAGCGGCGCGCCGGCGCCGGGGAACGGGACCCGGCCGAGCGCGGCCGCGCCGTGCGGCGACGGCGGGAGCCCGCCGGCGACCTACGACCACGTGATCTGGATCACGTTCGAGAACCAGTCGATCCAGCACGTCATCGGGAACTCGAGCCTGCCGTTCACCAACCAGATCGCCGGCCAGTGCGGCCTGGCGACGAGCTTCTTCACCGAGGCCCATCCGTCGCTGCCCAACTACATCGCGATGACCTCGGGCGGCACCCAGGGCGTGACGGGCGACAGCAGCGGGACGCTCTCGGCGGACAACGTCTACAACCAGGTCAAGCAGAGCGGCCGCGAGTGGCGCCACTACGCCTTCGGCATGCCGTCCAACTGCGACAAGAACGACTCGCCGAGCACGGGCTCCGCCATCTACACCGCGCACCACGAGCCGCCGATCTTCTACGCCGACCTCGCCGCGGACTGCGCGCGGTGGGACGTGGGCGTCGGCGACCCGACCAAGGTCGAGGACCTCAACGACGTGCACTCGGGACCGCTCGCCGACGCGCTGGACTCGAACACGCTGCCGGCGTTCGCGACGCTCGGGCCGACCGACGACGGCGGCAACTCGACCGCCGGGGGAGAGGTCGATCCGGTCAAGGGCGACGCCTTCCTGGCCCGCTGGATCCCGCGCATCACCGACAGCGCCGCCTACCGCGCCGGCCGGACCGCGATCTTCATCACGTGGGACGAGCCCGACGACTTCAACACCAACCCGCCGAGGGCGGCGATCCCGACGATCGTCATCGCGCCGACGGTTCCGGGCGGAACGAAGGTGGCGACCCGCCTCGACCACTACTCGCTGCTGCGCACGACCGAGGAGATGCTCGGCCTCAGCCCGTTCCTGGGCGCGGCGGCCACGGCGCCGTCGATGCGCGGCGACTTCCACATCTAGCGCGGGCCGTGTAGCGGCGCAGCGGTCGCCGCGGTGCGGTGTCCTATGGGGCGATGGCGATGTCCCCGTTGCACGGGCGCGCGAGCCGCCGGACGGCCGCGCTGGTGGCGGCCGCCCTGCTCGTGGTGAGCCTGGCGGCGGCGCTCTACACGCGCGCCGACGACGCCACGGCGCGCCACCGCACGGCGGCCCGCGCGACGGTCTTCCGCGCGACCCCGACCCCCGCGAGCGTGCCGGCCGGCACGCGGCGCACCGTGACGTTCGTGTCGCCCGCGCTCGGGCGCCGCGCGTCGTTCTCGGTCTACCTCCCGGCGGGCTACGACCGGGCCGCGGCCGGTGGCCGGCGCTACCCGGTCCTGTATCTGCTGCACCCGCCCCGCGGCCGGCCGGACGACTACGTCACGCGCGGCGACCTCGACTACGCCGCCGACACCCTCATTGCCCGCCACGCGATCCAGCCGATGCTGCTGGTGATCCCCGACGGTCGCACCGCGCGCTTCGGCGACGACACGGAGTGGGCCAACGCCGACGCGGGGCGCTACGAGGACTTCGTCGTCGACGTCGTGCACCAGGTCGACGCCCGCTTCGCGACGCGCGCCGACCGTGCCCACCGCGGCATCGCCGGCCTGTCCGAGGGCGGCTACGGAGCGCTCAACATCGCCCTGCACCGCCTGGATCTCTTCTCGGTGGCGCAGAGCTGGTCGGGCTACTTCGTGCAGACGCCGACGACCGCCTTCGACCACGCCTCGGCGGCGCTGCTGGCGACCAACAGCCCCGCGGACTACGTCGACGCGTTGGCGCCGACGATCCGCCGCCTCGGCCTGCGGACGTTCCTCTACCAGGGCGAGCGCGACCAGGAGCACGCCGAGAAGCTCGCCGGGTTCAGCGCCCAGCTCGCCGGCGCCGGCGCCGAGGTCGACTGGGGCTACTTCCCCGGCGGCCACGGCTGGGGGCTGTGGCGCCGCGAGACCCCGCGGATGCTGCGCGCCGCCAGCGCCTCGTTCTCCCGCTCGCCGCGCCACGCCCATGCCGGGCGGCTCGCCCGCCTCGGCGGCGCCGCCGCCCCGTGGAACAGCTACTACCACTACCGGGGCAAGCCGCACGGCTAGCGCGGCGGCATGCCCACGGTGCGCAGGCTCAGCCGCGCCGCGCGGTGGCGATGCGGGTCGAGGAGGCCGTCCGCCGACCGCACCCCGTCGAGGTAGGTGAGGAAGAAGCTCGTCGCGTAGCTCGCGACGATCCCGCAGGTCCGCCCGTGCGTGCAGCCGTCGCCGTAGGCGCCGTGGCCGGCGCCGCCGATGACGAGCAGGCCATGCGGCGTGGTGGCCGCCAGCCGCGAGACGAACGCGCGGACCAGCGCGACGGGGATGAGATGGTCCGCGCCACCCGCCATCGCCAGCACCGGGACGCGGATGCTCGCCGCTGCCGGGCCGCGCTCGCCGCCGGCCATCACGAGCGCCGCGCGGACGCGCGGGTCCGTCGCGGCCATGTCGGCGGAGGTGAACCCGCCGAACGAGTGGCCCGCGACGCCGATCCGCCCGGTGTCGATGCGGGCGGCGAGCCCGGGCGCGAGGCGGTCGGCGATCGCCCCGAGATGGTCGAGCAGGTACTCCATGTCGTCCGTGCGGTCGCTGGCCTCGCCGGGTCCGCCCTGCTGGCGGTCGGGGTGGTGGGGCGCGAGCACGACGAAGCCCTCGCCGGCCAGGTGGGTCAGCAGCCGCGAGTAGTCGGTCGCGCGGCCGTTGGCTCCGTGGGAGAAGAGGATGAGCGCTGAGCGGCAGGTCACCGGCCCGCCTGAGCGCGTCGCCGTCGGGAACCAGGCGGTGGGGTCGATCGAACGCGACCGACCGCTCGCGCCGACGCGCGTCAGCGCGACGTGGGCGCTGCCGACCCGGTACGGACCGGGCGCCGCGAGGTCGGCGGTCGCGCGGGCGCAGCTCGCCG
>JAXDHQ010000106.1:0-4708 GCA_034664395.1 Solirubrobacteraceae bacterium | reverse complement strand
GCGTGCCCGTGCGCCCAGGAGCTCGTGGCCGGCCGCGCGCGCGAGCGCCTGCTCGAGGACGGCTTCACCGACGACGAGGTCGTGCGCATCCTCGACGCCGTCCCGGTCGCCACGCACAACCAGCGCGGGCTGGGCACGCTCCACGTGGGCTGCCCCGAGGACTGCGACATCGAGCTCGAGGCAGCGGTGCTGCTGGAGATCGTCGAGGACTCGATGTCGAGCGAGATCTACGAGCTCATGAAGCGCGCCGACGAGGCGGCCGTGGTCGAGAAGGCCCACCGGCGCCCGCGCTTCGTCGAGGACTGCGTCCGCGAGATGGTTCGCGGCGTGGTCGAACGCCTGGGCGACCTGGGCGACGACTCGTTCGTCTCCGCGCGCCAGGAGAACCTCGAGACCATCCACCAGCACAACGTCGTCGCCGAGCGCTTCGGGCTGCTGGGCGAGCTGCGCCACGAGCTGAGCTCCGGCGAGCACCTCTCGCACCACACGTCGCGGCGCGAGTGGCTCGACGGGACGCGGTAGCGCTTCTGCGGCACGGCGGCTCGCGGTCGCCGGTTGCGCTGCGTGCGCCCCGCGGGCCGCTCACTCCGCTCCCCTCGATGCCCTCGCCGCGCAGCGCCGCCGGCGCCGGCGCCAGACCGCCCCGACCGGCTACGTCCCGCGGCGCACGCAGTCGGCGAGCACGCCGCGCAGCGGGTCGCGCTCGACCGCGACGAGCGCCCACACGCTCGGGTCGCGGTACACGCGGCGCAGCACGTCGCTGCCCAGGGGCGGGTTGCGCGGCGCGCGCACGACGAGCACGGCGTAGTCGGCGCCCTGCAGCAGCGTCGCGCGGTCGCGGCCCATGCGCCACGATCGCTGGGGCAGGCGGCGGCCGGCGAGCACGTCGGGGCGCGCGGCGCCGAGGCCGTCGCGGGCCTTGACCGCGACCGCGCCGGCGTCCTCGGCACACGCCCGCATCGAGCCGGGCACACCGTCGTGCGAGCGGTGGATCGCGACGGCGGCGGCCGCGATTCCTGCGACCGCCATCGCGATCGCCGTCAGAGCCGCCAGGGCCGTCCTCACTCCGCCAGCATTGCAGGTCAGGCCTCGGGGGCAGGGGCCTGCGTGCGCGTCACGCCGACCGAGGCGACGACCACCAGCGCGATGGCGGCGAGGTCGCGCGCGCTCAGGCGCTGGCCCAGCACGACGAGGCCGGCGACCGCGGCCGCGGCCGGCTCGAGGCTCATGAGCACGCCGAACACGCGCGGCGATAGGCGGCGCAGGGCCTCGGTCTCCAGCGAGTAGGGCAGCACCGAGCTGAGCACCGCCACGGCGCAGCCGATGGCGAGGAACCGCGGGTGCAGCAGGTCGCCGCCCGCGGTCGCCAGCGCCGGGGCGAGCGGCACGAGCGCCGCCGCGCACATCGCCAGGGCCAGCCCGCGGCCGCCCGTGAACGCGCGCCCGGTCGCCGCCGTGAGGAAGATGTAGCCCGCCCAGCAGATCGCGGCCATCAGCGCGAACGCCACGCCGAGCGCGTCGACGCCGCCCCCGCCCGGGTCGGCCAGCAGCAGGATGCCCAGCCCGGCGAGTGCCGCCCACGCCAGGTCCAGGCGCCGGCGCGACAGCGCGACGGCGATGCCGAGCGGCCCCGCGAACTCGATCGTCACCGCGACGCCGAGCGGGATCCGCGCGAACGACTCGTAGATGCAGAGGTTCATCGCGCCGAGGACGAGGCCGAACGCCGCCGCGAGGCGCAGGTCGGCGGCGGAGTGCGCGCGAACCGCCGGGCGCCAGATGGCGAGCAGGATCACCGCGGCGAACAGCGAGCGCAGGAGCGCCGTGCCGGCCGGTCCGAGCTCGTCGAAGATCGTCCCCGCCAGCGCCGCCCCGAACTGCAGCGAGCCGATCGCGACGAGGACGAGCGGCACCCCGCCGGGCGGGCTCGTTCGCGTCAGGGCTTGAGGCGGTGCCCGGTCTGGAACAGCCATGAGCTCCAGGCCACCATCGCGGCCGCGAGCGCGCCGGTCACGGCGAGCGACAGCGCGACGCTCACGTCGCTGGTGCCCAGGAACCCGTACCGGACGGCGTTGAGCAGGTAGAAGATCGGGTTGGCGTGGCTGAGCTCGTGCCACGGCGCCGGCAGCCGGTCGACGGAGTAGAAGACGCCGCCCAGGAAGCTCAGCGGGAGGATGACGATGTTCGTGACGAACGCCGTGTGGTCCCAGGACTGGGCGTAGATCCCGACGATCACCCCGAAGGACGAGAACAGCACGAGCCCGAGCGCGACGGCCAGCGCGAGCTCGCCCGGATGATCGATCGGGACGTCGACGACCGCCATCGCGCAGGCGAGCAGCCCGGCGCCGATGAGCAGGGCGCGCACGACGCCGCCGAGCGAGAGCGCGAGGTTGACCTCCCACGGGCGCATGGGCGCCGCGAGGACGTCGTTGATGTAGCGGTCGAAGCGGGCCTGGAAGACCGACGCGGAGTTGTTGGCGTAGGTGGCCTGGATCATCGCCATGGTGATGAGCCCGGGCACGATGAAGACCTCGTAGTCGACGCCGCCGATCTGCTTGATGCGCGTGCCGAGCGACAGCCCGAAGACCAGGATGAAGAGGAACGAGCTGAGGATCGGCGCCGCGACGGTCTGCGTCCACAGCTTCAGGACGCGCGCGCTCTCGCGGGCGCTCAGCCACAGCAGGCCGCGGTGGCGGCCCGCGAGCGCGCGGATCACGAGGCCATCGCCTTGACGTAGACGTCGGCCAGCGAGTCGGCCTCGTAGGCGCTGCGCAGGCCCTCGGCGGTGTCGCGCGCGATCAGGCGCCCCGAGCGGATGAGCGCGATGTCCTCGCACAGCTCCTCGGCCTCCTCGAGGTAGTGCGTGGTGAGCAGGATCGTCGTGCCCTCGCCGTGCAGGCGGCGGATGTAGGCCCACAGCTCCATGCGCAGCTCGTAGTCCACCCCGGCGGTCGGCTCGTCGAGGATGACCAGGCGCGGCTCGTGCATGAGGGCGCGGGCGAGCAGCAGGCGCCGGCGCATGCCGCCCGACAGCATCGGGGCGCGCACGTGCGCCTTGGCGCGCAGGTCGAAGACGTCGATCATCTCCGCGGCGCGGCGGCGGGCCCGCGCGCGCTCCATGCCGTAGTAGCCGCCGTGGTAGAGCAGGGTCTCCTCGACGTCGAGGAAGCGGTCGAGGTTGACGTCCTGCTCGGCCAGGCCGATGAGGCCGCGCGCCGCCTGCGTGCGGTGGTCGTGGCCGAAGACGCGCAGGTCGCCGCCGGTGACGCGGATGAGGTTGCAGATGGCGCTGATGACCGTGGTCTTGCCCGCGCCGTTGGGCCCCAGGAGGCCGAAGAACGCGCCGTCGGGAACCTCGAAGTCGAGCCCGTCGAGGGCGAGGAAGCCGTTGTCGTAGCGCTTGGTGAGGTCGCGCAGGGCGAGGGCCGGCGGTCGGGGCATCTGCACGTTGACGTTAGCGTGCCGGTTTATCCTCGGCCCTATGCGCATCGGTGAGCTCGCCCGCCGCGCGGGCGTGACGACCCGGACGGTCCGCTATTACGAGGGCCTCGGCCTCCTACCCGCGGCGCGCCGCGAGGGCGGCGGCCACCGCCAGTACGACGACGCCGCCATCACCCGGCTCGCGAAGATCGACTGGCTCAAGCGCATGGGGCTGACGCTGGACGAGATCGCCGAGGTCATCCCGCTGTACTTCGACGACCAGACGAGCGCGCGCGGGCGCAAGCGGATGCTGACCCTGCTCGAGCGCCGCCTGGCCGAGACCGAGCAGCGCGTCGAGGGGCTCGTCGACCTGCGCGAGGAGCTGCGCGGCGCCGTCGAGCGCCTGCGGGCGGCCTCGTCGCCCGAGCCCGCGCGGCGGTAGTCCTCGCCTGAACCTGACATTTGACGTTCAACGTCAGATTTGTTTACGATGGAAGCCATGCAGACACGCTCGCTCGGCAGCACCGGCCTCACCGTCTCGGCCCTCGGCCTCGGATGCATGGGGATGTCCGAGTTCTACGGCGCCCACGACGACGCCGAGTCCATCGCCACCATCCACCGCGCGCTCGAGCTCGGTGTGAACTTCCTGGACACGTCCGACTCGTACGGCCCGTACACCAACGAGGAGCTCGTCGGCCGGGCCATCGCCGACCGCCGCGACCAGGTCGTCCTCGCCACGAAGTTCGGGATCGTCCGCGAGGCCGGGAGTCGCAGCCGCGGGTTCAACGGGCGCCCGGAGTACGTGCGGCAGGCGTGCGAGGCCTCCCTGCGCCGCCTCGGCGTCGACCACATCGACCTCTACTACCAGCACCGCGTCGACCCCGACACGCCGATCGAGGACACCGTCGGCGCCATGGCCGAGCTCGTCGCGGAGGGCAAGGTCCGCCACCTGGGCCTGAGCGAGGCCGGCCCCGAGACGCTGCGCCGCGCCAGCGCCGTGCACCCGATCGCCGCCCTGCAGACCGAGTACTCGCTCTGGGAGCGCAGCCCAGAGGCGGAGATCCTGCCGACGGTGCGCGAGCTCGGCATCGGCTTCGTGGCGTACTCGCCGCTCGGCCGCGGCTTCCTGTCGGGTCGGTTCCGGTCGCCGTCCGACTTCCCGGAGGACGACTTCCGCCGCCACCATCCGCGCTTCCAGGGCGAGAACTTCGACCGCAACATGGAGCTGGTCGAACGCGTCGAGGAGCTCGCCGGCGAGAAGGGTGTGACCGCCGGGCAGCTGGCGCTCGCG
>JAXDHQ010000105.1:0-17698 GCA_034664395.1 Solirubrobacteraceae bacterium | reverse complement strand
GACGAGCAGGGGGATCGGCTCGAGCCGATCCTGCGCCGCGTCGAGGCCGCGTCCGGCCCGGCGCACGTCGTAGCGGTGCCCGCACGCCGGGCACGCCAGCTCGGCGCCGGCGACGGTCCCGCCCTCCAGCGACGCCGCGCACGACGGGCACGCCGGACGGTAGGCGTAGACGTCGCCCTCGACGCGGACGAACAGGATCGCCTCGCCCGCCACGTCGCGGACGAGCGGGCCGCGGCCGTCCGGGTCGGGCATGCCGCCCGCCATCGCCCAGGCGCCGTCGGGCTCGGCCCGCGGACGCAGCGCGTCGGAGACCTCGAGCTGCAGCAGGCCGGGCGGCGGCGCGGGCTCGACCGCGCCCTCGGCCTCGATGCGGTCCACGTCGGGCGCGGCCTTGTGGATCGCGTCCTCGATGGCGAGCTTGAGCGTCGCCGTCGAGGACGGGCAGCCGTTGCAGCTCCCCTCCAGGCGCAGGCGCGCGACGCCGTCGTCGATCGCGACGAGCTCGACGTCGCCGCCGTGGGACTCCAGGTACGGACGCACCTCGTCCAGGGCGTCGCGGACCCGGGCCTCCAGCGGCTGCGGATGCAGGCCGTGCAGCAGGAGCAGGTGGGCGACGACCTCGTCGGCGGCGAGCTCCGCGGCGAGCTCGCCGTCGTCGTGGCGCGCGACGTGCTCGACCACGCGCCCCAGGCCCTCGCCGTAGAGGTCCAGGAGCGCCTGCACGAGCTCGACCGCCAGGTCGCGCGGCCCCGGGTCGGCGAGCGCCTCGACGCGGTCGAGGAGCTCGTCGATCCTGGCGACGCGCTCGCGCGCGCCGCCGTCGTCCAGTCCGACGCGGGTCTCAGCCATGCTCACCGAACATCGGCGAGTGCACCTGCCGGATCGTCTTGCCCTTGCCGAGGTACATGTGCACCCCGCAGGGCAGGCACGGGTCGAAGCTGCGGACCGCGCGCATGATGTCGATGCCGCGGAACTCGTCCGGCCCGGCCTCCTCGAAGATCGGCTGGCCCGTCACCGCGTCCTCGTAGGGCCCGGGGGTCCCGTAGGAGTCGGTCGGGCTGCCGTTCCACGGCGTCGGCGGATAGGGGTGGTAGTTGGCGATCTTGCCCTCGCGGATGACGAGGTGGTGGGAGAGCACGCCGCGCACCGCCTCGTGGAAGCCGCAGCCGATGGCCTCCTCGGGGACGTCGAAGTCCTCGAAGACCTTCGTCCGCCCGGCGCGGATCTCCTCGAAGGCGCGGTCGAGGAAGTGCATCGCCATCCCGGCCGCGTAGGCCAGGAAGTAGATCCGCGCGCGGTCGCGCTCGATCGCGTTGGACCACTGCGGGATGCGCCACTCGATGGTCGTCTCGGCGGTGTTCGGCGTCTTGGGGAGGTTGATCTGCACGCTCTGTCCGGTCGCGTTGACGTACGGCGTGTGGACCTTGTCGGCCAGCGCGGTCACCCACAGGCGCGCCAGCGGGCCGCCGCCGGTGTCGAGCGCGAGGTTGTCGCCGGTGCGCTTGTCGTGCCAGCGCGGGCTCATCACCCACGAGTAGTTGCCGCCGGCGAGGTCGCGCTTCTGGGGCTTGGGGATCGTCGTCTGGTTCCACGGGTGGCGCTTGTCGACCGGGTTGCCCAGCGGGTCGCGCTCGACGAAGGTCTCCTCGTTGACCCAGTCCTCGTAGTACGAGCTGCCGAGCATGATGCGGATGCCGAGGTTGATGTCCACCAGGTTGGTGGTCACCAGCTCGCCGTCGACCACGACGCCCGGGGTGACGAACATCTCGTTGCCCCAGAAGTCCATGTTGCGATAGTCGTAGTCGACGTGGTCGGGGTTGTTGAACGCGCCCCAGCACCCGAGCAGGATCCGCCGGCGCCCGACCTCCTCGTAGCCGGGCAGGGCCTCGTAGAAGAAGTCGAAGACGTCGTCGTTCATGGCGACCGACTTCTTGATGAAGTCCAGGCAGCGCAGCAGCCGGCTGAGGTAGTCGGTCAGCAGCCCCGGCGTGGCGACCGTGCCCACGCCGCCGGGATAGACGGTGGAGGGATGGACGTGCCGGCCCTCCATCAGGCAGATCATCTCCCGCCCGATCCGGCTCATGTGCAGCGCTTCCTTGTACGTCTCGCCCACGAACGGGTTGTACGAGCGCATGATGTCGCCGACCGTGCGATAGCCGTGGACGTTGGCGCCGCGCGCCTCGGCCTTCTCGGCCTTGGCCCACACGGAGGGGTTGGTCGCCTTGACCATGTCCTCGCAGAAGTCCACGAAGACCAGGTTGTCCTGGAAGATGATGTGGTCGAAGATGTACTCCGCCGCCTCGCCGAGGTTCACGATCCACTCGGCCAGCGGCGGCGGCTTGACCCCGTAGGCCATCTGCTGCGCGTAGCACGAGCAGACCGCGTGGTTGTCACCGCAGATCCCGCAGATGCGGCTGGTGATGAAGTGCGCGTCGCGCGGGTCCTTGCCCTTCATGAACACGCTGTAGCCGCGGAACAGCGACGAGGTGCTCTTGCACGACACCACCTCGCGGTTCTCGAAGTCGATCTTCGTGTAGATGCCGAGGTTCCCCACGATCCTGGTGATCGGGTCCCAGGACATGTCGACGACCTTGCCGGCCTCCGGCGTGACCTTCTCGCGAATCGCCATCCCGATCTCCTCTCAGTTGCCCCACCGGGGGGCGTATCCCGTGGTGAGGCGGTCGTCGTTGTGACGCCAGGACGGCTCCTTGTTGACCGTCTTGTTCGTGATGCTGCGGAGCTTGCGGATGAGCGTCCCGTAGGTGGTGACCAGGGCCGCGGAGACCGTGGCGCCGGGTGGCTGATCCATGAACGGCATGAACTTGTCGGGGAACCCGGGCATCGTGCAGCCGATGCAGATGCCGCCCACGTTCGGGCAGCCGCCGATGCCCGCCATCCAGCCGCGCTTGGGGACGTTGCAGTTGACCACCGGCCCCCAGCAGCCGACCTTCACCAGGCACTTGGGCGAGTTGTAGTCCTTCGCGAAGTCGCCCTGCTCGTAGTAGCCGGCGCGGTCGCAGCCCTCGTGGACGGTCTTGCCGAACAGCCACTGCGGGCGAAGCTGGGCGTCGAGCGGGATCACCGGCGCCAGGCCCGCCGCCTGGTAGAGCAGCCAGACCAGCGTCTCCATGAAGTTCTCCGGCTGCACCGGGCAGCCGGGCACGTTGACGATCGGCAGGCCGCCGGCCGAGCGGAAGTCCCAGCCCAGGTAGTCGGCCAGGCCCATGCACCCGGTGGGGTTGCCGGCCATCGCGTGGATGCCGCCGTACGTGGCGCAGGTCCCGATCGCGATCACGCCCCACGCCTTGGGCGCGAGCCGGTCGATCCACCAGTTGAGCGTGAGCGGCTCGCCGGTCGCCTCGTCGTTGCCGAACGAGGTCCAGTAGCCGTCGCCGTTGATGTTCTCGTTGGGGATCGAGCCCTCGATGACCAGGACGAAGGGCGCGTCGAGCTCGTCGGTGAGCGCCTGGCGGAAGGGCTTGAGGAACTCCTCGCCGCCCAGCGTCGGCGAGAGCACCTTGTTGTGCAGGTTGACCTTGGGCAGGCCGGGGATGGCGCCGAGCAGGACGTCCTCGATGCTCGGCTGGCCCGCCGCCGTGATGGAGACCGAATCGCCGTCGCAGCTCATCCCCTCCGAGATCCACAGGATGTGGACCTCCTCGACGCCGGGGGGAGCCTTCGGTTCAGTGGCCATGCGCCATTCCTCCGTAGGTCGTCAACGCCTCTCGCACCAGCTCGAGCGAGTCCACCAGCAGCTCCTCGCCCGCGATCACTTCCAGGTCCAGCCCGTCGCAGCGCGCGCACTGCAGCGGGAAGTCGGTCAGCACGCTCTCGCTGCCGCACGCGCGGCAGCGTCCCGCGGCCGGCACGTCCTCGATGGCCAGCTCGGCGCCCTCGGCCACCGTCCCCTCGGCCACCAGGCCGAAGGCGAAGGTCAGCGCGCTGGGGACCACCTGCCGCAGGTGGCCGACCTTCAGCTCCACCCGCGTCACCTTCCGGTCGCCGGCATGGGCGCACGCGATGCGGACGACCGATTCCGCTATCGCGAGCTCGTGCATCGCGCCTCAGCAGATCCTCGGCAGCGGGTCGCCCGCGAGCTGGTCCATCACCCGCCGCCCGCCGAACGACGTCTCGACCAGCACCATCCCTGGCGGCTGGCCCTTGCAGTCGCCGATGTCCGCCGCGGCCTCGCAGCCGGGCACGCGGCGCAGCGCCTCCAGCGCCGCGTCGGCGGCATCGGCGGCGACCACGGCCACGAGCACGCCCTCGTTGGCCACGTACATCGGATCGATCCCGAGCAGCTCGGCCGCGCCGGCGACCGCGGGCTGGACGGGGACGTCGCGCTCGCGCACGAGCATGGCGACGCCCGCGGCCCGCGCCAGCTCGTTGAGCACCGAGGCCACGCCGCCGCGGGTGGCGTCGCGCAGGCAGCGCAGCCCGTCGCCGGCGGCGTCCAGCAGCGCGTCGACCGCCGGCCACAGCGACCGGGTGTCGGACTCGACCGGCGCCTCGAGCCCGAGCTCGCCGCGGGCGAGCATGATCGCGGTCCCGTGCTCGCCGATGAAGCCCGAGACGAGGATCCGGTCGCCCGGCGCGGGCGCGTCCGGCGCCAGGCGGGCGCGCGGGTCGACCCGGCCGAGCCCCGTCGTGCAGACGTACATGCCGTCGGCGAGCCCGCGCTCGACGACCTTCGTGTCGCCGGCGACGATGTCGACCTCCGCGGCGGCGGCGGCCGCCGCCATCGCGTCGACCTCGGCGCGCAGGACGTCGGACTCCAGGCCCTCCTCGAGCACGAGCGACACGCTCAGCGCCAGCGGCCGCGCGCCGGACACGGCGAGGTCGTTGACCGTGCCGTTGACCGCCAGCTCGCCGATCGAGCCGCCCGGGAAGCGCAGCGGGCGCACCACGAACGAGTCGGTGGTGAGCGCCAGGTCGACCCCGTCGACGCTGACGAGGCCGGCGTCGCCGAGGGCGACGAGGGCGGGCGAGGAGAACGCGGGGACGAACAGGCCCTCGATCAGCGACTGGGTCGCCTTGCCGCCCGCGCCGTGGGCCATCGTGATGCGCTCGTCGCGGAAGCGCCGGCGCTTGGCCCGGGCGGTCTCGATGATGCCGAGCACGCGCTGCTCGCGATCGGAGACCGCGTCCGCCACGCTCACACCACCTCTCGCTCGCGCGCGAAGCGGCCGTAGTTGTAGTAGGCGGCGCACGCGCCCTCGGGCGAGACCATGCACGTCCCGATGGCGTGGTCGGGCGTGCAGGCGGTGCCGAAGACCTTGCACTCCCACGGCTTGATGACGCCCTTGAGCACCTCCCCGCACTGGCACGCCTTGGGGTCGGCGACGCGCACGCCGGGCACGCCGAAGCGCCGCTCGGCGTCGAGGTCGGCGTAGGCGTCGGAGAGCCGCAGCGCGCTCTGGGAGATGAAGCCCAGCCCGCGCCACTCGAAGTGCGGTCGCAGCTCGAAGACCTCGGCCAGGACCCGCAGCGCCGCGAGGTTGCCCTCGTAGGGGACGACGCGGCTGTACTGGTTCTCGACCTCGCAGCGGCCCTCGGAGAGCTGGCGCAGGATCATGTGGATGGCCTGCAGCAGGTCGAGCGGCTCGAAGCCGGCGACGACCAGCGGCTTGGCGTAGTCGGCGGGGATGAACTCGAACGGCCGCGCGCCCACCACCGTCGCCACGTGCCCTGGCCCGATGAAGCCGTCCAGGCGCAGATCGGGCGAGTCCAACAGCGCGCGCAGCGGCGGCACGATCGTCACGTGGTTGCACATGCACGTGAAGTTGGAGACGCCCTCGGCCTTGGCGCGCATCAGCGTCAGCGCGGTCGAGGGCGCGGTCGTCTCGAAGCCGATGGCGAAGAAGACGACCTCGCGGTCGGGGTTCGAGCGCGCGATCCGCAGGGCGTCCAGCGGCGAGTAGACCATCCGCACGTCGGCCCCGCGGGCCTTGGCCTCCAGCAGCGTGCCCCGCGATCCCGGCACGCGCATCATGTCGCCGAAGCAGGTGAAGATGACGCCGGGCTCGTGCGCGAGCGCGATCCCGTCGTCGACGCGGCCCATGGGGATCACGCACACCGGGCAGCCCGGGCCGTGGACGAGCTCGACGTTGACGGGCAGGAGGTCGTCGACGCCGTACTTGTAGATCGAGTGCGTGTGCCCGCCGCACACCTCCATGACCTTGTAGTGGCGACCGGGCTCGACGGTCGCGAGGATCTCGCCGGCGAGCGCGCGGCCCAGGTCCGGGTCGCGGTACTCGTCGACGTACCTCACGCCGCGCCCTCCAGCAGCGCGAGCGCCACCGCGGCGTGCACGAGCACGAGCGCCCCGGGGCCGACGCCGTCGACCAGGGCGGTCTCGACGGTGGCGTGGACGCCGTCCTCGCGCTCGCACAGCGCCAGGCCGCGGGCGTCGTCGACGCGCAGCACGCGCATCGGCACCCCTTCGTCCGAGCACGTGATGCAGTGGTGCTCGGAGTCGCAGGAGCCGGCGGCGTGGGCGGTCATCTCACCTCACTCGATCAGGCTGGTCTTGAGCTCCTCGAGCTCCTGGTCATAGGCCGCGCCCATGTCCACGAGCAGGCGCAGCGTGGCCTGCGCCTCCTCCTCGTCGATCTTGGAGAGCGCGAAGCCGACGTGGATCAGGACCCAGTCGCCGGGTTCGGCCTGGTGCCCATCCGCATCGAGGAGACCGATGTTGATGGTGCGCTGGACCCCCGCTACCTCGACCTTGGCCAGGCGGTTGGCCGCGTCGACAACCTCGATGATCTGGCCGGGGATGGCCAGGCACATGGAGCGCCTCCTCACCGCCGCCCCGGGACGGACGACGTGACAGGTTTGTCTACCACGTCGGCGGGCCCGTTGCCAGGCGAGCGTCAGGTCTTGGCGTCCAGGGCCTCGTTGACCAACCTGTCGGCTCTCGCATTCTTGGCGCGGGGCACCGAGCGGACGGTCCACGACGGGAATGCGCGCAGCGCCTTCGTCGCCTCGGCGTGCAGCGGACGCATGTCCGGATGCTTGACCTTGTAGAGCCCGTTGACCTGCTTGGCCACGAGCTCGGAGTCGTTGACGACCTCGACCTCGTCGGCCCCGAGGGCCTTGGCGCGGGCCAGGCCGAGCAGCAGCGCCCGGTACTCGGCGACGTTGTTCGTCGTGCGCCCGAGCACCTCGGCGGCCTCGTCGAGGACCTCGCCCTCCGGGGTCGAGACGACGGCGGCGGCCGCCGCCGGCCCCGGGTTGCCCCGGGAGCCGCCGTCGACGTGGACGACGACCTTCACTCGTCGGCGTCGATGGGCGGGAAGTCGCCCGGCACGCGCGGGCGCCGCCGGTCGCGGACCTCGCGGAGCTCGCCGCCGTCGGCGGAGCCGCGCGCGCGGCGCTCGCTCTTGCGGCGGTCGATGATGACCTTCACGTTCGGGTCGTCGCGGTAGTAGTCGACGAGCCGGTCGTAGAGCTCGGGCGCGAGCTCCTCGGGGACGACCGAGTAGATCATGGACGGGTGCGGGGAACGCGGGGCATGGAAGCCGGGGGACTCTACGCGTGCTGCGCGACGAGGTGCAACTGGCCCTCGTCGTCGGCGGCGGCGTTCGGCACCTGGTCGACCGCGTCGAGCTCGGCCAGCTCGGTGCCCTGGGCGGTGATGCGCGGGCCGGTGACCTCGTCGGCGAGGTCGACCTCGTAGCGGTACCAGCTCAGCTCCCAGCCGACGACGATCGTCACGACGCTGCCCTCGGTCAGCGAGGGGCGCACGGCGACGATCGGCGCGCCGAGCGAGCGGGCCACGCCGGAGACCGTGCGCGGGTGCGCGCTCGAGTTGAAGATGTCCAGCGCGCGGGCCATCTTCATGTCGGCGTTGGTGGGCACCGCGTGCACCGAGCGCGGCTCCTGGGGCAGCGCCGGCTCCGGCCGGCTCGGCGGCGGCTCGGGCGCGCCGTCGGCTTCCGCCTCCTCGTGCAGCGACTGGGCCTCGGCCCGGCGCTGGCGCAGGCGCGCCAGCAAGGAGCGCGAGCGGCTGCTGCTCGAGCGCGCGCGCACGGCGCCGCCGTCGAGCCCCTCGCGGATCCAGCCCTCGTGGGCGGCGCGCTGGGTGCACAGCTCGCACACCATCCGCCGCGCCCCGCCGTGGAGGAACACCTCGGCCTGCTCCCCGCGCAGCAGCGTGCGGCCGCAGACGTCGCAGGAGACGACCGGCGGGCTCGTGCTGATCGCCTTGGGCGTCACGGGGCCCACCCTAGCGGGTGGCGTGGGCCCTCACGCGTTGACCGCCTCCGCCTCCGCCCGGGCGCCCTCGACGACCTTCTGGGCGAGGTGCGCGGGGACCTCCTCGTAACGCAGGAACTCCATCGTGTAGTCGCCCTGCCCGCCCGTCAGCGAGCGCAGGTCGGGAGCGTAGGTGAGCATCTCCGCCATCGGGACCTCGGCCTTGACCTCGGTCATGCCGCCGGCCGGCTCCATGCCCTGCGGGCGCCCGCGGCGCGAGTTCAGGTCGCCGATGACGTCGCCCACCGACTCGTCGGGGACGCTGAGCGTGACGAGCATCATCGGCTCCAGCAGCACCGCGCCGGCCTGCGACAGCGCCTCCTTCATGGCGATCGAGCCGGCCAGCCGGAACGCCATCTCGCTGGAGTCGACCGAGTGATAGGAGCCGTCGTAGAGGCGCACCCGCACGCCCTTCACCGGGTAGCCGCCGACGGCGCCGTGCTGCAGCGCGTCCACGCAGCCCTTCTCGACCGCCGGGATGAAGCCGTGGGGGATGACGCCGCCCTTGATCGCGTCGACGAACTCGAAGCCGTCGGCGTCGCCCAGCGGCTCGATCTCGATGCGGCAGTCGCCGAACTGGCCGCGCCCGCCGGTCTGCTTCTTGTGGCGCCCGTGGGCCTTGGCCGGCTTGCGGATCGTCTCCTGGTAAGGCACGCGCGGCGGCTTGAGCGTGACCTCGGCGCCGAAGCGCGACTTCAGGCGGTCGACGACGACCTCGACGTGGACCTGCGACAGGCCGGCGACGATCTGGTCGCCGGTCTGCGCGTCGCGGTGCAGGTCGATCGTCGGGTCCTCCTCCTGCAGACGGCGCAGCGACGTGAACACCTTGTCCTCGTCGCCCTTGGCCTTGGGCTCGATCGAGAAGGCCATCACCGGCTGTGGCAGCTTGACCGCGGGCATGGCGATCGGCTCGTCGCGCGCGGCGAGCCAGTCGCCGGCGCGCGTCTCCTTGAGCTTGGCGACCGCGCCGATGTCGCCCGGGCCGAAGGCGTCCGCGTGGTCCTGCTCGCGCCCCTGCGGGACGATCAGCGTGCCGATGCGCTCCTTGGCGTGGGCGCGCGTGTTGAGCACCTGGGTGTCGGGCCGCATGACGCCCTGGTAGACGCGGAAGAAGTTGATGCGCCCGGCGAACTGGTCGGCCTTGGTCTTGAAGACGTAGGCGAACAGCTCCTTGTCCTCGTCGGGCTCCAGCGTGACCTCCGGGAGCTCGAGCCCGCCGTGCTTGACCGGGCTGGGCAGGTCCTCGACGATCGCGTCGAGCAGGCGGTTGGTGCCCAGGTTCCTGGTCGCGACGCCGCAGACCACGGGGAAGATGCCGCCGTGGTTGGTGCCGTCCTTCAGCGCGGCGACGAGCTCCTCGTGGGAGATCTCCTCGCCCTCGAGGTAGCGCTCCATGAGCGAGTCGGAGACCTCGGCGACCTCGTCCATGAGCTTCTCGCGGTACTCCTCCGCCTGCGGCTGGAGCTCGTCGGGGATCGGGATCTCGGCGCAGTTCTCGCGGCCGTCGTCGGCGTACTCGTAGGCCTTCATGTCGATGAGGTCGATGACGCCGCGGACCTCGTGCTCGGAGCCGATCGGGATCTCGGTCGCGACGACGTGCGGCCCGAAGGCGCCCTTGAGCGACTCCAGCGTGCGGAAGTAGTCGGCCCGCTCGCGATCGAGCATGTTCACGTAGACCATGCGCGCCAGGTCGAGCTCGGCGGCGCGCTGCCACAGGCGGGACGTGTTGACCTCGACGCCCATGACGGCGTTGATGACGAACACGGCCGACTCGCAGACGCGCAAGGCGCTGAGCGCGTCGGCGACGAAGCTGGGCTCGCCGGGGGCGTCGATGAGGTTGATCTTGCGGTCGTCCCACTCGAACGAGCTCAACGAGGCGCTGATCGACATCTGCCGCGCGTGCTCGTCGGGGTCGGAGTCCGACGCCGTGGTGCCGTCGGTGACGCTCCCGAGCCGTTGGATCGCGCCGGCCTGGAACAGCAGCGCCTCGTTCAGCGAGGTCTTCCCGCTGCCGCGATGGCCGGCGAGGGCCACATTCCTGATGCGGTCTGCCCTGTGCACGCCTGGTCTCCTCTCCACTCGACGTCCGGGAGCCGGACCCTAGCGGCATCGCCGCGGATGCCCAAGGGGCTCTGACCGTCAGTCGGTCAGGCGGGAGCGCAGGCGCAGCACGGCCTTGGTGTGGAGCTGCGAGACGCGCGACTCGGTGACCCCGAGGACCTCCCCGATCTCTCGGAGCGTCAGGTTCTCGTAGTAGTAGAGGGCCACGACGAGCTTCTCGCGCTCCGGGAGGCGGGCGATCGCGTCGGCGACGCGGTCCTTGAGGTCGGTCTGGTCCATGACCGCCGCCGGGTCGGGCGCGCTCTCGTCGGTCAGCGTGTCCAGCAGCGAGACCTGGTCGCCGCTGGAGTCGCTCACCGACCACAGCTCGTCGAGCGCCGCGACGGTGGAGTTGGAGATCTGCACCAGCGCGTCCTGGAACTCCTCGACCGTGAAGTCGAGCTCGCGCGCCATCTCCTCGTCGGTGGGCGCGCGCTGCAGGCGGTGCTCGAGCTTGGCGTTGGCCTTCTCGATCTCGCGGGCGCGGGCGCGGACCGAGCGCGGCACCCAGTCCAGGGAGCGCAGCTCGTCGATGATCGCTCCCTTGATGCGCGTGATCGCGTAGGTCTCGAACTTGATCTCGCGCTCGGGCTCGAAGCGCTCGATCGCGTTGATCAGTCCGACGAGGCCGTAGGAGATGAGGTCGGACTCCTCGACGTGCGCCGGCAGGCCGCTGGCCATGCGGCCGGAGACGTACTTGACCAGTGGCGAGTAGGCGACGACGAGGCGCTCGCGAGCATGGTTGTCACCGCCCTGCTTGTAGCGGCGCCACAGGTCCCTCAGCTCGATGGCTTTGACGTTGGTCTCCATGGCCCCCCGCCCTCACGCCCGCGGGTGGCTGCGTGCATAGGCGGACTTCAGCCGCGCTGACTCTACCCGAGTGTAGATCTGCGTCGTAGAGATGGACGCGTGGCCGAGCAGCTCCTGGATCGCGCGCAGGTCGGCGCCCCCCTCGAGCAGATGGGTGGCGAACGAATGGCGCAGCGCGTGCGGCGAGATGCCGCCCTGCAGCGCCGCGTGGCGCGCCCACACGCGCAGGCGCCGGCGCACGTCGGAGGTCGACAGGCGCCGGCCCGACTTCGACAGGAACAGCGCGGGCTCGCCGTCGCCCGACTGCAGGGCGGGCCGCGCCCGTTCCAGGTAGCGCGCGACCGCCCGCAGCGACGGCTCGCCGGCGGGCACGATCCGGGTCTTCGAGCCCTTGCCCTCGACGCGCAGCTCCTCGGCGTCGAAGTCGATCGACGGGACGTCGAGGTTGACGAGCTCCTCGGCGCGCAGGCCCGAGCCGTAGGCGACCTCCAGCAGCGCGCGATCGCGCAGCTCCAGCGGCGTGGCGGCGGGGATGCGGTCCAGCAGCGAGGCGAGCTCGTCGGGGCGCAGGACCTTCGGCAGCGTGCGCGGGCGCTTGGGCGACGGGATGAGGTCGACGGGGTTCTGCTCCACGTGGCCGTGCTCGCGCAGCGTGCGGTAGAACGCGCGCAGGGCGGCGAGCTTGCGCGCCACCGTCGCCGCGACGGCCGCGCGCGAGGACAGCACGGCGGCGTAGCGGCGCAGCTCGCGCCAGCTCACGGCGCTCGGATCGAGGTCCTGGGCGGTGCACCACAGCGCGAACTGCCCGAGGTCGACGCCGTAGGCGCGGCGGGTCTTCTCGGCCATCCCGCGCCGGCGCAGATCGGCGTCGAACAGGGTGAGCGCCTCCGACCAGGCGGCGCTGGGTCGGGGCCTATCCTCCACCGCCGTGGGGCTCTTCTTCATCGACACCGGCACGGGTCAGGTCGCCACCCATCGCCAGCTCATCGACACCGGCGTCGCCGGGCGCGACGAGCTCCCGCCGCGCCCGTGGCATCGCATCCAGGGCACGATCGACGCGTCGATGCTGTGGTACGCGGTCCTGCGCAGGCGGGAGCGGGGCGTGTTCATCGGCACGCTGGTGCTTCGACATTCCGACCACCATGCCCTGCTTCTGGCACGCGGGTGGGAGGAGGTGCCGGTGGGCGACGTCCGGGGCGGGCCCGATATCTAGGCGATGTAGACCGCGGTCCCGACCGGGACCTGGTCGTAGAGCTTCTCGACGTCGGGGACGTGCATCCGGATGCAGCCGTGCGACGCGTTGTGGCCGATCGAGGCGTCGTCGGCCGTGCCGTGGATGCCGACGCCGTCGTAGATCCCCAGCCAGCGCGCCTTGATCGGGTTCTTGGGGTCGTCGCCGGCGATCGTCTTGCCGGCGAGGTCGCCGGCCCAGTCGCTGTCGGGGACGTGCCAGGCCGGGTGGATCGCCTTGTTGGCGATCGCGTACTGGCCCGCCGGGGTCTCCAGCCCGACCATCCCGACGGCGATCGGGAAGGTCTCCTCGAGCTTGAGCCGCTTGTAGAGGCGCAGGCGGAACTGGCTGCGGTTGACGATGACCACGGTGGCGTAGCGGCGGGCGAGGTCGGCCGTGGCGACGCGCGGCTCGACGCGCCGGGTGCGGGCGGTGAACGTCCGCGACGCGGTCGGAGAGGCGATCGCGTCGAGGATCTCCGCCTGCAACGGCTTCGCGTCGAGCGCGCGGCCGGGGCGGCTCGGCGTGCGGGCGATGCCGTCCCCCGAGAGCTTCACGCTGGCGTCGCGCGCGGGGCGCTGGACCCCGGCGCGGACGCGGGCGACCAGGCGCGCGACGGCCGCGTCGGAGTACTGCACCTTGGGCGCCAGGTCGACGGCGGTGGCCCGGCCGGTCAGCGAGCGCCACGAGCGCGAGAGGATGTCGCCGGTGCGGGTGCGGGCCATCGCCTCGTCGATCATCGCGGTCAGGTCGGCGCGGATGCGGGCCTCGCGCGGCCCCAGCCTCCAGGTCCGGTCGGCGTGGCGCACGACGATCGGGCGGCGCAGCGGATCGAGGATCGCGCGGCTCAGGCGCGCGCGCGCCTGCCCGCGGGTCAGGCCGCCGAGCGCGACGCCGCCGACGCTCACGCCCGGCGCGATGCGCACGGCGCGCGAGTGGTCGTACGCGTAGAGGCCACCCCCAAGGATGATGGCCAGCACCGACAGGCCGGCGAGGATGATGAAGAAGCTCTTGGACCGCACCGGCGCGCGGCGATGTTACGAGTTCCGGTGCGCGGTTCCCAGCCCTGCAATTTCGCTATCGCGCGCGCTCGGGTCAGGCCGCCCGCCGCGTCAGCGAGCAGCGGCGCTCGAGCTCGGCGGCGAGCGTCGGCCAGTCGGGCGCGCAGACCACGCGTTCGTCGGCGTCGCAGAGCTCGCGGTTCCACGGATGGGCGAGCGTCGCGGCCTGGATGCCCTCGTCGAGCGCGCGGGCGAGGGTGTCCGGGCTGTCGTCGACGATCACGTCGATCCCGAGCTCCAGGCAGCGCGCGAGCTTGTCGTAGGAGCAGTGCAGGTCGTCGTGGCGCAGGCCGATCTCGTCCAGCCAGCGCTCGGTGGCGGCGCGGGAGCCGGTGGCGCGGTGACTCGTGACGTGGATGTAGTGCCCCGCGGCCTTCCACGCGTTGACGGTCTCGACCGCGCCGGGATAGGGCTCGGCGCGGGCGATCGCCGCGTCGGAGTGCGTGTCGGCGATCACCACGCGGAGCTGGTCGTCGGCGAGCTCGGGGATCGTCCACGTGCGCTGGCGCTCGTAGGGCAGGTCGACACCGAAGCGCCGCCGGGCCGAGTCGGCGAGCTCGGGCCAGTAGTGGTGCAGCGTGGAGTCGATGTCGATGGCGATGCGCACGGGGCGGTCTCGGGTCGCGGTCGGGAGTCCGACGGGACCACGATTATCCTGACTGGATGGTCCCCTCGGCCCAGCGGCTGCCCGTCGATCCAGGCGACTACGGCCCGGGCGGGCGAACGCCGTGGCTGGACGTCGACTGGCGTGAGCACCAGCGCTGGGTCACCGTCGCCGGGCGGCCGGTCAACGTCATCGAGCTCGGCTCGGGTCCCCCGGTCGTGTTCATCCATGGGCTGTCGGGGTCGTGGCAGAACTGGCTGGAGCAGCTTCCCGTCTTCGCCCGCGACCATCGGGTCGTCGCGATGGACCTCCCGGGCTTCGGCGCCTCGCCGATGCCGGCGGAGCGGATCTCCATCCCCGGCTACGGGCGCCTGGTCGCCGCGCTCTTCGACGAGCTGGGGATCGACCACGCGGCGATCGTCGGCAACTCGATGGGCGGCTTCATCGGCGCCGAGATGGCGATCGCGTCCCCCTCCCGGGTCGAGCGCCTGACGCTCGTCAGCGCCGCGGGCCTGAGCATCGCCGACCTGCGCAACGAGTCGGCGCTCGCCGTGCTGCGCAAGCTCGACCGCCGCCTGGCCGCCTACGCCGGCTGGCTCGGCACGCGGTCGACCGCGCTCACGAGCCGGCGGCGGGCGCGGCAGATGGTCTTCCGCCTCGTCGCCCACCGCCCCGAGCTGCTCTCGGGCGCGCTCGTGGCCGAGCAGGTCCGCGGCTCGGGGAAGCCCGGCTTCATCGACGCGCTCGACGCCCTGACCGACTATCCGATCCGCGACCGCCTCGGCGAGATCGCTTGCCCCGTCCTCATCGTCTGGGGCGCCAAGGACCTCCTCGTCCCCGTCCGCGACGCCGACGTGTTCGAGCGCCTCATCCCCAACTCGCGCAAGGTCATCTGGCCGGACACCGGCCACATGGCGATGCTCGAGCGCCCCGCCGCGTTCAACGCGCTGCTCGAGGCGTTCCTGGAGGAGGAGCCGGGCGAGCGGGTGGGGGCTCCGGCGCAGCGCGCCGACCCCGCATCGTCCACGCCCCCGGCGCCTGGAGCGAAGGGCGCCGGCCCCGCGCCGGCCGAGACCGCCCCCGACGACGCGCCGCCCGCCGCACCCGGACCCAAGCGCGCCAGCCCCGCAGCGGCGAGGGGCGCCACAGCTCCCGCGAAGCGCCCCCGGCCCGCAGCGGCCAAGGGCGCCACAGCTCCCGCGAAGCGCTCCCGCCCCGCAGCCGCCAAGACCGCGCCCACCCCACCCGAACCCAAGCGCGCCCGGCCCGCAGCCGCCAAGACCGCGGCCGCCCCAACGGAACCCAAGCGCGCCCGCCCCGCAGCCGCCAAGACCGCGCCCGCCCCACCCGAACCCAAGCGCGCCCGCCGCGCAGCCGCCAAGACGGACGCCGACACCACGCCCCGCGCCCCGCGCTCGGGCACAGAGCCGGCCGCCTCCGCAGCCACGCCCGCCCGGCCCAAGACCGAGCGCCGCGCCGCCGAATCGCGCAACGGCGCCCACGCTTCGCCGACCGACGACGCCGGGCCCAAGCGCGACCGTCGCAAGACCGACGCAGCGGACAAGCCGCCCGCCGAGCGCCCGGCGCGTCGCGTACGCAAGACCGGCTAGCGCCGGATCGCTGCGTGCTCAGCGCAGCGTGACGGCGCCCTCGGAGGCGCTGCCCACGAGAGCGGCGTACTTGGCCAGCACGCCGGTCAGGTCCGGGTTGTCCGGCCGCTCGTACGCGGCCACGCGGCGGGCGATCTCGTCGTCGTCGAGGTCCACGTCGAGCCGGCGGGCGTCGACGTCGATCGTGATGCGATCGCCGTCGCGGACGGCCGCGATCGGTCCGCCCCGCGCCGCCTCGGGCGCGACGTGGCCCGCCATGAAGCCGTGCGTGGCGCCGGAGAAGCGGCCGTCGGTGAGCAGCGCGACCTCCCCCCCCAGCCCGATGCCGTTGATGGCCGCGGTGACGGCGAGCATCTCGCGCATCCCCGGGCCGCCGGCGGGGCCCTCGTTGCGGATCACCACGACGTCGCCCGCCTGGAGCTCGGCGTGGGTGACGGCGTGCATCGCCGCCTCCTCGCTGTCGAACACGCGCGCCGGCCCCTCGTGGCGGCGGCGCTCGTGGCCGGCGAGCTTGACGACGCAGCCGTCGGGGGCGAGGTTGCCGCGCAGGATGGCCAGTCCGCCGCTGGACTTGATCGGATCCTCCAGCGGTCGCACCACGCGCTGGCCGTCGGCCTCGGTGGCCGCCGCCGCGAGCTCGCCGATGCTCTGGCCGGTGACCGTGATCGGGTCCTCGTGGATCAGGCCGCCCTGCTGCAGGCGCTGGAGCATGAGCGGAACGCCGCCTGCCTCGTAGAGGTCGACGGCGACGTACTGGCCGCCGGGCTTGAGGTCGCACAGCAGCGGCGTGCGCTCGCTGATGCGGTCGAAGTCGTCGATGCTCAGCTCGACGCCCATCTCGCGCGCGACGGCGAGCAGGTGCAGCACGCCGTTGGTCGAGCCGCCCGAGCAGGCGATGGCGGCGATCGCGTTCTCCAGCGCGTCCTTGGTGATGATGTCGCTGGGCCGCACGCCGCGCCGCAGGACGTCGACGACGAGCTTGCCGGCCTCGTAGGCGGCCTGCGCCTTGGTGGCGTCCTGGGCGGGCACGAGGTTGGCGGCCATCGGCGAGATGCCGAGGACCTCGAAGGCCATGGCCATGGTGTTGGCGGTGAACTGGCCGCCGCACGCGCCGGCCCCGGGGCTGGCGACGCCCTCGAGCTCGTTGAGCTCCTCGTCGGTCATGCGTCCGGCGGCGTGGGCGCCGACCGCCTCGAAGACGTCCTGGATCGTCACGTCGTGGCCCTGGAAGCGCCCGGGCGGGATCGAGCCGCCGTAGAGCATCACGCTGGGCACGTCGAGCCGGCACAGCGCCATCACGGTTCCGGGGATGGTCTTGTCGCAGCCGCTCAGCGCGATGACGGCGTCGAACAGGTGGCCGCGGGCGACGAGCTCGATCGAGTCGGCGATGACCTCGCGGGAGACCAGCGACGTCTTCATGCCGGCGGTGCCCATGGTGATGCCGTCGGAGATCGCGATCGTGTTGAGCTCCATCGGCGTGCCGCCCGCGTCGCGGATGCCCTCCTTGACCTTGGCGGCCAGGGCGCGCAGGTGGAAGTTGCACGGCATCGTCTCGATCCACGTCGATGCCACGCCGATGATCGGCTTGGCCAGGGCCTCGTCGTCGAATCCGATGCCCTTCAGATAGGCGCGCGCCGGCGCGCGGGCCGGGCCCTCCGTGAGAGCGCGGGAGCGGTGCTTGACGTCGAAGCCGTTGGTGCTCACAGCTCGGCACATTATTCGACGCGTGCCGCGCGCTGCGGGACGCGGGACGCCGTCCCGCGGCTCGGAACCCCCAGCGCCAGAGGCGGTCGTGCCGCCGACGCCTACGGCGTGGGGACGCCGCCGGGCGAGCGCGGCGTCCTGCGCATGCGCTCACGCTCCCACTGCCCGAGACGCCAGAGGTCGCGGCGGACCTGCTTGGGGTCGATCTGGCGACCGGGCAGGTGCATGTTGGCCTGGCCGACCAGGTAGCGCTCGTCGCCGGTCAAGGCCATCCACTTGGCCAGCGCGTCGTCGGAGTCGGGAAGGCGCGCCGAGCCGTAGG
>JAXDHQ010000104.1:0-5598 GCA_034664395.1 Solirubrobacteraceae bacterium | reverse complement strand
GGACGCGCCCTATCCTCAGACGCCATGGACGAACGCGTCCTCGCCGAGCGCCTGATCACCTACGACACGTCCGAGCCCGAGGGGCTGCGCGCCGCGGCCGGCTTCGTCAAGGGCTGGATGGCGTCGCACGAGATGCCCGTCGACGACCGCGACTTCGACGGCCTTCCCGTCGTCCTTGCCGATGTGGGCCCTCCCGACGCACCGACCGTCATCTGGCACGGCCACCTCGACGTCGTCCCCGCGCGCGACGGGCAGTTCACGCCTCGGGTCGAGGGCGACCGGCTCATCGGCCGCGGCGCCTACGACATGAAGGGCGCGCTGGCGGCGATGATGTGCGCGCTGAAGGACGTCTCCACGCAGCAGGCGGTCCGCGTGCGCTTCGTGTGCGTGCCCGACGAGGAGTCCGAGGACGTCACCCGACGCTCGACCGATGCGCTGGTCAAGGAGGGCCTGCGGGGCGACTTCGCGCTGACCGGCGAGCCTACCGACCTGCACATCGGCGTCCAGGCCAAGGGCGTGCTCGCGGTGCGCGTCGCGGTCAGCGGCACCTCCGCCCACGGCTCGACCCCGTGGCTGGGCGACAACGCGATCCTCAAGGCCCACGACGCCTTCCGCCGGATCGAGACGCTGCCCTTCAGCCGCGAGTCCTCCGACCTCTTCGACCGGCCCTCGATCAACCTGGCCCGGATCGTCGGCGGCGACGCGTTCAACAAGGTCCCCGACCTCTGCACCATGGACGTCGACATCCGCTACCTGCCCAACCAGGACCCGGGCGAGATCCTGGCCCAGATCCGGGCCATCGGCGACCTCGAGATCGTCAAGACCTTCACCCGCGGCCCGGCGATCGTCTCGCGCCGCAACGCCTACGTGCTCGCCCTGCGCGAGGCGGTGGGCCGGTCGATCGAGGGCGAGGCGCTGTCGATCGGCCGCGACGGCGCCTCGGACGCGAACTCGTTCCTGGACGTCGGCATCCCGGCGGTCGAGTTCGGCCCGGTGGGCGCCGGCCACCACGGCCCGCACGAGTGGGTGTCGATATCCTCGCTCGCTCGCTACCGTCAAGCCCTCGGCGACTTCGTGCGTGACCTGCCCGCGTGGCTGGAGCGCCACGAGCAGCCCCCGTTGCGCGCCGTCGAGGGCGGGCTGGCGTAGGTCGAGCCCTCCGGGCGCTCGCCTACCCTCCCCGCAGCACGCATGAGCTCGTTCGAGGACAAGCCGCCCCGTCTGGCCTTCGGGATGTACAAGCGCTTCGCGCTCGCGGCGGTGATCATCTCCGTGCTCGGCGCCGGCACCGTCGCCTCCGCCGGCCTGCTCGAGGTCAACGCGCTGGTGACGATCGTGCGCCAGGAGGGGCACGTCATCCCCAACATCAAGGGGGCGCTCGACGACGTCCGGGCGGGCAAGCCGCAGACGATCCTCGTGCTCGGCTCCGACCGCCGCTTCGTCGACATCAAGCAGGACAACCCGGCGCGCTCGGACACGATCATGCTCGTGCGCCTGGACCCGTCCAAGGACGCGACGGCGGTGATGTCGATCCCGCGCGACCTCAAGGCCGCGATCCCGGGCCACGGGGAGACGAAGATCAACGCGGCGTACTCGTTCGGCGGGCCGGCGCTGGCGGTCAAGACGGTGCGCAACCTGCTGCACATCCCGATCAACCACGTCGTCAACGTGAACTTCGGGGGCTTCCAGCGGGCGGTCAACCGCCTGGGCTGCGTGTACGTCGACGTCGACCGCCGCTATTACCACTCCAACGCCGGACTGCCACCCAGCGCTCAGTACGCCGAGATCAACATCCCCGCCGGATATCAGAAGCTGTGCGGCAAGAAGTCCCTGGACTACGTGCGCTTCCGCCACGAGGACGACGACCTCGTGCGCTCGGCCCGCCAGCAGGACTTCCTGCGCCAGGCCAAGGACCAGATCGGCCTCGGGCGGATCTTCGGCGACCGCACCGAGCTGCTGAAGATCTTCGGGCGCTACACCGACACCGACCTGCACTCCGACAGCGCGATCCTGCGGCTGCTCAAGCTCGCCTTCGAGTCCTCGGGGCACCCGATCCGCGAGGTCCACTTCGGCGGGACGGTCGGGCCCGAGTTCGTGACGATCACGCCCCCGCAGCTCGATCGGACCAAGAACGAGTTCCTCAACGTCCAGGCCTCCACCGGCTCGCGCCAGATCGGGCAGAGCGCGTCGCGTCCCGCCCGGCCGACCAGCCGCCGCGAGCGGCGCGCGGCGCAGCGCGGTGCGGCGGCCGGCCTGGCGCCGGGGCTCATCAGCGACCGCACCCGGGCCGAGAACTACGTCGCGCAGGCCTCGACGCACCTCGACTTCCCCGTCTACTACCCGCGCGTGCGGCTCGGTCGCGGCAGCTACGTCGGCCAGGGTCCGCGCGTGTACGACATCTACGATCGCGGCCACCACCGCCACCGCGCCTACCGCATGGTCCTCAGCACCGGCCTGGTCGGCCAGTACTACGGCGTGCAGGGCATGAGCTGGACGGCGCCGCCGATCCTCGACGACCCGTCCGACAAGGTGAAGATGCGCGGTCGCACCTACCAGCTCTTCTACGACGGCAGCCGCCTGCGCCTGGTGGCGTGGCTGACGCCGCACGCGGTCTACTGGGTCTCGAACACGCTGTCCGAGACGCTCACCAACCGGCAGATGCTGGGCATCGCTCGCTCGCTGAGCCGCATCGGCGCGCGCTGACGCGCAGGCGGCCGCGGGCCCAGGCTCGCTACCCTTGCCCGCCGCCCGAGATGAGCACCCAGCGCGAACCCATCGGCGTCATCGGCACCGGCTACGTCGGCCTGGTCACCGCTGCCGGCTTCGCGGAGCTCGGCAACGAGGTCTGGTGCATCGACATCGACGCCGACAAGGTGGCGCGCCTGCGCCGCGGCGAGATCCCGATCTACGAGCCCGGCCTGGAGGAGCTCGTCACCCGCCACCGCGACCGGCTGCACTTCTCCACCGACATCGCCGACGCGCTCGAGCACGCGCGGCTGCTGTTCGTGGCCGTCGGCACGCCGCCCACGTACTCGGGCGACGCCGACCTGAGCGCCGTCCACGCCGTCGTCGACGCGATGCCGCCCTCCGACCGTCACGCGCTGGTCATGAAGTCGACCGTGCCGGTCGGCACCGGTCGCTCGATCAAGCGCACGTTCGCCCAGCGGGGCAAGGACGGCTTCCGCTACGTCTCTTGCCCGGAGTTCCTCAAGGAGGGCTCGGCCGTCGCCGACTTCCTGCGCCCCGACCGCGTCGTGGTCGGCGACGACGGCGACTGGGCCGGCGACGCGGTCGTCGACCTCTACGCGCCGCTCGACGCGCCGCTCGTGCGCACCGACATCGCCAGCGCCGAGATGATCAAGCTCGCCGCCAACGCGTTCCTGGCCACGAAGATCTCGTTCATCAACGAGATCGCCAACGTGTGCGAGGTCACCGGGGCCAACGTCATCGAGGTGGCCTCCGGCATCGGCCTCGACGACCGCATCGGGCCGAAGTTCCTGCAGGCCGGCGTGGGTTTCGGGGGGTCGTGCTTCCCCAAGGACGTGAGCGCGCTCAAGCAGCTCGCCGGCAACTCCGGCTACCACTTCCAGCTCCTCAACGCGGTCATCGAGGTCAACGAGCTGCAGAAGCGCCGCGTCATCGGCAAGCTCGAGAAGCACCTCGGCACGCTGGTGGGCAAGCGCGTCGCGCTGCTCGGGCTGGCGTTCAAGCCCAACACCGACGACATGCGCGAGGCGACCTCGCTCGTGCTCAGCGCGCGGCTGCAGGCGGCGGGCGCGCACGTCAGCGCGTACGACCCGATCGCCGAGGAGGAGGCCCGCCGGCTGATGCCCGGGATCGACTTCGCCGACACCGCGCTGGACTGCGTGGGCGGGGCCGACGCGATCGTGCTCGTGACCGAGTGGGACGAGTTCCGCGACCTGGACTTCGGCGCGGTCGCCGAGGCGATGAGCGGGACGGTGGTCATCGACGGGCGCAACGCGCTCGATCCGGCGGCCGTGACCGCGGCCGGGCTGACCTACGAGGGCGTCGGACGATCGTGAGGGGGCGGACATGCAGGCGGTGATCCTCGTCGGCGGCGAGGGGACGCGCCTCAGGCCGCTGACCTCCACCGTGCCCAAGCCGGTGGTCCCGCTGGTGGACCGCCCGTTCATCGCCTACATGCTCGAGTGGCTGCGCGGCCACGGCGTCGATGACGTGATCATGTCGTGCGGCTTCCTGGCCACGGCCGTGCGCAACGTCCTGGGCGACGGCTCGCAGTACGGGCTGCGCCTGCGCTTCGTCGAGGAGCCCGAGCCGCGCGGCACGGCGGGCGCGCTGAAGTACGCGCAGGAGCTGCTCGACGAGCGCTTCCTGATGCTCAACGGCGACATCCTCACCGACCTCGACCTCAGCGCCCAGATCGCCCAGCACGAGGCCACGGGCGCGACGGGAACGCTGGCGCTCGTCCCGGTCGCCGACCCCACCGCCTACGGCCTCGTCGGCCTGGACGAGGACCGGGCGGTCAAGGAGTTCGTCGAGAAGCCGAGCGCCGACCAGATCGACACCAACCTCATCTCGGCCGGCGCCTACGTGCTCGAGCGCTCGGTGCTCGACCTCATCCCGTCCGACCGCAACGTGTCGATCGAGCGCGAGATCTGGCCGCAGCTCATCGGCAAGGGCCTGTTCGGCTTCGCCGCGGAGGCCTACTGGCTGGACATCGGCACGCCCGAGCGCTACCTGCAGGCCACCTTCGACATCCTCGAGGGCAACGTCGCCACGGGCGTGGTCGACCGGCTCGGGCCCGACTACCTGTACGTCGGCGACCGCGTCGAGGCCGAGGGGCGGATCGTCCCGCCGGCGCTGGTCGATCGCGGCTGCCGGATCGCCGCCGGCGCCCACGTCGGGTCGCTCGTCGTGCTCGGCGAGGGCGTCGAGGTGGGGGAGGGCGCGACGATCGAGCGCGCGGTCGTCCTCAACGGCGCGCAGATCGGCGCCGGGTGCGTGCTGCGCGACTGCATCGTCGCGGCGGGGGTGCGGATCGGCGAGAACGTCGTCGTCTCCGGCGGCGCCGTGCTCGGCGAGGGCGTGACGGTCGGGGCTGGCAACGTCCTCACCCGCGGCGTGCGAGTCTTCCCCCAGACCGACCTGCCGAGCGGAGCCATCACGTTCTGACCCAGGAGAGCTGAGAGGAACCATGTCCACCACGGAAGGCGCCGTGCTCGACCGCGAGGCCATCGGCCTTGTGGACCCGAGCGACCAGCTCACCGACGTCCTGGCCATCCCCGAGCACCTGCGCGACGCGCTCTGGAAGGCCGAGTCCGCCGGCCTGGAGCCGTGGGACTCGCCCGACGGCCTCGTCGTGGCCGGCATGGGGGGCTCGGCCATCGGCGGCCAGCTCGCGCGCGCGATCCTCGGCGACCACGCCTCGCGGCCGCTGCTCGGCGCCCGCGCCTACGGCCTGCCGCCGTGGACGACGCCCGACACGACCGTGCTCTGCGCCTCCTACTCGGGCAACACCGAGGAGACGCTGGCGTGCTACGAGGCGGCCGGGGTCATCGGCGCCCAGCGCGTGGTGGTGACCAGCGGCGGCAAGCTCGCCAAGCAGGCGCGCGCCGA
>JAXDHQ010000103.1:0-13718 GCA_034664395.1 Solirubrobacteraceae bacterium | reverse complement strand
CTTCGCCAGGCGGCGCTCCGGGATGCCCTTGGAGCGCCGCCTCTGCGTTGGCGCGCCGACTGCTGGAACAGAGGCGGCTTCCATGGTTCAGCTCAGAAGGTCGACAGGGCCGCGTTGATCTGCGAGTCGGCCTTCTTCAGGGCATCCTGCGGGCTCACGCGACCTGCGAGCGCGTCGTTGACGTTCTTGTAGATCGCCTGCGAGATCTGCGGATACACCGGCGAGACCGGTCGGGCCTTGGCCTGGCTGAGCGCCTGGAGGAGCTGGGCCGCGTACGGGATCGCCTTCTTGACGTCCGGGTCGCTGTAGGTCGCCGGGATGATCGCGGCCTGCGAGTACTTCAGCAGCGCGATCTTCTGGAACTCCGGCGAGGCGTAGAAGTCGGCGAACTTCAGCGCCAGTCCGGGGTTCTTCGTGTAGACGCTGATGACGCTGTTGTGGCCGCCGAGGATGCCGGCCTTGCCGCCGCCCTCGAACGACGGGAGCGGAGCGACCTTGTACTTGCCCTTGACCTTGCTGCCGGCCGAGTTGGCGACGGCGTACGCGTAGGTCCAGTTGCGCATGTATCCGTAGCGCCCGCTGGCCCACGCCTGGTCGGTCTCCGGCTCCATGTAGGTCGTCACGGCCTTCGGAGCCGCGCCGCTCTTGATGCCGCTGACCATGAGCTGCAGCGCCTTGACGTTCTGCGACGAGTTGATGGCCGACTTCTTGCCGTCAGGCGAGAGCACCTGGCCGCCGGCGGCGAACGCCAGCTCGAGGTAGTCGCACGTGAGGCCCTCGTACGGCGCGCCCTGGTAGACGATGCCGCCCTCCTTGGCCGCCTGCGAGTAGACCTGCTGCCAGGTCGTCGGCGCCGTGCCGCTGCCCTTGTCGGTCCGGTAGAAGAGGAACGCGGCGTCGCTCGTCTCCGGGACGCCCCAGTACTTGCCGCCGTAGTGCACGGTCTCCAGCGGCGCGCCGATGTACTTCGACCGCTGCTGGTTGACGTACGGGGTGAGGTCGTAGAGCCACTTCTGGCTCGCGAACTCCGCCGTCCAGATCACGTCGGAGCTGAACACGTCGCAGTCGTCGGACTTCGCCTGCTGGCGCTGGATGAACTGCGCGCGCTGCTGGTCGGCCGACGCCGGGAACTCCGTCAGCGTCGCCTTCCATCCCTGGCTGCCGTACTTGGCGGTGAAGTCCTTGACGAGCTGGTGACCGATGCCGGTGGTGTCCTTGCCCTGGCAGAACTTGACCGTGCCCTTCGGCGGGCTGTTCATCGAGCTGGCGTCGATGACCTTGGCCCCGCTGACGTTCCCGCCACCGCCCGAGCTGGTTCCGCTCGAGCTGCTGCTGCTGCCGCCACCGCTGCTGCTGCTGCCGCACGCCGCCGCGAACAGCGACATCGTCACGACCAGTCCGGTCGCGAACCTCCTCCGAGCCATCATCGAGCGCACCCTCCTCGGTCCCGAAGGACCCTCTCTGCGTCCCCGGGCCCCGCACCTCCTCGGTCAGGGCCCGGACCCAAGAATCGGAGGGGGAGGTACCCACGCGATGGCCGGGCGAATCAACCGCCGGCGAAGTCGTCACCGCCCCGCCGAACGTCAGTGTGCGTACAGCGCCACGGCGGTGAAGTGCGCCGCGGCGGCGGCGATCACCAGCACGTGGAAGACCTCGTGGTAGCCGAAGACCGGCGGCACGGGGTCGGGGCGACGGCGCGCGTATACGATCGCGCCGATCGAATACAGCAGGCCGCCGCTGGCGAGCAGGGCGACGGCGGCCAGGCCGGCGCGGCTCCAGAGCTGCGGCAGCGCGATGATCGACACCCAGCCGAGCGCGAGGTAGATCACGGCGTTCAGCCAGCGCGGGGCGCCGGGCCAGACGAGCGTCAGCACGACGCCGGCCAGCGCCCCGCCCCACGCGATGCCGAGGATCGTCCAGCCGAGCGCGGGCGCGAGCACGAGCGCCGCGAACGGCGTGTAGGTCCCCGCGACCAGCACGAAGATCATCGAGTGGTCCAGTCGCCGCAGCCACGCGCGCGGCCCCGGCGACCAGTCGATGCGGTGGTACAGCGCGCTGCAGCCGAACATCGCGCACAGCGACAGCGCGTAGACGCCGACCACGAGGCGCGCCTCGGCGCCGCGCGCGAGCACGACGAGCGCCGCCCCGGCGGCGAGGGCGACGAAGAACGCGTACTGGTGGCTGACGCCGCGCAGTCGGGGCTTCACGTCACCCAGAGTACGCGGCGCGCCGAGCGCCGCCGCGTCAGACCGCAGCCGACGCCGCGGACGCCGCCTCGATCGCCCGCCAGACGCGCTGCGGCGTGGCCGGCATGTCGACGTTCTGCACGCCCAGGTGCGAGAGCGCGTCGACGACGGCGTTCCACACCGCCGGCGTGGCGCCGATCGCGCCCGACTCGCCGATGCCCTTCGCCCCGAGCGGGTTCAGCGGCGACGGCGTCTCGGTGCGGTCGGTCTCGAACAGCGGAAGCTCGGCGGCGGTCGGCAGCGCGTAGCTCGTCATCGAGCCGGTGACGCAGTTGCCGTCCTCGTCGTAGGCGATCTCCTCGTAGAGCGCCTGGGCGACCCCCTGGGCGATGCCGCCGTGGATCTGGCCCTCGGCGAGCATCGGGTTGGCGATCAGCCCCGAGTCGTCGACGGTCACGTGGCGGACGACCTTCGCCAGCCCGGTCTCGACGTCGACCTCGACCACCGCGACGTGCGCGCCGAACGGGTAGCTCGAGTCCGGGGTCGTGAAGTCGTTCTCGGCGTCGAGGCCGGGCTCCATCCCGTCGGGCAGCCGGCTCGGGTCCGACGCGGCGGAGGCGAGCTGCGCCCACGACAGCACGGCCGAGGGCGTGCCGGCCACCCCGAGTCCCGCGCCGGGCACGACCTGGATGTCGTCGGCCGAGGCCTCGAGCATGTGGGCCGCCAGCTCGCGGGCCTTGCCGAGCACCTCGCGCGTGGCGTTGACCATGGCGCTGCCGCCGACCTGCAGCGTGCGCGAGCCCATCGTTCCCATGCCGCGCGGGACGTGCGCGGTGTCGGAGTGCAGGACGCGGACGTCGCTCATCGGCACGCCCAGCGTCCAGGAGACGAGCTGCGCCCACGTCGTCTCGTGGCCCTGGCCCTGGGGCGAGGTCCCGGTCTTGACCGTCACCGTGCCGTCCTCGTTGACGGTGCAGGCGCCCATCTCGACGCCCAGGCCGGTGAGCTCGACGTAGGTGGCCAGGCCGATGCCGAGCTGGCGCGTGTCGCCGCGCTGCCGACGCTGCGCCTGCTCGGCGCGGAGCTGCTCGTAGCCCGCGGCCTCCAGGACGAGGTCCAGCGCCCGCTCGTACTCGCCGGAGTCGTAGCGCGCGCCGGCCACGGTCTGGTGGGGGAAGTCGTCGGGCGGGATGAAGTTGCGCCGGCGCAGCTCGGCCGGGTCCATCTCGAGCGCCGCCGCGAGCTGGTCCATCGCCCGCTCGACGAGCGCCGTGGCCTCGGGGCGGCCGGCGCCGCGGTAGGCGCCGATCGGCGTCGTGTTGGTCACCACGCAGCGATAGCCGAAGTCCACGCGCGGGATGCGGTAGACGCCGGAGGCCATCTGCCCCGTGAGGTACGGCATCAGCACCGCGTCGCCGGGGTACGCGCCGCAGTCGGCGACGACGCGCACCTTGATCCCGACGAGCGTGCCGTCGCGGCGCGCGCCGATCTCGACGTGCTGGACCTGCGCGCGGCCGTGCTGCATCGCGATCATCGTCTCCCAGCGGCTCTCGACGTAGCGCACCGGACGCCCCAGGCGCAGCGCGGCCGCGGCCACGGCGATCTGCTCCGGGTAGGCCGGGATGCGCGCGCCGAAGCCGCCGCCGACGTCCGGCACGGTGACGCGCACCTCGTCCTTCTCCAGGCCGAGGCACGTCGCCATGACGTCGCGCGCGGCGTGCGGCGCCTGGATCGGCGCCCAGACCCGCACGCCGCCCGTCTCCGGGTCGGGCGCGGCGAGCGCGGCCGACGGCTCCATCGGCACGGCCGCGACGCGCTGGTTGACGAAGCGGCTGGCCACCACCACGTCGGCGTCGCCGAGCACGTCGGTGTCCTTCGACTCGGCCTCGAACGCTAGGTTGCCGCCATGGTCCGGGAACAGCGTCGGCGCGCCGTCGTCGAGCGCGCGCTCGGGGTCGACCAGCACCTCGAGCGGCTCGATGTCGACCTCGACGAGCTCGGCGGCGTCGACCGCCTGCTCGCGGGTCTCCGCGACGACAAGCGCGATCGGCTCGCCCTGGAAGCGCACCACGCCCTCGGCCAGGATCGGGCGCAGCATGTCGCCGGGCGCCATCATGCCGGGCGGCATCGGGGACAGCCCGAGGTCGGCCGCGGTGTAGACCGCGACGACGCCGGGGGCCTGCGCCGCCGCGCTCGTCTCGACGCCGGCCAGGCGGCCGTGGGCGACCTCGGACCGGACGAAGGCGCCGTGCAGCGCCCCGGCGGCCTCGACGTCGTCGGTGTACGTGCCCATGCCCGTGATCAGCGCCGGATCCTCGACGCGGCGGACGGCCTTGCCGTACTCGCCGTTGACCGCTGCGGGGGGCGTGGGCATCGCGCGACTCCTTCTCAATGGGCTCTGTCGTGACCGGCCGGATCCAGATCGGGCGGCCAAGCTATCGCACGCCCGCGCCCGGGCCGACTCGGACCAGGAGATCACGCGTGTCAAGCTCCCTTGCATCGGCGGCGACGGCGTCCGACCGAGCGTGGCGACGGTGAGGATCGAGGTCGATCTGCGCGTGCAGCCGGCGGCGGCGCGGCTGCTCGAGGCCGACGCGCTCGACGATCTGAGCGTCGAGCTCGTGGGGCCGCAGGCGCCGCTGACGCCCGCGCTCGCGCCCGCCGGCATCGTCCGCCTCGACGAGCACGCCTGGGTCCGCGTGGCGTCGATGCGCGAGCTCGCCGGCGCGACGGCGGAGTGGGAGGCGTCGCTGGTCGATCGCGCCCGGGCGCGCGGCGAGTACGACGAGGACCTCGAAGCCGTCCGCGTCCGCTGCGAGCGGCGCCTGCCCGCTCCCGACGCCGGTGCGCCCGAGGGCCGGCGGACGGGCGCGCACGGCGCCTACGACCCGGACGTCTTCCGCGACGTCATCGGCCGCTTCGCCACCGGCGTGGCCGTCATCACCGCCCAGGGCGACGGCGTCGACTACGGGATGACCGCGAGCGCCGTGGCGTCGCTGTCGATGGAGCCGCCGATGCTGCTCGTGTGCCTGAACCGCGCGTCGGTCACCCACGGCGTGATCGAGCGCGCCGGCGCGTTCGGGGTCAACGTGCTGCGGGTCGACCAGGGCGAGGTCGCCCGCCGCTTCGCCGGCACCGACCGCGCGGGGAAGTTCGCCGGGCTGGGCGTCCACCACGGGCCGCTGGACACCCCGCTGCTCGACGACGCCCTGGCCCGCATCGAGTGCGCTGTCGCCGAGACGGTCACCGGGGGCACGCACACCGTGTTCCTGGGGACGGTCCGCCACGCCGAGGCGGCCGACGGCGAGCCGCTGGCGTACTTCCGCGGCCGCTTCGGCCGCTTCGACGACACGTCGGACCGGTAGCGCGCCGCGGGTCGCGGCTCAGCGCACGTGCACGCCCGAGATCGTGCGGGCGATGACCAGGCGCTGGATCTCCGAGGTGCCCTCGAAGATCGTGTAGATCTTGGCGTCGCGGTGCCAGCGCTCGGCGGGGAACTCGCGCGTGTACCCGTTGCCGCCGAGGATGTGCATCGCCCGCTCGGTCGCCCACAGCGCGACCTCGCCGGCCTTGAGCTTGCTCATCGAGCCCTCGGCCGCCTCGAACGGGACGCCGTTGCGCCCCATCCACGACGCGCGCCACACGAGCAGCCGCGCGGCGTCGATCTCGAGCCTCATGTCGGCCAGCGCGAAGGCGATGGCCTGGTTCTCGATGATCTTGCGGCCAAACTGCTCGCGCTCGCGCGCGTAGTCGAGGGCGAGCTCGTAGGCGGCTCGGGCGATGCCGATGGCCTGCGCGCCGACGGTCGGGCGCGAGGCCTCGAAGGTCTGCATCGCGGCCTGCGAGCGCCCGCGGCCGCCCTCGCGGGCGCGCGCCAGGCGCTCGTCGAGCTTGTCCTTGCCGCCGAGCAGGCAGGCGCCGGGGACGCGGCAGTCGTCGAGGTGGACGTCGGCGGTGTGCGATGCGCGCAGGCCGTGCTTCTTGACCTTGGTGCCCTGCTCGAGGCCCTTGGTCCCCGGCGGCACGACGAAGGCGGCGTGGCCGCGTGCGCCGAGCTCGCGGTCGACCGAGGCGATGACGACGTGCACGCCGGCGATGCCGCCGTTGGTCGCCCACGCCTTCTGGCCGTTGATGACCCACTCGTCCTTGGCCTCGTCGTAGCGCGCGCTCGTCCGGATGGCCGAGATGTCCGAGCCCGCGTCGGGCTCGGAGGCGCAGAAGGCGGCGACGGCCGGGTCGTCCGTGGTGCCGAAGCAGCGCGGGATCCACTCGCCGACCTGATCGCCGGTGCCCTGCCCGAAGATCGCGGCGACGGCGAGCGACGTGCCCATGATCGCCATGCCGATGCCGGCGTCCCCCCAGAACAGCTCCTCGCTGACGATCGGCAGCGTCAGACCGGTGGGGTCGGCCCAGAACTGGGCCAGGCTCTCGAAGCCGTAGAGGCCGATCTTCGCCGCCTCCTGGATGATCGGCCAGGGCGTCTCCTCGCGCTCGTCCCACTCGTGGGCGGCCGGCCGCACGACGCCCTCGGCGAAGCCGTGGACCCAGTCGCGGATGTCCTTCTGGTCCTGGTCGAGGGCCAGCGAGAAGGTGGGCGTCGGCTGGTCGTCGGGCGGCGTGGCGGCCTGCTGCGCTGTGGCGGACATGGGCCGGAACGTTACCGTTCAGACGACAGCGGCGCGCTGGGGCCCGGAGTCGTCCGCCGGCGCTCGCGACCCTGCGCGGCCAGGGCACCGAGGGGAGCGAGCCTGCGTCTACTCCGACCGCCGCCGCCGTCGGCGCCACAGGCCCGCGACGAGCATGGCGGCCTTCGGGAACCGGCGGTGGGCCTCCTCGTCGCCCGCGAATCGCCGCACCTATCCCCCCTCGACCGTCGCCCGCAGCGCCTCGGCGAAGTTCTCGTAGGGATACACGGGGAACGCCTGGGTGTGCACGCCCCCGCGGAGCTCGCTGACGATGGGCAGGCCGCTCAGCGCCTCGTCGAGCGAGCGGTGGTCGGGGAAGTCGCACAGGGCGAAGACGGTCCGCTGGCCGGCGACCTTCCACAGGTCCACGATCGCGCCGGCCGCCTTGGCCCCGAGGGCGGCCTTGGCCTCCTCGTTCCAGATCTCCCAGAGGCGCTCGGTCGGCATCGACTCGGGCTGGTGGACGTCGAAACGCACGAGATAGAGCATGCGCCGATCCTCACATGCGACGTTCGCGCGGGCAACCCCGCGGCCCCCCGTCGGCCGGCCGGTCTGGTTGCATTCGTCGTCATGAGCACGCGGGGCGCGGACGGCCCGGTGCCCGACGAGGTGCGGGCGCTCAGCAGGCTGACCTTCGACGAGCTGGCCGGTGCGGTGGGCGGCATCGGCGCGGTCCATCTCGCGATCGCCCAGCGGGCCTTCCGCGCGGCCGGTCCGGGTGCGCGCGGCGCGCACGCGACGCACGACGCGATCGCCGGCGGCGTCTACGCCGGCCTGCGCGGCGCCGCCGGCGCGCTCGGCCGCGCCGCCGACGTCGCGCTCGAGCGCCGCGGAGCTCCGGAGCGGCGCGCGCTGTCGACCACGCCGCGCGGCGCCGCCGCGCTCGCCGCGCTCAACGGCCTCGTCGGCGACCGCCTCGAGCGCGAGCGCAGCGCACTGCAGGAGCCGATGACCGTCCGCGTGCGCGGCCGCGCGGTGGCGCCCGAGCCGCCCCAGCTCGCGGAGGCCTTCCCGGACGCGGCGCCGCGGCTGGTCGTCTTCGTCCACGGCCTCATGGAGACCGAGCACGCCTGGCGCCTCGGCGCGCGCGACGGCCGCGAGCCCTACGGCGTCCGGTTGGCGCGCGACCTCGCGATCACCCCGGTCTACGTCCGCTACAACAGCGGCCGCCACGTCTCCGAGAACGGGCGGTCGCTGGCCGACCTCCTCGCCGCCGTCGTCGCCGCGTGGCCGGTCGAGGTCGAGCAGGTGGCGCTCGTCGGCCACTCGATGGGCGGCCTCGTCGCCCGCAGCGCGTGTCACCGCGGGGCCGAGGAAGGCGCGGACTGGGCCCGCCGCGTGCGCCACGTCGTCGCGCTCGGCACGCCGCACATGGGCGCGCCGCTCGAGCAGGCGGTGCACGTGGCCAGCGCCGCGCTGAGCGCCGTGCCCGAGACGCGGCCGTTCGGCGCCTTCCTGCGCCGCCGCAGCGCGGGCATCCGCGACATGCGCCACGGTTCGCTCGTGGACGAGGACTGGGCCGGGCGCCACCCCGACGCGCTGCGGGCGGCGGCCGTCCGCGAGGTCCCGCTGCTGGAGGGCGCCACCCACTGCTTCGTCTCGGCGACGGTGACCCACAGCCCACGACACCCGGTCGGGCGGCTCATCGGCGATGCGCTCGTGCTCGTCCCCAGCGCCTCGGGCCGAGGCCGCACGCGCCGCCTCGACTTCCGCGACGAGGACGGCGTGCACGTCGGCGGCGCGCACCACGTCGCGCTGCTCAACCACCCGGCGGTGTACGAGGCGCTGCGGCGCTGGCTCGCAGGGTCCGGCCGATGACGGCCTCCGCACCCCTCCGCGGCGTCTACGTGCCGCTCGTCACGCCGTTCGGGGACGACGGTCGAGTCGACTACGACTCGCTGCAACGCCTCGCCCGGGATCTGCTGGAGGCCGGTGCCGCCGGCATCGTGGCGCTCGCGACGACCGGCGAGGTCACATCGCTCGACGACGAGGAGCGTCGGTCGGTCGTCGCTGCCTGCGCCGAGGTCTGCGTCCAGGCCGGCGCACCGCTGATCGTCGGCGCCGGGACCAACGACACGGCCACGACCGTCGCGCGCCATGCAGCCCTCGCCCACGTCCCCGCCGTCGTCGCCTCGCTGGCGGTCGTCCCGTACTACGTGCGCCCGTCCGAGGCGGCGATCGTCGCCCACTTCGCGTTCGTGGCCGAGCGCTCTGCGGTGCCACTCGTCGTCTACAACATCCCGTACCGGACGGGCCGCGGCCTCGGGGCCGAGGCGCTGCTCGAGCTCGCGTCGATGCCGGGGATCGCCGGCGTCAAGCAGGCGGTCGGCTCGCTCGACGCCGACACGCTGAGGGTGCTCGCCGGCGCGCCCGCCGGCTTCGCGCTGCTCGGGGGCGACGACCTGTACCTCGCGCCCGTCGTGCTCATGGGCGGAGCGGGGGCCATCGCGGCCTCCGCGCATCTGGCCACGGCGCGATTCGTCGCGATGATCGATGCCGCGCTGGCCGGCGACGCAGCAAAGGCGCGCGGGCACGCCTCGGCGCTGCTCGCGCTCGTCCTCGCGCTCTTCGCCGAGCCCAGTCCGGGGGTGCTGAAGGCCGTGCTCCACGCCGAGGGCCGCATCCCGACCGCGGCGGTGCGGATGCCGCTCGCGCCGGCGTCGCCGGTTGGGACGGCCGCGGCGCTCGCCGCGCTCGACGCGGCCACGGCGAGCTAGGCGTCGGCCGGCGCCGGCGCCGGGGCACGCCTCTGGGCCGGCACGAGGACGCCGCCGGCCAGGAGCGCGCCGAGCAGCGCGAAGCCGGCTCCGACGAGGAACGCGCGGTGGAAGCCGGCGGTCAGCGCGGCGGGCGAGGCGCCGCCCGCGTGGGCGAGCGCCGCCGTGCGCTGCGTGGCCAGCGTCGCGAGGACGGCCAGCCCGATCGACCCCCCGACCTGGCGCGAGGTGTTGACCAGCCCCGACGCCAGCCCCGCGTCCTCGCGCGGGACGCCGGTGGTCGCCGCGATCGTCACCGGTACGAACGAGCAGCCGATGCCGGCGGCTGCGAGGACCGACGGCACGAGCACGTCGTCCAGGTACGTGCCGGTCGGCGAGATGCGCGCGAAGAGCGCCATCCCCAGCGCGATCAGCGTCATGCCCGCGGCCAGGATCCGCCCCGGCCCGAGCCGCTCGGCCATCCGCCCGGCAAAGGTCGACGAGACGATGATCGTCAGCGTCATCGGCACGAACGCAAGCCCGGCCTCGATCGGCGAGTACCCCAGCACCTGCTGGAGGTACAGGGAGACGAAGTACCACATGGCGAACGCCGACGAGCCCATCATCAGCACGACGAGGTTGGCGGTCGTCAACGTCCGCGAGGCGAAGATCCGCAGCGGCACGAGCGGGCTCCGCGCCCGCCGCTCGATGCCGACGAACGCGACGAGCAGGGCGATGCCGGCCCCGGCCACGAGCAGCGTCGACGCCGACAGCCAGCCGTTGACGTCGGTGCGCACGATCGCGAAGGTCAGGATCACCAGCCCCGCGGTCACCGCGACGGCGCCGCTGACGTCGTAGTGGCGCTCGGCCACCACGCGCCGGCTCTCGGGGACGATCCGCAGCGCGGCGATCGCGGCCACCACGCCGATCGGCACGTTGATGAAGAGGACCCACTCCCAGCCGAGCAGCTGCGTGAGCACGCCGCCCAGGAAGTTGCCGGTCGCACCGCCGGCGGCGCCCATCGCCCCCCAGGCCGCGAGCGCGTGGTTGCGCTCGACGCCCTCGTCGAACGTCGTCGTGAGGATCGACAGCGTCGCCGGCGCGACGATCGCGCCGCCGAGCCCCTGGAAGCCCCGCGCCAGGACGAGCATCGTCTGGCTGCTCGACAGCCCGCCGACCAGCGACGCGAGCGCGAACAGCAGCAGCCCGGCGACGAAGACGCGGCGGCGCCCCAGCAGGTCGGCCGCGCGGCCGCCGAGGAGCAGGAAGCCGGCGAAGGTCAGCGTGTAGGCGTTGACCACCCACTGCAGGTCGACGCCCGAGAACCCCAGCGACGCGCGGATCGACGGCAGCGCGACGTTGACGACCGACACGTCGAGGATGACCATGAACTGGGCCAGGCAGCAGAGGACCAGGATCCACCGGCGCCGCGTGTCGTCGTGCGTTGATTGCACCCGCAACGACGCTATCAGCCGGCGGCGCCGGGCCCGGAGGCGCCGCTCACCAGGCGCGCACGGGCCCGCCGAGCAGCAGCGCGACGTCGCCGAACTCGTGGCGCTCGTAGCCGGCGCGAGCCGCCTCGTAGTACGTCCGCTCCAGCAGCGCCCGCCCGGCGACGGCCTCGAGCAGGCGCAGGTGCGACGCGTCGGGGTCGTGGAAGCCCGTGAGCAGGCCGTCGACCGCGCGCACGCCGCGCCGCGCGTCGACGACGAGGTCGGTCCAGCCGCCGGCCGCGCGCACGCGCCCGGACGCGTCGACCGCCGACTCCAGCGCGCGCACGACGGTCGTCCCGATCGCGATGATCCGCCCGCCGAGCTCGCGCGCGAGGGCGACGCGGGCGGCGGTCCACTCGGGCACGCGGAAGCGCTCGGGGTAGGGCTGCTCGCCCGCCTCCAGCGACGAGACCCCGGTGTGCAGGATCAGCGGCGCGACGTCGATCCCGCGCGCGATCAGGCGCATGACGAGCTCGGCGGTGAAGGGTCGCCCGGCGCTGGGCATCTCGGCGCTCCCGGGCTCGGTCGCGTACACGGTCTGGTAGTCGCGGAGCGGCCACTCACCCTCGACGTGGGCGTAGCGGATCGGCGCGCCGTGGGCGGCGAGGTAGGCGTGCAGGGGCCGGGTCAGCGTCAGGGCGGCGACCCACAGCCGCGTGCCGAGGTACGGCGCGAGCAGGGTCGCGCCGCCGCCCGCCGGCAGCACGAGCCGCTCGCCGGCATGCGCGTCGCCCACGCGCCGGCCGTCGCGGCGCAGCTCGACGACCCAGCGCCCGTCCCGCTCGTCCTCGCCCGGGACGGGCGTGGACAGGTGCAGCGCGACCTCGCCGCCGTCCGCGCGCCGCGCGGTCAGCGCCGCGGGCAGCGTGGCCGACGTGTTGACGACGACGAGGTCGCCGGGCGCGAGCAGGTGCGGCAGGTCGGCGAAGCGCGCGTGGCGCAGCCGGTCCTCGGCCACCGAGGCGACGAGCAGGCGCACGTCGTCGCGGGTCCGGCCGCCGGCCTCGGGGGGCGCGTGCGCCTCGGGCGTGGCGGGGACCGCCGGCGCCGCCGCGCTCACGCCGGCGCCGCCGTCAGGTCGTGGGCGCGGTAGCGCCCGCTCGGCAGGTCGCCCTCGACCAGCGCGAGCAGGGCGGGGACGCTCTCCTCCGGCGGGGGGCGGTCGGAGATGTCCTCGCCGGGGAAGGCGGCCTGGTGCATCGCCGTGCGCATGTCGCCGGGGTCGAACGCGTACACGCGCAGCTCGGGGCGCTCGGCGCCGAGGGTCCGGGTGAGCTGCTCGAGCGCGGCCTTGGACGAGCCGTAGCCGCCCCAGCCCTCGTACGGCTCGACCGCCGCGTCGGAGGTGACGTTGACGACGCGGGCGCCGTGCCGCAGCAGCGGCAGCGCGAGCTGGATCAGCCGCAGGGGTGCGAGCGCGTTGACGCGGTAGACGTGCTCGAGGGCGTCGAGCGGGATCGCCGCCAGCGCCGGCAGCGGACTCGGCCCGAGGACGCTGGCGTTGTTGACCAGGGCGTCGATGCGCCCGTCGGCCGCGTCGACGAGGGCGTTGCGATGCCACTCGTCGGCCACGTCGCCGGCGAGCGCCACGACGTCGGTGAGCTCGGCCAGCTCGGCGCGGGCCTCGGCGAGCGCCCGCGCGCCGCGGGCGTCGAGGACGAGGCGCCAGTCGCGGCGGGCGAGGGTTCGCGCCAGCGCGAGGCCGAGGCCACGCGAGGCGCCGGTGATGAGCGCGGTGGGCATGGCTCGAGGCTAGGCGGCGCCCGCGCCCGCCACCATCGGCAATTGGCTCTAGGCCGGGTGGTCTAGTCGAGCTCGACGAGGCCCTCGCGGACGGCGTGCAGCGCCGCCTGCGTGCGGTCGGTCACGTCGAGCTTGCGCAGGACGCTGGAGACGTGGATCTTCACCGTCGCCTCGGAGATCTCGAGCTCGCGCGCGATGCGCTTGTTCGACAGCCCGCGGGCGATGAGGCCGAGCACGTCCCGCTCGCGGGCGGTGAGGTCGTCGGCCTCGACGCGGCGCGGCGCGGCGCTGGCGACCTCCTCCATGAGCCGGGCGGCCACCGCCGGGTGCAGCAGCGCCTCGCCGCCGTAGACCGTGCGGATGGCCCGGACGAGGTCCTGCGGGCCGACGTCCTTGAGCAGGTAGCCGGCGGCGCCGGCCCGGACCGCCGGCAGCACCTTGTCGTCGTCGAGGAAGCTCGTCAGCGCGATGACCCGCGTGGTGGGGCGCTCGGCGGCGATCCGCCGGATCGCCTCGACGCCGTCCATGCGCGGCATGACGAGGTCCATGAGCACGACGTCGGGGTGGTGCTCGTGCACGGCGTCCAGCGCCTCGACGCCGTCGCCGACGTCGGCGACGACCTCGACGTCGTCCTGGAGCTCGAGGAACGTGCGCAGCCCCTGGCGCACGACCAGGTGGTCGTCAGCGATGAGGACGCGGATCACCGTCAACGGGCACCTCCAGGCTGATCGTCGTTCCCCGCCCCGGCGCCGAGGCGATCCGCAGCGTCGAGCCCAGGGCCTGCGCGCGCTCCTCCATCGAGGTCAGCCCCAGGCGCCGCGAGCGGCGCGCCGGGTCGTCGGGCTCGAAGCCGACGCCGTCGTCGCTGACCCGCAGCGCGACGGCGTCGGCGCGCTCATCGAGGCGGACCTCCAG
>JAXDHQ010000102.1:0-13996 GCA_034664395.1 Solirubrobacteraceae bacterium | reverse complement strand
GTCCGCGGGCCCCTCGAACGTCACGACTCTGCGCCGGGTCTGCTCCCCTCGGTGCCATGCGCCCCGGGGCGCCGCCGGCGCGCGGGGAGACCCGGCCACCGATAGCCACGCTCTATTGAATGTGATTCAATGTCGCCGGACCCAATCGGTCAGGAGGCGTCGTCACATGCAGCTCGCACATCGGGTGCTCCGCTACCAGGAGCGCGTCTCGGGGCTTCCCGCCCGCTACATCGCGCCGGTGCTGCTCGCCGGCGTCGCGCTGCAGGTCGCCGTCCTCGGCATGTACTGGGACGTCGGCTACCACATCGATCACGGCCGCGACAGCGGCGTGCTGACGATCCCGCACCTGCTGATCGTCGCCGGGCTGCAGGGGATCGTCATCGCCGCGCTGCTGCACGGCGCGATGCGCGGGCCGGTCGGGCGCACGTGGCGGCGGCTGCCGCTGATCGGCCTGCGCATGAGCCCGGGCGGCATCGTGATGCTCGTCTGCGGCGGGATCGCGCTCGTCGGCTTCCCGCTCGACGCGGTCTGGCACGCGCTCTTCGGGGAGGACGTCACCCTCTGGGGCCCGACGCACCTGTTCATGATCGGCGGCGCCGGCGTGAGCACGCTGGGCATGTGGATGGTCATGCGCGAGGGCTTCGAGCTCGGGCGCCCGCGCTCGATCTCTCGCCGCGGCCAGCTCCGCGTCGCGGGGGCGCTCCTCATCGGCCTCTCCACGTTCCAGGCCGAGTTCGACTTCGGCGTGCCCCAGTTCCAGCTCCTCTACCAGCCGGTCCTCATCGCCTTCGCCGCCGGCGTCGCGCTGGTGTGCGCGCGCTCGATCCTCGGGCGCTGGGGCGCGCTCAAGGCACTGCTCATGTTCTTCGCCATCCGCGGCGCGCTGGCGATCTTCGTCGGCGTCGTCGCCGGCTACACGACGCCGCACTTCCCGCTCTACGTCGCCGAGGCGCTGGCGGTCGAGGCCGCCGCGCTCGTCGCCGGCCGGCGCCCGCTGCGCTTCGCGCTGCTCAGCGGCGTGGGCATCGGCACGGTCGGCCTGGCGGCCGAATGGGGCTGGAGCCACGTGTGGATGGCGCACCCGTGGCCGGCCTCGATGCTCGCGCCGGCCATCGGGCTGAGCCTGGCCGCGGCGCTGGCGGGCAGCGTGCTCGGCGCGCGGATGAGCCAGAGCCTGGCCATGCCCGGCTCCGAGCGCGCCGGCCTGCCGCGCATCCCGGCGCGCGCCGTGGTGGCGGCCGGGGCGGCGGCGATCGTCGCGCTCCTCGCTCCCCTGCCGCGCGCCGGCGGCGACGGCACGCGCGCGGCGATCGTCCCGACGCCGGCCGGGCCCGGCGAGGCGAACGTCGCCGTCCGCCTGGACCCGCCCGACGCGGCGCGCGGCAACCAGTGGTTCGAGGTCATCTCGTGGCAGGGCCGCACGCCGGGACGCACCCGTCAGCTCACGGCGCTGCGCCGCGTCGGACCCGGGCGCTACGAGAGCGAGCGGCCCGTCCCGGTCGGGGGCAACTGGAAGACGATGCTGCGCCTGGCCAAGGGCTCGCACCTGATGGCGCTGCCGGTGTACCTGCCGCCGTCGCCCCAGAGCGGGCGCCCCGGCATCCCGGCGCGCGCCCGCGCCGGAGCGATGGTCTCCGACACCCGCCTGCTGCAGCGCGAGGCGCGCGGCGGCCCGGCGTGGCTGACCACCTCGGCCTACGCGGTCCTCGCCGTGATCGTGGCGCTGTGGCTGGCGCTGCTGGCGTGGGCGCTCGGCCTGGCCGAGCCGCGCGACGGCGCCCGCACCCGCGCTACCGTGGCACGGCCATGGCCACCGCCCGCCGCGCCCGCCTGAGCACCGACGCCCGCCGCGAGCAGCTCGTGGCGCTCGGGGTCGAGATGTTCAGCGAGCGGCCGTTCGACGAGGTCTCGATCGACGACATCGCCGCGGCGGCGGGCATCTCGAAGGGCCTGCTCTACCACTACTTCCCGAGCAAGCGCGACTTCTACGTCGCGGTCGTGCGCCACTCGGCCGACGAGATGATCGACGTCACCGAGACCGACGCCGGGCTCGCGCCGCTCGCGCGCCTGTCGGCCGGCCTGGACCGCTACCTGGAGTACGTCGAGACGCACGCGCGCGGGTACGCGACCGTGCTGCGCGCGGGCATCGGCTCCGATCCCGAGGTGGCCGGCGTGGTCGAGGGCGTGCGCGCCGCGATGGCCAACCGCATCCTCGACGACCTGCCGCTCGACGGGCCGGTCGCGCCCGCGGTGCGGATCGCCGTGCGCGGCTGGGTCGGCTTCGCCGAGGCGGCGAGCCTCGACTGGCTCGAGCGCCGCGACCTCGCGCGCGCCGAGCTGCGCGACCTGCTGATCCGCGCGCTCACGGGCGCCGTCGAGGCGGCGGCCGAGCACTACCGCTAGCCGCCATGCCCGCGGCCCTCGTCATCGTCGACTTCCAGAACGACTTCACCCCCGGCGGCGCGCTCGCCGTGCCCGACGGCGACACCGCGGCCGAGCGCCTCAACGCGCTGGCCGGGTCCGGGGACTTCGACCTCGTCGTCGCCACGCGCGACTGGCACCCGTCCGACCACTCGTCCTTCGTCGCCCAGGGCGGCCCGTGGCCCGAGCACTGCGTCGCCGGGACCGCGGGCGCCGAACTGCACCCGGCGCTCGACGCGACCGCGGTCGACGTCGTCGTCGACAAGGGGCGCGACCCGGCCACCGAGGGCTACTCGGGCTTCGACGGCACCGACCTGGCGACGCTGCTGCGCGAGCGCGGCATCGATCGGGTCACGGTGGCCGGGCTCGCGACCGACTACTGCGTCCGCGCGACGGCGCTCGACGCGCTGCGCGAGGGCTTCGACGTCACGCTCGACGTCGCCGGGTCGAGGGGGATCGACCCCGAGGGCTCGCGCCAGGCGCTCGACGAGGTCCGCGAGGCCGGCGGCATCGTCGGCTAGTTCTGCCGGAACTCGGTCGAACGAGCGGTATAAATGCCGTTGGTTCGTGCGGGCTCTTGACAAACCGATCTGAAGTGCGAGAGGGTCGCGTCCGTGGGTCCCCTCCGCACCGGGTCGCTGGAGTCGCTCCGCGAGCGCAACCGCCTGCGCGTCGTCGACGCGCTTCGCCTGAAGGGCGCCGTGAGCCGCGCCGACATCGCCCGCCAGACCGGGCTCAGTCGCTCGACGGTGTCGAGCCTGGTCGCCGACCTCCAGGCCGCCGGCCTCGTCACCGAGCGCGCACCCGACGGCGTCGCCTCGGGAGGCCCGCAGGGCGGGCGGCCGCCGGTGCTCGTCGCGCTCGACCGCTCGGCCGGCGCCGTGCTCGGCATGGACTTCGGCCACGGCCACCTGCGCGTGGCCGTCGCCGACCTCTCGTACACCGTCCTGGCCGAGGGCTACGTGGAGGTCGAGGTCGACACCGCCGCCCGCGAGGCGCTCGACGCCGCCGCGCAGATGGCCGGCGAGCTCCTCGACGAGGCCGGGATCGAGGGCGGCCGCGTGCTCGCCGCCGGGATGGGACTGCCCGGGCCGATCGACCGCGAGAGCGGCATGGTGCTGTCGCAGGCGATCCTGCCCGGCTGGGTCGGGCTCGACCCGGCCGCCGAGATGGAGCGCCGCCTCGGCCTGCCGGTCTACGTCGACAACGACGCCAACGTCGGCGCGCTGGGCGAGTCGACCTTCGGCGCCGGCCGCGGCACCCACGTCATGGCCTACCTGCGCCTGTCGGCCGGCATCGGCGCCGGGCTCGTCTTCGGCGGGCGCCCGTTCCGCGGGGCGACGGGCGTGGCGGGGGAGATCGGCCACGTCCTGGTCGATCCCCAGGGCCCGATCTGCCGCTGCGGCAACCGCGGCTGTCTCGAGACGTTCGTCGCCGGCCCCGCGCTGTGCGACCTGCTGCGCCGCTCGCACGGCCCGATCAGCGTCGCCGAGCTCGTCGCGCTCGCCCGCGAGGGCGACCCCGGCTGCCAGCGCGTCATCGCCGACGCCGGGCGCGTCGTCGGCCGCGCCGTGGCCGACCTCTGCAACTACCTCAACCCCGACCTCGTCGTCGTCGGCGGCGAGCTGTCGGCCGCGGGCGACCTCGTGCTCGAGCCCATGCGCGAGGCCGTCCGGCGCTTCGCCATCCCGGCCGCCGCCGACCAGCTCGAGGTCGTCGCCGGGACGCTCGGCGACCGCGCGGAGCTGCTGGGCGCGCTGGCCCTGGCGGGCCACGAGGCCGACGACCCACTGACCGTCCCCATACCGCAGGTGTCTCAGTCAACAGGAGGAGGAGGAGCACGGTGATGCACTCACCGATCTCTCGTCGCGCGCTGGCCATCGGCTGCGCGTTGTGCGTGCTGGCGTTCGGAGTCGCTGCGTGCGGCTCGAGCAACAAATCGTCGTCGTCGAGCTCGTCGTCGTCGTCCGGCGGCGGCAAGTCGTTCAAGGTCGGGGTGCTGCTGCCCGACACGCAGTCGTCGATTCGCTGGGAGTCGTTCGACCGTCCGCTGCTGGCGGCCGCGTTCAAGTCCGCCGGCGTGCAGTCGACGATCGACAACGCCCAGAACGACAAGTCCACCCAGCAGCAGCAGGCCGAGCAGCTCATCACCAACGGGGCGAAGGTCCTGCTGCTGGTGAACCTCGACTCGGGCTCGGGCGCCGCGATCGAGGCCAATGCCAAGTCGCGCGGCGTGAAGGTGATCGACTACGACCGCCTGACGCTCAAGGGCCAGGCCGACTACTACGTGTCCTTCGACAACGTGCAGGTCGGCAAGCTGCAGGGTCAGGGGCTCGTCAACTGCCTGCAGAAGGACGGCGTGAGCACGCCGAACATCGCCGAGCTGAACGGCTCGCCGACCGACAACAACGCCACGCTGTTCAAGCAGGGCTACGACTCGGTCCTCAAGCCGCTCTACAGCTCCGGCAAGGCCAAGAAGGTCGCCGACCAGTCCGTGCCCGACTGGGACAACCAGAAGGCGCTGACGATCTTCGAGCAGATGCTGCAGAAGTCCAACAACAAGATCGACGGCGTGCTGGCGGCCAACGACGGCCTCGGCAACTCGGTGGTGTCGGCGCTCAAGGCGCGCAAGCTCAAGCAGCTCCCGGTCACCGGCCAGGATGCGACGCCGCAGGGCATCCAGAACATCCTCGCGGGCGACCAGTGCATGACGGTCTACAAGGCGGTCAAGAAGGAGGCCGACGCCGCCTCGCAGCTCGCGATCGCTCTGGTCAAGGGCTCGCCGCCGCCCGCCGGGCTCGTCAACGGCAAGTCCAACGACACCTCGCGTGAGGTTCCGTCGGTGCTGCTGACCCCGCAGCCGATCACCAAGGACAACGTCAAGGTCGTCTTCGACGACGGCTTCCTCAAGCGCACCGACGTGTGCGTCGGGAAGTACGCCCCGCTGTGCACGAAGGCGGGGATCTGATCTGACGTGACCGGACGGAGGCGCCGCGGGGGGCGGCGCCTCCGCTCGGAGAGAGAGCGAACGGAGGAGCAGAGAGCGTGAGCGCAACACCACCAATGCTGGAGCTGCGCGGGGTGTCGAAGAGCTTCGGCGCCGTGCAGGCCCTGTACGAGGTGGACTTCCACGTGTCCGCGGGCGAGGTCATGGCGCTCGTCGGCGACAACGGCGCGGGCAAGTCCACCCTGATCAAGTGCATCGCCGGGATCTACACGATCGACTCCGGCGAGGTGTTCTTCGACGGCGAGCCGGTGACGATCCACGGGCCCAAGGACGCGGCGCGCCTGGGCATCGAGGTCGTCTATCAGGACCTCGCCCTGGCCGACAACCTCGACGTCGTGCAGAACATGTACCTCGGGCGCGAGGAGGTCTCCGGGCCGCTGCGCGCGCTCGACGAGGTCACGATGGAGAAGCGCGCCAACGAGACGCTGTCGTCGCTGTCGGTGACGACGATCCGCTCGGTGCGCCAGCTCGTGGCCGGGCTGTCCGGCGGCCAGCGCCAGTCGGTCGCCGTGGCCAAGGCGGTCATGTGGAACTCGAGGGTCGTCATCCTCGACGAGCCGACCGCCGCCCTGGGCGTGGCCCAGACCCGACAGGTGCTCGACCTCGTGCGCCGGCTGGGCGAGCAGGGCCTCGCCGTCGTGCTCATCTCGCACAACCTGCACGACATCTTCGAGGTGGCGGACTCGATCACCGTGCTGCGCCTGGGCCAGAACGTGGCCGAGTACCGGCGCGCCGACGTCACCCAGACGCAGGTCGTCGAGGCGATCACCGCGGGCAAGCTGTCCAAGGTCCCCGGCCACGCCGCGGAGGTGATCGCGTGAGCGCCACCGCTCCGGCCCCGGTCGAGCCGTCCTCGGCGACGGCCGCCGCCGCTCCCGGCCGCGAATCGCTCGGCGCCTACGCCCGGCGCTGGTGGGTCGGCGTCAAGGCGGGCGAGCTCGGCTCGCTGCCGATCATCGTCGGGCTCGTCGTCATCGCGCTGATCTTCCAGACGAAGAACTCGAACTTCCTGACGGCGGGGAACTTCGTCAACCTCATCGTCCAGGCGGCGGCGATCACCACGATCGCGATGGGCATCGTCTTCGTCCTGCTGCTGGGCGAGATCGACCTGTCCGTCGGCTACGTCAGCGGCGTTGCGGGCGTCATCGTCGCCCTGCTCACGTTCCCCGACAACCACAACGTGTTCGCGGCGGGCCCGGCGCTCGTCCTCGCCCTCGGCGCCGGACTGGCCATCGGGGTGCTGCAGGGGCTGATCATCACGAAGGTCGGCGTCCCGTCGTTCGTGGTCACGCTCGCCGGCCTGCTCGGATGGAACGGCGTCGTGCTGCTGCTGATCGCCGACAAGGGCACCGTGATCATCCAGAACAACTTCTTCGTCGGCTTCGCGAACAACTTCATCTCGACCGGCGCGGCCTGGATCCTCGGGTGCGTCGCGATCGCGGCCTACGCGGGGGTGCTCGGCTTCCAGCGCATGCAGCGCCGCAAGGCGGGGCTCGCGGCCCTGCCCGACTCGCTGCTGCTCATCCGCGTCGCGGGCCTGGCGGTCGCCGTGCTGGCGGTGGTCTACGTCTGCAACCAGGACCGCGGCATCCCGTACGTGCTGCTGGTCCTCTCGGGCCTGTACATGTTCTGGACCTACGTCCTCAACCGGACGCGGTTCGGGCGTCACGTCTACGCGGTCGGCGGCAACGCCGAGGCGGCGCGGCGCGCGGGCATCAACGTCGACAACGTGCGAATCGCCTGCTTCGCGATCTGCTCGATGATGGCCGCGCTCGGCGGCATCGTGCTCGCCTCGCGGCTGCGCTCGGTCGACACGGGCGCCGGCGGCGGCTCGATCCTGCTGTACTCGATCGCCGCCGCGGTCATCGGCGGCACGTCGCTGTTCGGCGGGCGCGGCCACGTCAAGTCGGCCATCCTCGGCGCGCTCGTCATCGCGTCGATCGACAACGGCCTGGGATTGCTCGGCCTGGGCTCCGGCGAGAAGTTCGTCATCACCGGTGGCGTGCTGCTGCTGGCGGTGACGGTCGACTCGATCTCCCGACGCGGGCGCGAGTCGGCCGGCAGAGCGTGAGGGCCGGGGGTGCGGGCGGCCTCTGCGTCCGCTCTCCGCGGGGCCCCGCCCCCCGGCCACACGAACAACGACCAAAGGAGGCAGGGCCGATGGCGCTGCGCTGGGGCATCCTCTCCACCGCCAGGATCACGGACGCGCTGCTGAACAGCGGCAGCGATCAGGAGTTCGTCGCCGTCGCGTCGCGCGACGTGCGGCGCGCCGACGCGTTCGCGCGCGAGAAGGGACTGGCGCGCGCGTACGGCTCCTACGAGGAGCTGCTCGCGGATCCCGAGATCGACGCCGTCTACATCCCGCTGCCCAACTCGATGCACGTCGAGTGGTCGGTGCGGGCGCTGCAGGCCGGCAAGCACGTGCTGTGCGAGAAGCCGCTGAGCCGCCACCCGGACGACGTCGAGCGCGCGTTCGACGTGGCCGAGGGCGAGGGACGCGTCCTGGCCGAGGCCTTCATGTGGCGCCACCACCCCCAGCTCGGCCGGGCGCGCGAGCTCCTGGCCGCCGGCGAGATCGGCGAGCTGCGCACGATCCGCGCGGCGTTCGCCTTCACCGCGACCGACCCCGACGACATCCGCCTGCAGGCCGACCTCGAGGGCGGCGGCCTGATGGACGTCGGCTGCTACTGCGTCAGCGGTTGCCGGGCGCTGGCGGGCGCCGAGCCCGAGCGCGCCTACGCCGAGGCCGTCCTCGGCGGGCGCGGCGGCGTCGACGTCGCGCTGACCGCGACCCTGCGCTTCCCGGGCGACGTGCTCGCGCACTTCGACTGCGGGCTGTCCTACCTCGGTGGCGACCAGCTCGAGGCCGTGGGCAGCGAGGGCTCGCTGTTCATGGACGACCCGTGGCACGGCCGCGAGGCGGTCATCGAGGTCCGCCGGGCCGGCGGCGTCGAGCGCGTCGAGTCCGGGCCGGCCAACTCCTACGCGCTCGAGCTGGCCGACTTCGAGGCCGCCGTGCGCGGCGAGCGCGACCCGCTGTTCGGCCGTGCCGACGCCGTCGCGCAGGCGAAGACGATCGCCGCCCTGTACGAGTCCGTCGAGAGGAGCCAGCCGTGCCCAATCGCATGAAGACGTCGCTCGGGATCTGGGCGCTGGGCGGGATGGTGACCCGCTTCGTGCCGGTGGGCTACCAGCCCGAGCACGGCGCCGAGTCGACCGCCCAGAAGGTCCGCCGCGCCGTGACCGGCCTGGGCGACCTCATGGACGACTACGAGTTCCACTACGGCGCCGAGCTGTCGCGCGACAACCTCGACGAGGTCCGCGACGCGCTCGACGGCCACGGGATCTACTGCCTGGCCAGCGGCCTGCACCTCGACCCGCGCTTCGGCCGGGGCGGGCTCGTCTCGCCCGATCCCAAGCTGCGCGAGGAGGCCGTGCAGATCACGCTGGAGGCGTGCGAGTTCGCCGGCGAGATCGGCGCGCACTTCATCATCTGGCCCGGGATCGAGGGCTACAACTACCCGTTCCAGACGCCCTACGCCGAGTCGTGGGCGTGGCTCATCGAGGGGATCGGGCGGGCGGCCGAGGTGCTCGAGCGCCACGGGCGCAAGCTCTTCCTCGAGCACAAGAACTCCGAGCCGGCGATGAAGATCCTCATGCGCAACATCGGGATGACGCTGCACGTCATCCACAAGCTGCGCGTCCAGGGCGTGGAGAACATCCAGGTCAACATGGACTGGCAGCACCTGATCATGAACGGCGAGCACCTGCCCGAGTACGCGGCGCTGCTGGCCGCCGAGGGGCTGCTCGGCCACCAGCACGCCAACTCGGGCTGGGGCACGTTCGACGACGACAACATGGTCGGCGCCACGGCGTTCATGGAGACGCTCGAGCTCGCGCTCGAGCTGCGGCGCGTCGGCTACGGGTCGGGCGGCGAGCGCCTGGGCTTCGACCTCTACCCGTACACCGAGGACCAGGTCGGCGCCGTCGAGCGCTCGGTCAGGCAGTGGAGCTTCATCGACGGCGTCGCCGGGCGCATCGACGACGTCGCGCTGCGCGAGGCGCAGTCGCGCAAGGACGCCGTCGCCGCCTACGAGCTGGTGTACGCCGCGCTGGGGGCATGACGCGCCTGATCGGCCTCGACGTGGGCACGTCCTCGACCAAGGGCGTGGCCATCGACCAGACCGGCGCGGTGCTGGCGGTGGCCGAGCGCGGCCACCGGCTGTCGACGCCGCGGCCGGGCTGGAGCGAGCAGGACCCCGACGACTGGTGGCGCGCGGCCGTCGGGGTGCTCGAGGAGCTCGACGCAGCCGGGTCGGCGGGCATCGGGCTGTCGGGGCAGATGCACGGGCTCGTCGCCCTCGACGCGGCCGACCGCCCGCTGCGCCCGGCGATCCTGTGGAACGACGGGCGCACGCAGGCCCAGTGCGAGGAGATCGAGGCGCGCGTCGGCCTGGAGCGGCTGGTGGAGCTGACCGGCAACCGTGCGCTGGCGGGCTTCACCGCGCCCAAGCTCCTGTGGCTGGCCGAGCACGAGCCCGACGTCCACGCCCGGATCGCGCACGTGCTGCTGCCCAAGGACTACGTGCGCCTGCGGCTGACGGGCGAGCACGCCACCGACGTCGCCGACGCGTCGGGCACGCTGCTCTTCGACGTCGCGGGGCGGCGCTGGAGCGAGGAGGTGATCGGCGCGCTGGACGTCGACCCGGCGTGGCTGCCCACGGTCCACGAGGCGCCCGTCGTGTCGGGCGTCACGCACGGCGGCGTGCCGGTGGCGGCGGGCGCCGGCGACCAGGCGGCGGGGGCGCTCGGCGTCGGCGTCGTGGCCGAGGGCGGCCCAGCCGCGGTCGCGCTGGGGACGAGCGGCGTCGTCTTCGCCGCCCTGGACCGCTACGCCCACGACCCGGCCGCGCGCGTCCACGCCTTCTGCCACGCCGTGCCCGGCGCCTGGCACGTGATGGGCGTCATGCTCAGCGCCGCGGGCTCGCTCGCCTGGCTGCGCGACGCGATCGGCGCGACCTACGAGGAACTGCTCACCGGCGCCGCCGCGTGGGAGCCCGGGGTGGAGGGCGCCCTGTTCGCGCCCTACCTCGCCGGCGAGCGCACGCCGCACGCCGACCCCGCCGCGCGCGGCGCGTTCACCGGCCTGAGCCTGCGCCACGACGCGGGGGCGCTCGCCCGCGCGGTGCTCGAGGGCGTGGCATTCGGGCTGCGCGACGCGCTCGACCTCGTCGAGGACCTCGGCGGCCGGCCGGCCACGGGCCGCGTGTCGGGCGGCGGCGCCCGCTCGGAGCTGTGGCTGTCGATCATCGCCTCGGTGCTCGAGCTCGCGCTCGAGGTCACCGTCGTCGACGAGGGCGCCGCCTACGGCGCGGCGCTGCTCGGGGGCGTCGCCGCCGGCGTGTGGGACGGCCCGCGCCAGGCGGTCGACGCCTGCGTCCACGTGACCCGGACCGTCGAGCCGCGCCCCGACTGGGTCCAGGCCTACGCGCCGGTCCGCGAGCGCTTCCGCGCGCTGTACCCGGCGCTGCGGCCGTTGCAGGTGTGAGCGCCGGCCACCTTGGTGCGCCCCGGCGGCCGCCGCGCGGCGGCACCATGCTCACCATGTTCTCCTCCAAGCGAATCCTCACCAGCATCGCCGCCGCCGGCGCGCTCGCCGCGGCCGGCGCGGGCAGCGCCGTCGCCGCCGACCAGGCCGTCGACATGCAGATCTCGATCTCGCCGCGCACGACCGTCGCGTCCGCCGGGCAGAAGAGCCCGGTCGACGTGGGCGGGGTGAGCGCGGTCCGCGCCGGCCGCGACGTCCCCGCCGGCTACGTGCTGATCGGCCGCCAGGTCAAGTTCACGCGCGGGACCGAGGCCGCCTACGGCGCGCTGACGATGCGCTGTCCCGCGGGCAAGACCCTGCGCGGCCTGGCCCGCCAGGGCAAGGTCGGCTTCAACGTCATGGGCCTCGGCCACTACGACCACAAGCGGTTCGTCAACGGGCTCGTCACGTTCGACGCGAACAACACGCCCGCCGGCCAGACGGTCGAGGGCACGATCCTCGCCGTCTGCCGCTGAGGCGGCACGCCTGCGCCCGGGCCGGCCTGACCGCCGGTCCGGGCATGCGTGCTTCTGCGGTTTTGTGCGCTAATCTGCGTGTCGTGGCCGTGGCCCCGACACGCGAGCTGCTCGCCCAGGAGCGCCGGGAGCTGATCCTGCGGTGGCTGGGCGCCGAGGGCAAGGTCCGGGCATCGGACCTCGCCCTGCGCCTGCGGGTCTCGCTGGACACCGTGCGCCGCGACCTCCAGGAGCTGGCCGACGCCGGCGCCCTGCGCCGGGTCCACGGCGGCGCGCTGCCGCCGGGCTCGCCCGGCCCGGACGCCTTCGTCGACCGCCTGCCCGAGGACACCGCGGCCAAGGCCGCGATCGCCCAGGCGGCCGTCGGCCTCGTCCGCGCCGGCGAGGTCATCGCGCTCTCGGGCGGCACGACGACGCTCGAGTTCGCCCGTCGGCTGCCGCACGACCTCGAGGCGACGGTCATCGCCACGAGCCCCGACATCGCCGTGGCGCTCGCCGACCAGGCGCGCCTGACCGTCGACCTCGTCGGCGGCCGGCTGCACCCGGCCGCGCGGACGGTCACCGGACCCGAGGCGGTCGCGGCGCTGGCGCTCGTGCGACCCGACGTCTGCGTGCTCACCGCCTGCTCCCTGCACCCGCGCACCGGCCTGAGCCTGCGCCACCGCGAGGAGGCCCTCGTCGTGCGGGCGATGATCGAGGGCGCCGGGCGGCTGCTGAGCCTCACCACCGCGGTCAAGCTCGGCACCACCGGCCCGTACGCGGTCGCCGACGTCGAGCGCATCGACACGCTCGTCACCGACGCGCCCGACGCCGACCTCGGCGCCTACCGCGACGCCGGCGTGGAGGTCGTCCGCGTATGACCGGCACGCCGCGTCAGGCGCGCGCCGCCGTCGCGTCCATCTTCTTCCTCAACGGCGTCATGTTCGGCTCGTGGGCGGCGCGGATCCCCGCCGTGCGCGACCACGTGGGGCTCTCCGACGGCGGCCTCGGCATCGCGCTCGCGTGCGGCGCGATCGGCGCGATCGTGGCCATGCCGCTCGCCGGCGCGTTCGCGGCGCGCATGGGCAGCCGCCGTGCCACGCGGGTGTCGTTCGCCCTGCTCTGCCTGGCCGCCGGCTCGGTGGCGCTGATGCCGAGCCTGCCGCTCCTGTGCGCGTGGATGCTCTTCTTCGGCGCGGCGATGGGCTCGTGCGACGTGACGATGAACGCCCACGGCGTCGCCGTGGAGCGCGGCTACGACCGCTCGATCTTCGCCGGCTTCCACGCCGCCTTCTCGCTCGGCGGCCTGGCCGGCGGCGCGCTGGGCGCGCTGGCCGCGGCCGCCGGGCTCGACGTGCGCGCCCACCTCGCGCTCGTCGGCGCCGCCGCGGCGGCGATCGGGCTGACGTGGTCGCGCCGCTTCCTGGACGCCGGCGCCGACGCCGTCGGCCACCACGCGCCGCTCTTCGTCCGCCCGCCGCGGCGCCTGCTCGCGCTCGGCGCGCTCGCCTTCGCCTGCCTGCTCGTCGAGGGCGCCTCGGCCGACTGGAGCGGCGTCTACCTGCGCGACGAGCTGGGGACGAGCGCCGCCGTCGCGGCCCTCGGCTTCACCGCGTTCAGCGTGGCGATGACCCTCGGCCGGATCTTCGGCGACCGGCTGGTCGACCGCTTCGGCCCCCAGACCGTCGTGCGCGTGGGCGGGACCGTGGCCGCCATCGGCTTCGGGACCGCGCTCGTCGTGGCACAGCCGGTGGCCGCCGTCGTCGGGTTCGCCTGCCTCGGCGCGGGCATGGCCGGCGTGGTGCCGATCGTCTTCCGCGCCTCGGGGCACGTGCCCGGGATGACGGCGGGCATCGGGCTGGCCGCGGTGTCGAGCACCGGCTACCTGGGCTTCCTCGTCGGTCCGCCGACCATCGGCGGCGTCGCCGAGCTGCTGGGCCTGCCGGTGGCGCTCGTGCTCCTGGTCGCGCTGGCGACGATGGTGGTCCTGCTGGCGCCGACCACGCGCCTGGCCGGCGCCGGCGTCGCCCACGAGGCCCAGCCGGTGGCGGCGTGAGGGTCGTCCTCAGCGACCTCGACGGAGTCCTCGTCGACTCGCACGCGTCGATCATGCGCGCGTGGCGGGCGTGGGGCGCCGAGCACGGGGTGGAGCCGACCGCGATCGAGGGCGTGCAGCAGGGCCGGCCCTCGGGCGAGGTCATCGCCACGCTGGCGCCGCATCTCGACGCCGCCGAGCAGTCGCGCGCCATCGACCTGCGCCAGGCCGCCGACACCGATGGCGTCGTCGCGCTGCCCGGCGCGCGCGAGCTGCTGACCGGCGGCGGCACGGTGGCCGTCGTGACCTCGTGCACCGTGCCGCTGGCCACCGCGCGGCTCGGCGTCGTCGGCCTGCCGGTGCCCGATGTGCTCGTCACGCCCGAGCGGCTGGCGCGGGGCAAGCCCGACCCCGAGGGCTACCTGCTCGCCGCGCGCGAGCTCGGCGTCGACCCCGCCGACTGCGTCGTGCTCGAGGACGCCCCCGCCGGC